>QHYU01000099.1 GCA_003224235.1 Acidobacteriota bacterium
CCGAGAATGCCGGCGTGGTGGCCTTGTTCATCGCCAGCTTGACCTTAGGCAGCCCCCAGACCAGCACGAAGATCGAGAGAATGGCAAAGGGCATCCAGGCCTTCAGCACTTGCCCCGCGGTGTAAGTGTGTTTGGTGTGCCCCGTGCGCTGGTACTCGGCGCGTTCGTCCTCGAACCGGTAGATGGTCTTGGGTTGCCAGAAGCGTAGGAAGATCACCGTGGCGGCCAGCGAGGCCACGCCGCCCATGATGTCAACGAGGTTGCTGTCTACATAATTCGACCAGTAAAACTGCACCAGTCCGAAGGAGAACCCCACGACCAGGATGGCGGGCAGCACCTCAAAGGTTTCCTTCCAGCCCACCATAGCGCGCACGAGCCAGAAGGAAACGATGACCGCTGTGAACGGAAGGATGCGGCCGGCCATGGCATTCAGGTCGGACTCCGGCAGCGCAGTGACGGCCGCAAGAGTGTGGATTGGCGTGCCGATGGCGCCCCAGGCCACCGGCGCGGTGTTGGCGATCAGGTTGAGCGCCGCGGCGTGGAACGGTTTGAAGCCCAGGCCGATCATGAAGGCGCCGGCGATAGCCACCGGAGCGCCGAACCCAGCCGCACCCTCAATGAACGCGCCGAAGCAAAAGGCCACCAGTAGTAGCTGCAACCGGCGGTCGGCGGTGATCCCCGCGACCGATTCCTTCATGATCTCGAACTGACCGGTGTGCACCGAGATGTCGTAGAGATAGACGGCGGCCAGCACAATCCAGGCGATTTTCAGGATGCCGAAGGCGACGCCATATAGAAAGGTCATTCCCGCGAGCGCGGCCGGCATTTTGAAGAAAAGCACGGCCACCACGACGGCCGTGGCGGCGCCGGCAATCGCGCACCAGTGGGGCTTGACACGCAAGCCGGCCAGCAAGGTGAACAGCACGATAATCGGTAGAGCCGCCAGCAGTGTGGTCAGCCACCAATTACCCCACAGGACGTAAACCTGAGTCCAAGTCATAGTTCACTCCTTTTAGAGCCTGACCCCAAAGATCGAGCCCGCTTCCGAAGGGATGACCCAGAGTGATGGCCCAGGATGTTCCGTCTTTCCTCAAACCGGATCAAATTCGCCGCGTGTAATCCTGCCCTCTCACGGCCCTGCCCCTAAGCGCATACTAACCCGCGCGCCTGGGAGCCGTTTATGCTTACGGACGGTCCCCTATGGGCGCGTCATATATGCCCAGGACGGTGATTTGTCAACGAGGTTTTCTAATTCCCGGTGGGAGCTGCGAGGGCAGTTGTTCATGAGCATTCTGCCCACAGCGAACGATGAAAATGGTTAGCCTGAGCTGCCCCCACAGCTAAGCCTCCATGAATCAATGCGTTCCCCGATTATTTTCCAGGGAGCAGAAAACCTTTGATCTTCAAGACTGGCAACGTCAGTGAATTGAGGAATTTTGCCGGCCGTCCCCCTAGGAACAGCGGCATGTCTGGCCCTTTCCAGTACTAGCCCGTTGGAAAAATGGTCGCTTGACAATTGCTCTCGGGACGAGTATTTACGTGCCCATCTAGGGCTTGTTCACCGTCGTACAGGGTGTGGCTTTCCATCGAACTAGCAAATGCCTACCGCCCACAATTCCGCAGGGGAGGTTTCGCAAATGAGGAACGCGATTCTGAGGAAGGTGCTGCACATCATGCTCGCTGTGTTTGCGGCTCTCGTGCTCGCTGGCACGGTTCTGGCGCAGCAGCAGAATGACCGCAAGCCCGCGTCGAATCTACTGGTTCGTGTACTGCAGGCAAAGGGGATCCTGACCGACGACGAAGCGGCTATGGTCAGTCAGGCCTCGACAGCCGACGAAGCTGAGGGGCGGCTGGCCCGCCTGCTGCTGTCCAAGGGCATTATCACTCAAGCCGATTACGACCAGACGGTGGGATCTGCCGTCGTACAGGCCTCCGCGGATGGCGCGGCCCGCGCTCGCATTGTCCCGGCGGTCTTGCGCTTGCCGGCGAGTTCTGGGGGTAGCGTCGCCAGCCCGGATGCTCAGGCGGCACAGAAGCCAGCGCCGGCACCGGTGATTCCGGCCGTAGCGCCGATCCGAGTCTTCCCCGTGGATCCTCCGAAGCGCGAAGGACTGGTCCCGGACCTCAAGGTGGGGCCCGTAAGACTGAAACCTTACGGCTTTTTCAAGACCAGCGTGGTTTGGGACAGTTCGTCCCCGAAGGGGGATGACTTTCCGCTGCCAGGATTTATTGCCCCCGGGCTGGGCGGAAGTTTTGATACAGGACCGGACTCTGTCCATGAATTCCACCTCAAGGCCCGTGCTATGCGTCTCGGCAGCAACTTCGAATGGGTCGATCCCTCTCCGAAGGTGGCCATCACCGGCCGCTTCGAGTTCGACTTCGAAGGAAACTTTAGCCGCGCAAGTAACCGGAACATCTCCACCATTCGGTCCAGCATGGCAGGGATCCGCCTCGCGTGGGCGCGCGTGGATTATGCAGCTTCCGAGCATGTCGGGATCCACGCGCTTTTCGGCCAAGACTGGACACCGTTTGCTTCGTCCACCTTGCCCAGTTTGCTGGAAACAACTGGCCTGGGTGTTGGGTTTGGCACGCTTTATGAACGCGCCCCACAGGCACGCTTTGGGTTCACCTACAACGCGGGGGGATCCCGCAGCGTAAAGTTTCAGCCAGAGGTTGCCGTCGTCCTCCCAAGCTACGGCAATTTGCCCGGCGGTCCTGATGCCGGCGCCGCCCTCGGCCTCCAACTTGGTTTCGGCGAGCGGCAGGGCGTTGATTCCGGACGCCCCGAAGTACAGGGCCGTATCGTCACGCAGTTCAGGCTCGACACAGCCGACGGCGTTCCTCCCGCACAGCTCATCTTTAGTGCCATGCAGGGAGAGCGCCGGGTCATCGTCCGTGCCGCAGATGTACCTGCCGCTTTCCAGGCGGCTTTCCCCAACGGGGCGAGTGCGCGAAGCAGTCGGAACGGCTACACCGCTGAAGTCCAAGTGCCGACTCGATACGCCACGCTGATCGCCAAGTATTATAACGGCGAGGATCTGCGGTTCTATTTCGGTGGACAGCTTTTCTCCCCCTTCAACGACCCGACCGGATTATCCGGCGTCGTGTCCGCAGGGGGTAGCGGTAACATAGACGGTTCGGCACCTATTTTGCAGTTTGCAACCGACGCAAGCGGAGCCCCGGTGGTGGTACCGCAACGTCCGGTGCGTTCCTCGGGAGGTTTCGTCAACCTCGGCTTGCCGCTTTCCCGCATTTTTAGCGCAGATCCCAGCGGCCGAAACAACGCTTGGACGCTTTACCTGCACTACGGGATCGACTTCGCCAAGGCGCGAGACGTTCGGAAGTTTACGGCCGCGGGTACTGGCAACCGCGTCAAGAGCGATTTGGCTTCCGCCCAGTTGGCCTACAAGCTGAACAATTGGGTGACCTTTGCCGTCGAGCAATCACTCTATCGGACCCGCGCCGTGACGGGCACAACTCCCGCAGGCGCAACGATCTTGCTCCCGCTCTTTCGGGGCAATCGGTCTCGCGAGGAGCATGACCTGCGGTTCGAGTTCGGAACGATCTTTACGTTCTGAGGGGTCTAGACGTGGGGAATAGCCAGCGGAGCACTTACGCAGGGGTGACTCCGCTGGCGCATCTTGACACTCGGAGGACGATCCGCAGAGGAAACACTTATCTATATGCAACGGGCCGCGTGGAGGGCCGACTTGTACTACGGTCACCACACCAACTAAGAAGGAGGATTAGCCATGGCTACTCCCCAACAAAGTAGGTATGCAGAACCCACTGCTATACCAGCCCCCACAGGTTATATCAGCCGGTGGTGGCGGGTGGCGGGCGGGCTTATGATGAATCTCGCGCTCGGTTCCGTGGAAGCGGGCGGATACCTCCATGGTGTTCACCTATGCAGTGGTCGTGTTTGCCATCTCGTTCATCGTGGCCGGGCGGCTTCAAGATAGGTATGGGCCTTTCTGGGTCTCGATCACGGGCGGCTTGCTGGTTAGCATCGGGTTCTTCCTCTGTGCTTACACATCCAGCTTGAACTACCTCTACATTTGTTTTGGTGTGCTCGGCGGGATCGGCAACGGCTTTGGCTACGCCACGCCGATTCCCGTAATGGCCAAATGGTTCCCCGATCGACGAGGCCTCGCAGTCGGGCTCGCGGTGGCGGGGTACGGTGGCGGATCCGCCATTTTCGGGCCCCTTTCCAACCTCTACCTCATCCCGAACTTCGGCTGGCGATCCACCTTCATGATCTTGGGGGGCATCTTCCTGGTCATGACGATGATCGGATCTTTCCTCCTAAAGAATCCCCCAGCGGGTTACAAACCACCCGGATGGACCCCTGCGCCAGCCGCCAAGGCCGCGGCCACCACCTATGACTTCAGTCCAGGCGAGGTGCTGCAAACGCCCGCCTTCTGGTTCATGTTGGTGGCCTATGCTCTGGGCACCTCGGCGGGCTTAATGGTCATCAGCCAGCTCGTACCCTTTGCCAGGAGCCAAGGCATACCGAGTACCGCGTTGCAAACCATGACCCTCCTCGTGGGTGCAATTGGAAACGCCTCGGGGCGGATCTTTTCGGGCTGGCTGTCCGACACGCTCGGCCGCCTCAACACCTTGCGTTTAATGATTGCGATCTCAGCGGTGGCGATGCCCATCCTGTACGCGGTGGGCAGCAATGTGACGCTGCTGTATGTGATGGTGTTCGTGGTGTATTACTGCTACGGCACTCAGCTCTCGGTGAATGCCTCCACCACCTCAGATTTCTGGGGAACGAAGAATGCGGGCATCAACTACGGCCTGCTGTTTACGGCCTGGGGGGCTGCCGGGATCATCGGCCCGAGGATCGGAGGCAAGTTCTTCGACAAATACCACAACTACGAGTACGCTTTCTACACCGCGGCAGTGTTGGCGGCGATCGCACTGCTTTGCGAGTTGGCAGCACGTCGTCCCAAGATACCGGCGAGGGCGGCATAGACCGACTTAGCCGGGATCTACGGGAAGGTTGGAGAGGCGAACAGGGGGATATTCATCGCGGCCAGAGGCCAGTGAGGTCGGGCCAGCAGGACGTTACGTCAGAGTTCCTGGTGGCGATAGTTGCCTGAACTCGCGAGGGCACTAATCGGCACGGCGGAAAATCGAAGGAGCCGTGCCGTTGTGCCCGGTAGTGACCAAGGCGATCCCCCATTCGGAGTCTAATCCGATTCTCTTAAGGCGAACCCATTACCGCTTACAGGTAAAGGCGGCGTGAGCCTCCTAAGTTCGATGTGTTTCACCAGTCGGGCGGTCAACGCAAACCTGAACCTGGAGGTCGCAGTCCGAAATGGATGCAGGGAGGGCGCGCCTGTCGAGTCTGGAAATGGGATGTTGAGATTACAAGCTCCGACTGCCAATTTGCGCTGATTCTCGCCGTGTTGACTTCTCGATTTTGCGATGATAAAGTCCCAGCCACGACATAAAATAAATGGGGGGAGGGAGAGTGCAATGCTCCAGGTCCGACAGATCAGCGATGATTTAATCGAACAGCAAATCGGCGGCGCCCCGCTTGGGGCCATGGATAGCCTGTACATCGACGACGTGCTAAGCATCGTCGATCGCGGACTAGAGAATCTGCCGTCTTATCTCGATCTATACCGCAAGGCGGTGAAACAGGCGTGGTCGCCCGATGAGCTGGACTTTTCCCGCGACAAACAGGAGTGGGAATTTTTGTCGCCCGAGGCGAAGAGGCGGCGCATTTGGAGCATGCGAATGTTTTTTGACGGCGAGGAACGCGTAGCAGGTCTCTTGGCTCCCTTCGTCTGGGCTGCGCCCGATAAGGAGGTGGAGGCCTTTGCTGCCACCCAGTTAGCGGATGAGGTGCGGCACACGATTTTCTTCGACCGCTATTGGCGCGAGGTCGTAGGCACCTCCGCCGCGAACCTCGATGAGCTTGTCGAGGAGATAGGGATTAAGCCGCACGAAAACGAAGCGTATGACTACTTCTTCTATAAGTGGCTGCCCGCGCAAGCGCAGTGGCTGGCTTCGCACCCCACGGATCTCGAAGCTTCGGCAAAATTCGTGACCGTATACCATTTAGTGGTCGAGGGCGCCATGTTTCTGACTGGCATGCGCTACCAGCTTGAGGGGGCGCGGCGGTGGGGACGGACTTGGGGCTACTACAAAGGCTTCACTGCCGCAACGCGGGACGAGTCGCGGCATGTGTTGTTCGCCGTGAGATACCTGCGCGACATGGTCAGGCAAGACCCGGCTCGGTTTGTGCCCGTGATCCACTCGGCGATTGAGGAATCCCTTCCGCTGATCGAGAAGACCATGACACCTCCAGGGGGAGAAATGAGCTACTACGGTGGGAAGCATCTGGAGGTTGCTTGGCCTGGGTACACCCCCGAGCGGCTGCGCAATGAAATGATCGAGTACGCGAAGAGCGCCCTGGGCCGGCGCTTGCACGCCGTGGGAATCCAAATGCCGCTGTCCACGCCTAATTAGCTTGCTGCTCCGCTGGTATAGTTTCCTCTGGGACTGATCCTCCAGTCCCAGCTTGAGTGAATAACGGCGTTACTGCCGCTTCATCGACTCTCACTTACTTGGGCAGCGCGCTGTCGACACTGCTAGGGAACCCGCCGGCGAACCACTGTAGCCGCGCATCGTGAGTGCGCGATGCTTGCCCGCAAAGCGTTTCCTACTGCTTTCGCGGGCGCCTCGATCTTTTTTGGGACCGACACCACAAAAAAACATCTTGACAAATTTCAGAGGCGAGCATATACGCGTGCTACCGACCCAAGTAGTCCCCACGGGGCCGGACCCGCCGCGTAGGTATGGCGATGAAGACGTCCGACATGCACAGGAGGTAAGAAATGGCTACCCCCAAAGTGGCACCGTGGCCGGCCATTCCTATTTCGAAGCCCGAGGAGGTGTATGCCGGGCTCTCCGAGCAGGCCAAGGAGTATCCGCTTTTCCTCGAATCCATTGTGCGCCAGGAGCACAATTTCGAGAAGCCGGAAGCGCTCTCACGCCTGCGTGTGCTCGATTGCTCCACGCGCATGATGATCGGGCACTGGTGCTCTTCGCTGTTGGCTGAATTGGGCGCTGAAGTCATCCAGGTCGAGCCGCTGGGTGGAGATCCCCTGCGCCAGAACACCCCGTTCGGCAGGCGGCAGTACATGTTCCGCGACAAGGAGACTGGCGAGGAAGTCGGCGGGCAGTTTCTGCACGAGATGCGCAACAAGCTTTCGATTACGCTCAATCTGGAGACCGAGGAAGGCCGCGAAATCCTTAAGAAGTTGGCTGTGCAGTCCGACGTGGTGATCGAAAATGCCCCGCCCGGCCAGTGGGATAGCTGGGGCATCGGCTATCGCCAGCTAAGCGAAACCAATCCTCGGCTGATCTACTGCTGGGTCGGGCAGCGGGGCCAGTGGGGTCCGCTGAAAGACAAGCCGGGGATGCTCGACCCGGTGGCGCAGGCAGCCTGCGGCTTTGTCCACGGCACCGGCGATCCGAAGGAATTCGGCGGGCAGCCCACCCGCTCCGCTTTGTGGATGGCCGACCACGTGGGCGGGACATCGGCGGCAATGGGTATTCTCGCCGCGGTGCTTCACCGCGAGAATGTCTCCGGCCAGGGCCAGTTCATCGAAGCTACGGCGGCCGAAGCCATCATCCGCATTCTGGACTACAACTGGGCCTGGCACTCAATGGACGGCAGCATCCGCCCGCGCTACGGTAACTGGGACTTGGCAATCAACATCTACGCTGTGAACCCCTGCAAAGACGGCTACATGATGGTCGGCGGCGGCCACGACCGGCTGTGGTACCGCATCTGGCGCACGGTCGGCGACGAGTACCCCACGGTCGAGGAAGACATCCTCGGCGATCCACACCTGCGTGAAGTCGCGGACCGGCTGGCGCATGACATGCAAGTGAAAACGTACACGATGCTGGGCGAGTGGCTGAAGGACAACCCCCGCAGCGAGGCCGAGCGCAAACTCTCGAAGCAGCAGGTGGCCTCCGGCGGCGTGCTCTACGTGAACGAGGTGGCCGAGTATCCTCACTTCAAGTATCGCGGCCACGTCGGCGAGTACGACTCACCGCACTACGGCAAGATCCTGTATGGCACGACCCCCTTCTTGCAGCAGAAGACTCCGGGCCGGCTCAAGTGGCTCGGCCGCCCGACCGGCTACGACAATGGGGATGTCTATCGCCGACTACTCGGCCTCAACCGCGAAGACTTTACGCGGCTGAAACAGGCGAAAGTTATCTGACGTAGGAGGAATACAATGGCTCAGGAAACCGCTGGCGCTGCTCAGGCAAAGCAGCCAACTTTTGAAGAATTCTGCCACCAGACATTCGACTTCAAGAAGGCTTTCGGCAAGCCTGAGGCGCTGAAGGGCTGCCGCGTGCTCTCCTGTACGCAGTACATCCTCGGTCCGTCCTGCGCCTCCTATTTGGCCGAGCTGGGTGCCGAGGTAATCAAGATTGAGGCGCCTCGGCGCGGCGAGGCCATGCGCCATACCACGCCCTTCAATGAGCCGTTCCTGTATCCGCTCTCGCGCTGGGTGCCAGAGCGCGGGACCGGCCTGGGGTTTCTCGGTGCGAATCCGAACGAGTACTTCATTTCATGTGACTTCCACCGCCCCGAGGGTCAGGCGATCGTAAAGAAACTGGCCGCCAAATCGGATGTGGTGGTGGAGAACTATCGCCCCGGCACTTTCGAGCGCTGGGGGATCGGTTACCGACAACTGAGCAAGATCAACCCCCGGCTGGTGTATTGCTGGCTGGGCGGCTTCGGCGGCTGGGGGCCGGGGCGCGTGCGCGCCTCCTACGACATTCTTGGTCAGTCGCAGGGCGGTAACTTCGGCATGACCGGCAAGCCGGAATTCATGGGCGGAGCTCCGTCTAAGCACACCATCTGGCTGGCCGATTACTGGGGCGGGATGATGGGTGCGGTACAGATTTTGGCCGCGCTGTACTGGCGGGACAAAGTGTCCGGCGAGGGTACCTTCACCGAGTACTCGCAGGTGCACGGGGTCACGCGCCAACTCGAGTACGCCCTGCCCCTGTATGGCCGGCACGGCATTGTCCGCGAGCGCTGGGGCAACTGGGATACCCAGTTGTGTGTCCACGGCATCATCAAGTGCGGCAAGTCCTCCTATCCGCAATCCGAGAATCCCCAAGAGCAAGAGGAGGGCTACATCCTGGTCAGCGCTTATGACGATAAGGACTTTGTCCGCCTGTGTCAGACCGTTGGTGATGGCAAGACGGCGGAGAAGTATGCCAAGCATGACGCGCGGGTAAAGCCCCAGAGCCAAATTGAAATCTACGATTTGCTGGAAAAGTGGGCGGCCGATAAGACCAAGGAGCAGGTTGCCGAACTGCTGGACAAGGCCAACATCAACAACCAGCCGGTCTGGAACTCCAAAGAAGTTGCCAACCATCCTCACTGGCAGGAGCGCGGCGCCGTCCAGTGGCTGGATGACCAGACCTTCGGCGATTTGATGCACCAGGGCCCAGCCTACATGATGTCCGCTACTCCGCCGCGTCTCAAGTGGGCGCTGAAACCGGTGGGCGCGGATAACGAGTACATCTTGGGCAAACTGGCTGGGCTGAGTTCGGAAGAGTTGCGCCGGCTTGAAGAGCAAGAGTGTATCTAAGGGGACAACGAGGAGATAGCCATGCTGCTCACATGCCCCAGTTGTAAGACAAAGAATTTTCTCGATCCGTATCCTTTTTGGAACTTTAAAGGCAAGACCAAGTGTGCCGGGTGCAGCAAAATCTGGCGACTGGAGACCGCTTCTGGTGCTTGTGTTGCTGGGCCTGAACCGGCCGACGGCCAGCCCGACTTGTTGCCTGGTTTTGCCGAGAAGCCAGATTACACGCCTATCTCTGGACCCGGGCTGACGCGTCCGGCGCCGCGCGCCCGCAAGGATGCGGTCTGCCGCCCCATCCCCATCCAGCGCAATGTACGCGGCAGAATTGTCAGCGGGCATCCCCTCACCAAGGGTGATTTAGTCGGTAGCCGGCCGAAGTTCATCGCTGAAGGCATGTAGGCGCGGGGAGCGAATGGGGATTGCGGTTCATGCCTAAAGATGAATAAGCAACGGCGCAAACTGAGAACTGGAGGCGTTTATGCCCCACTATAATACCCAATCTCTGTGCATCCGCTGTAAGCATCTCCGCCCGGCGCTCGACCCGAATCTTCAGAAGGCCTACCTCGGGCAGTGTCTGAAGCGTGAGTGGCCTTTCACGCTCTCCATCACCCTCGAGGGCTGGACGGAGTGTGAAGTCTTCGAGGACAGCGGCAAGGTATATGTCCCACCTGACCCGGCACTCACCAAGGTGGCGGCTGCGGCGGCCGCCGCGAAGGGTCCCAAGCGCGTGGAGTTCTATTACAGCAGTACGCAAAAGCCCGGCGAGGCCTTTCCCTGCGACATTCCTCGCGCCCTGGAACTCATCAAGAAATTGCAGGCCCAGGGCATCGACGCCAAGGCGATCGACGTGGCTGGGATGAAAGACCGGTTCCCGATCTACCACAAATCGGTCAGCGGCCCAGATGCAAGCGTGCGCCCAGTGTTCGGGGCCAAGGGTGCACTCGTCGATGACTTCGGCACCAACGTTCCGGCCTTGCTCATCTTTGAGGGTGATCGCTACCCAACCCTGGTTTACCCCCGCACGGACGCCCAGCGCGGGTTGATTCGAGTTGAGCAGGCTTTGGAGGAACTTTTGACTTTGGCCGGTGAGGGCGTCTCTAGAGTCGCAAGTCGCTGACGAGGTCGATATGGCCGATTACTTGCCGCCGCGTGAGCTGTGGCCTACGCGCGTATACAAGCTCCCGGAGTTCGCTACCTACCCCGAACGGTTTAACCCCACTGAAGAATTGCTCGACAAAGGTGTGGCTCGCGGCTGGGGGGAACGCACAGCTCTTCTCTTTGAAGACCAGCGCATCACTTACGCCCAACTCTCCGCCCAAGCCAACAAACTCGGGAACGCGCTGCGCGAGCTGGGCATTGGCGAAGGCGACCGCATTCTTCTGCGGACCCCGACCATCCCGCCGGCGGTGGTGGCCAATTTTGCGATCCTGAAACTGGGTGCTGTGTGCACCCCCATTTCCCCTCTGTTCTCCCGCGCTGAGATTGCCCACGTGGCCAACGACTCCGAGGCCGTCGCCATCATTGTCCACGCCGCCCTTCTGGCTGAACTCGAAGCCGTGCGGGAGAATCTGAAAACCATCCGGCATATCATCGTCATCGGCGGCGACCCGGCCGAACTCAAGCCCAAGGGCTACCGGCTTTACGCCGAACTGCTGCAATCCGGCGCGGCCACACTCGCCCCCGTGCGTCGGGCGCGCGATGACGTGGGGGTGTTGCTGTACACCTCCGGCACGACCGGTCGGCCCAAGGGCACGGTCCACCTCGTCGAAGAAACGCTGATCATTCCCGATACCTTCGGGAAGTATGGCTGGCGGGTCACCGAGAACGACATCATCGGAGGTTCAGCACCACTGGCATTCGGGGCGGGCTATTCCACTTTCACCACCATCCCGCTGCGCTTCGGCGCCGCTGCTTCGCTCATCGCCAAGTTCGAGCCGGACAAGATGTTTGAAACCATCCAGAAACACCGCATTACCGTGCTTTCCCTGGCGCCCACCGCGTATCGCAAGATGCTGCAGGTACCCGGCGCCGAAAAGAAATACGACCTGAGCAGCCTGCGCGTGTGCACTGGCGGGGGCGAGAGCCTGACCGCGCCAACGTACTACGCCTGGAAGGAAAAGTTCGGCTTGGAGATCTTTGAAGGCTTGGGCACCACCGAGATGATGTACGTCTTCGTCTCAAACGTGGTCAAGATGCGCGCCACGCCGGGTTCGTTTGGCACGGTCGTGCCGGGATACGAGGTCAAAGCGGTGAACGAGGATGGCCGGGACGCGGCGCCCGGCGAGATCGGCCGGTTCCTGGTTCGCGGGCCGACGGGCACGCTCTACTGGCGCGACCCCGAAAAACAGCGCCAAGCCGTCACTCCGGACGGCTGGAACCGCGCAGGTGATTACGTGTATGCCGACGAGGAGGGCCACTTTTGGTTCGTCTCCCGCGAGGATGACGTCATCAAGAGTTCGGCCTACCGCATCGGGCCGGAGGAGATCGAAACCACGCTGGCCACCCATCCAGCCGTGGCTGACGTGGGCGTGATCGGCGTGCCTGATGAGGTGCGCGGCCAGATCGCGAAGGCATTCGTAGTGCTCAAGCCCGGCCACACGGTTGCCTCCGACGAGTTGATCGAATACTGTCGCGACAAGATTGCGACCTATAAATTGCCGCGAGAGGTAGTCTTCGTGAATGAACTGCCGCGGACGCCCACCGGCAAACTTTTGCGGCGGGTGTTGAGGCAGGCAGAATCCCAAACCCCGCCGTCGGCCCGCTCAGTGTCCTCAGCTTGAGAGGCGAGGAAGGATCGGGAGAGCGTTGATCCGCCAGCCGCTGCGGCGGGCTCCTACATTTCATGGGATGTCACCGCACTCGCTGGCCGATTTGGGCTGATTACGCTGCGGATTTACAAGTCTTCTCGCAGAATCTCACTGACCATTTTCACACTTCGGAAGACCACGAGAATCTCTTAACCAGTAGAGTAAAATCCAATAGTGACGAGGGGATGCTGTCTCTATGTGGTATCAACCGGATGACACGTGTTCAGCAACCAGGCGAGTCTCCTGGAGGGTCGTATGACGCCGACAGTTACGCACGAGTGGTTGTGTCAACGCATTGTGGAAGACACTCAGGTGGCGATCGTCTTTTCAGATCGCGACGGCATTATTCGCTTGTGGAATTCGGGAGCCGAAGCCATGTTCGGCTACCGAGCCGAGGAAGCCGTGGGGCAATCCCTGGATCTGATTGTCCCGGAGCGCCAGCGGGGTCGGCATTGGGAGGGCTATCGTAGGGTCATGGCCACCGGCGTAACCAAGTATGGCCGGGACTTGCTCGCGGTGCCGGCCATGACGAAGGATGGAAGGCGCATCTCGCTTGAATTCAGTATTGCCCTCCTTCACGCTCCAACAGGCGAACTGCTGGGCGCGGCGGCCATCATGCAAGACGTGACCGCCCGCTGGCAGCAGCAGAAAGAGTTGAGGGAGCGTTTGGCGGCCTTAGAAGCCAAATTAGAGCAAGTGGGCAAATCCGCCTGAGGGCAGATAAACAGGGTGCTGCGAGAAGGGATGAGTCAACGGATTAAAGCCCTGGTGTTTGACGCGTACGGAACACTTTTCGACGTTCATTCCGTCATCTCTACCTGCAATCAGAACTTTCCGGATCAGGGTGCCGCGCTAAGCCAGCGATGGCGGGCCAAACAGTTGGAATATACCTGGCTCCGCAGCCTGATGGGACGTTACGAAGACTTCTGGCAGGTGACCGAGTCTGCCCTCGTCTTTGCATGCAAGAGTCTAAATCTGTCGTGTTCACCGGCCACGCGTACCCAGTTGATGGAGGCCTATCTCCACCTGGACCCTTATACCGAAGTCCGGGAAGCGCTGAAAGCTCTATCCAACTACCCGCTGGCAATTCTGTCCAATGGCTCCCCTCGAATGCTGCATGCAGTCGTGAAAAGTGCTGGACTCGAAGGAGTGTTCTCCCACGTCATTAGCGTTGACGAGGTGAAGATCTATAAACCCAGCCCTCGTGTCTATCAGTTAGCCTCCCAGAGGATGAGCGTGTCGGAAACCTCGATCGGTTTTGTTTCTTCCAACTCCTGGGATGTGATCGGCGCAAAAGCCTTTGGCTTCTGGACGTGCTGGGTGAATCGCTCCGCGGCTCCTGGAGATGAGCTTGGCGTTACGCCCGATGTGACGGTAAAGACGTTGGCAGATTTGGTCGATGTGCTCAAGGCCTAGTGGTTGATGAGACAGTCTCTCAAGTCAGCGATGATCTTCCCCGCCCGTCTGTTGAGACGTCGCGCCCTGACCTTTGGATAGCGTCGCCCGGCTGTCTCTCGCCCCGGGGCTGGCTGAAGGACGGCTCTATGCGCTGTGTGCCTCCGCCTTCGCGCGAATGTTCCGCGCCCGGCGCCAGCGGACACCCGAGTTAGCGCTTGGTGGATTCGTTGTCGTTGGTGACGCCGCCGCCGATGGACTCTATTTCGGCAATGCGGAGCTCCCCTGGAGTTGGCCCATGAATTTTCAACGGGTGACCGACCTGTGTGCCCCTGACGGCCACGTCATTCCCGCCTTCATTTTCTTGCCGGGCTCACCGCGCGCCGGGACGGTTGTCTGCCACGGCTACGGCGGAACGAAGGAGCACGTGCTGGCGTTGTCGGCGGTCATCGCTGAAAAGGGAGTAGCGGCGCTCGCCATGGACCTGTGCGGGCATGGCGAGAACTCGGCTGCCATCGGGCCGGCGATGTGTGACGAGATGGAAGCGGGCGTACGCTATGTTCGCCGATTCGGGCGCGCCGCTGCCGTTGGCATGAGTCTGGGCGGGCGCTTGGCTCTCATGTCGTCCGCGGATTGTATGGTGGCGGTCTCGCCAGCGGTGGTTCCCCAGGTTTCGCCGCAGGGGAAATGGATGTTCGAGAATTTTCCCAGCCCGAGTGTGCGCGAACCATACTCCGGCTACGTAATTGAATTGCTCGACGCCCTTGGCCCTGTCCCCAGCCACGACCGCCCGTGTCTGTTACTGTACGCCGAGCGCGATATCCCGGCGATTCTCGAAGGCGCAGCCGGATTGAAGGCAGCGCTACCAGGGGCGGAGCTGCGGTACATTACTGCCGACCTGCGGCCGGACGTGAAACACGAGCACGGCTTGATCCGGTACCTTCCGCGGTGGTTCAATCACGGCGAGCTTAAGTTCAACCGCGACGTGCTCAAGACCGTATCCAATTGGCTGGCCGACCACTGTTGCTGACCGCGATGGTGAATAGGCGCGCATTTTTTCCTCGGCGCGGTTAAAATGACGCGCCACGGGAGTGAAACCATGCAATGGGAATACTTTGATCGGATGGTGGTTTTCTCGGAAACGCCCGAGGGAATGGTGAGCGGGCTGGAAACGTGGATCAACGGGGCCGGCGCTGACGGTTGGGAACTGGCTGGCTCGACCCCGCTAATCGCGCCGAATCGAGACGGCGTGGCCTACGGTACAATTGGCGTGCACTTGGTCTTCAAGCGGCCGCGCGTCGAGGCGCCGGAGGGGTGAGCGATCCATGGGAGAGTTGAGAGGCCGGGCTTTGATGGAAAGCCGCTATGGCCCTTTGGGCAGTGGCGGGCAGACCTTGACCATCAATGGCGTGGTTTATTCGCTTTCCGAGTTGCTGCTCCGACTGGGGCTTGACTTCGGAGATAGCCGCCCCATTGACGTGGTGACGCTCTCTGACGGTCACTACGTGGTCCGCTATTTCGACGCGGAAGACCAGCGCGCGGTCGCGCACGAGTTTAATGCTGACTGGCGCTTTCTTGGCGAGACCCGCGCGCACATCGCAGAGTGGATCGGCGAGGAAGCCTATCTGGATTGGCTGCGACGCGTTCGGGTTCGGTGTCCTGCGCAACTTTGAGTTGTGTCTGGGAATGACTCCTCATACTCTGCCATCGCGCGAGGCCGGGGCCGATGGCGAGCGCGCGGCTTGGGGCACTGACCGGTCGAATTGCCGCGGCATGGCGTTCGGTTCACTTGGGGTCGAGGCACGGAAAGGGTGCGGCGAACATGGCTGAATTGAGAGGCCGGGCCCTGATGGAGAGCCGCTATGGTCCCCTCGGCTGTGGCGCGCAGGTTCTGGCCATCGGCAGCGTGGATTACACGCTGGCTGAGTTGCTGTTTCACATGGGACTCGACTTCGAAGACAGCCGGGGCATCGACCTGATAGCAGTGTCTGTCAATCATTACGTCGTCCGCTATTACGATGGGCAAGACCAGCGCATTGTCGCTCATGAGTTCGATGGCGAATTCCGGTTTCTCGGTGAGATACGCGCGCACATCGCGGAGTGGATCGGCGAGGAAGCCTATTTTTCCCTATTCAGCGGACATTAGTGCGGACTTTCTGATGTGAGATTTTGCAGTTCAGGTAGGTATTCATTCCGCTCGGCTCAAGCGTCAATCAAACGTCGAGGCAAGAGACGATGAAACTCGGCGACCTCGAATTCTATCTGTTCACCGACGGCTACTTTCGTCTCGATGGCGGCGCGATGTTCGGCGTGATTCCCCGGCCGCTTTGGGAGCGTAAGGCGCCCCCGGACGAGCGCAACCGCATCCGCCTGGCGATGAACTCGCTGCTGATTCGCTCCGCGGGGAAGTGGATTTTGATCGAAACGGGCGCAGGGGATAAATGGGACGCCAAGCAGCGCGACATTTTTGCCTTCGAGGGCGATGTGCGCCTACCCGAGCAGCTTGCCCAGCATGGGGTTCGGCCGGAGCAGATCGACCTGGTCATCAATACGCACCTGCATTTCGACCACTGCGGCTGGAATACGCGCCGCGTGGACGGCAAGCTCATCCCGACGTTTCCCAATGCGCGCTACGTCGTGCAGCGCGGCGAACTGGAGCATGCCAAGCGGCCCACCGAGCGCGACCGCGCCAGCTACATCCCCGACAACTTCCTGCCGGTGGAAGCTGCGGGTCAGTGGTGGCTGCTGGAAGGCGACCGGGAAGTCGCGCCAGGCGTCGAGTTGATCCGCGTCCCGGGCCATACGCGGGACATGCAGTGCGTGAGGCTTTCCGGCGGAGGAAAGACGGCGTTTTCCTTTGTGGATCTGGTGCCGACCACGGCGCACTTGCCCTACCCGTGGATCATGGCCTACGACCTGTACCCGCTGACGACTCTGGAGAACAAGAAGAAGTGGATTCCGGTGGTGGCCCGTGAGGGCTGGCTGGCGCTATTTGGGCACGACCCGCAGGTGCCGGCCGCGTATCTGCGCGAACGCGACGGCAAGTTTGAATTCGAGCCCCTTGCGCTCTCACAGGGTGCGACTTGAGTGATAAACTTCGCTCATGGGCAAAAGGGCACGATCCCCGCGGGATAGCCTTCTGCGCATCACCGGCCCTGTCCCAAACGAGTCAAGGGAGGCCCAAGAGATGAACCCTGTGAAGCCATCACCGCTCGCTGCGAGCCAAGAGGCCGCTGCTGTGCCCCGGGATACGCTCACCCTCACCGACAACCGCACGGGCAAACAGTACGAGATTCCCATCACCCACAACACCATTCGCGCCCTGGACCTGCGCCAGATCAAGGTGAACGCGAATGAGTTCGGCATGATGAGTTACGACCCGGCGTTCACCAACACGGCGGCCTGCATCAGCCGCATCACGTTTATTG
>QHYU01000013.1 GCA_003224235.1 Acidobacteriota bacterium
GGACCCACCGGACTCGCGGCGATCTACCCGGTGGCGGGACATGTGGTCAGACCGCTGTTGGACATCCGCCGGCAGGAATTGCGTGCTTACCTCCTCGCCGCCGGACAAGCCTGGCGTGAGGATCAGACCAACTTGGACACTTCGCGGCTGCGGGCTCGCATCCGCCACCGATTGGTGCCCTTGCTCGAATGCGAATTTCCTCCTGGTATCGTGGAACGCTTGGGCCAATTGGCCGCGCTCGCCCGCGAGGACGAAACCTTTTGGGCAATGCTGGTCGCAAAACGCTATCAGACCCTGGTTCAAGTCACTCCCGAAGGCCTTTCCATCCACATTCCGGACTTGCTGGATCCCCTTGCGCTCGGGGCCACTGCGCCTGCTGTGGAGAATGACGCGAATCCTTCTACGGCCCTGACCAAGCGACTGGTTCGGCGAATTCTCGAAGAACTGAAGGGCGATCGCCGTCAATTGACCGCACGGCATGTCGAGCAGGTGCTTCATCTTGCTATGGCCTGCAGCAGCGGACATCGCGTCCACTTACCCGCAGGCGTAGTGGTGGAACGGAGTTTTGACCGCCTGGTTTTTTCGCTAGGCGCGGGAGTTGCAGCCCGGATGGAACCCAATGAAACCGGATGCGCCCGGCAGCCGTTTCAATACCTAGTGGAGATTGGGAGTCAGGGGTCGGCAACTATTTCTATTCCGGAAATCGGCCGGCGGTTCCACCTGAAAGTCATTGACTGGCCCCCCGCGGCGAGCGACACTAGGGTACAGGCGGAAGCTCTCGATCGGGATTTACTGCGCTTACCACTGGTTCTCCGCAACTGGCGCCAGGGTGATTCCTATCGGCCGCGCGGACGGCGGCGTGCCCAAAAGCTGAAGCGGTTGCTGCTGGTAAGGCGCGTGGCCCTTCGGGAGCGTACCGGGTGGCCGGTGCTGACTAGCGCTGGCGCGCTGGCCTGGGTGCGCGGCCTACCGGTTGCCCAGGAATTCGCGGTCCAGGAAGGCACGAAGGCTGGGTTAGTCGTCCTCGAGGAGTCGCTGTGATAGTCGTGCTGTTGCGTAAATTGCAGAAAAGAAAGATAGATCTAGGGGCTAAGACCTTTGCTTCATTGGCGCATCTAAATTAAGGAGGGGCTAGGGCCTACCCAAATGCCAGTGTTGGTATCGCGACCGTCCTTAACGTCAACGTCATTCTTGGTCTGTCCAGGGTCGAGTCAGATGCCGCGGGACCGGCGGGAAAGCACGCTCTCCGGAGCAGTAAAAAGGCTCGGCAGGTGAGGTAACCAGTGAATCCTAGTTCGACAGCTAAAACAATTCTCTTCTGGATGTTCATTATCTTGCTAGGCGTAGTGCTGTGGAAGATGGTGTCAGCCAACGGCCAATCGGCCCGCGAGCAGGAGCCGAGTTACGGCGAGTTTATGGCGGACGTGGAGAAGGGCAACGTCAAGGAAGTAACGCTGTACCTCTCTCCCAACAGCTACGAGGTGCAGGGCGAGCTGCGTGGTGGTGACTCACCCCGCAAGTTTCGCGTCACGATTTTCAAGGAGTCTGCTCCGGAGCTCGCCAAGGAACTCCGCGAGAAGGGCGTCATGATCCGGGTAAAAGAAGTCACCCGTGGCGACTGGCTGACCTTCCTACTCAATGCCGCTCCGCTGTTCCTGTTGGTCGGCTTCTGGATCTTCATGATGCGGCAGATGCAGGCTGGCGGAAATAAAGCGCTCAGCTTCGGCAAGTCTCGGGCGCGGCTGCTGACCGCGCAGCAGAAGAAGGCCACATTCAAGGACGTGGCCGGTATCGACGAGGCGAAAGAAGAGTTGCAGGAGATTATCGACTTCCTTAAGGACCCGCAGAAGTTCCAGAAGCTCGGAGGCCGCATTCCGAAGGGTGTGCTGCTGGTGGGCCCCCCGGGCACGGGCAAGACCCTGCTGGCCCGCGCGATCGCTGGCGAGGCTAACGTGCCTTTCTTCTCCATTTCCGGATCGGACTTCGTGGAGATGTTCGTGGGCGTCGGCGCCAGCCGCGTGCGCGATCTGTTTGAGCAGGGCAAGAAGAACGCCCCTTGCATCATTTTCATCGACGAAATCGACGCCGTCGGCCGCCATCGCGGCGCGGGCCTGGGCGGCGGCCACGACGAGCGCGAGCAGACTTTGAACGCGCTACTAGTGGAGATGGACGGATTCGAGTCCAACGAAGGTGTCATCCTGATTGCCGCCACCAATCGTCCGGACGTGCTCGATCCAGCGCTGCTGCGGCCTGGCCGGTTCGACCGGCGCGTGGTGGTGCCTCGGCCGGACATCAAGGGCCGCGAGGAGATCCTGCGCGTGCACACGCGCAAGGTCCCGCTCAGCGAAGAAGTGGACCTCTCGGTCTTGGCGCGCGGCACACCGGGTTTCTCCGGCGCCGACGTGGCGAACCTGGTGAACGAGGCAGCGTTGTGGGCGGCGCGGCAGAACCGCAAGCTCGTCACCATGGCCGATTTTGAGATGTCCAAGGACAAGGTGTTGATGGGCGTCGAACGCAAGTCCATGATCCTCTCCGAGGAGGAGAAGCGAAACACCGCTTATCACGAGGCCGGCCACGCC
This sequence comes from Acidobacteriota bacterium, assembly GCA_003224235.1. GTDB lineage: Bacteria > Acidobacteriota > Terriglobia > Acidiferrales > UBA7541 > QHYU01. The sequence goes on from QHYU01000013.1 coordinate 2,580, forward strand.
CTGGTGGCCACGATGACTCCCGGCGCCGACCCGCTTCACAAGGTGACCATCATCCCGCGCGGCATGGCCCTGGGCGTCACCATGCAGTTGCCCATCGACGACAAACATACCTATACCAAGAGCTATCTTGAAGGCATGCTTGCCGTGCTGATGGGTGGCCGCAGCGCCGAGGAAATTTTCCTCGGTCATCTCACCACCGGCGCCGGCAACGATATCGAGCGCGCCACCGAGATCGCTCGCAACATGGTCTGCGAGTGGGGCATGAGCGAACTGGGGCCGCTTGCCTACGGCAAGAAAGAGGAAGCCATCTTCCTGGGCCGCGAAATCGCCCAGCACCGCGATTATTCCGAAGACACTGCCATCCGCATCGACCAGGAAGTGAAAAAGATCGTCAGCGCGGCGTATGAAATGGCGCGCAACATACTGCTGGGCAGCCGCGAGGCCCTCGAGCGCATTGCCCATGCGTTGCTCGAGCGCGAAGTGCTCGACGCTGCCGAAATCAAACTTCTGATGGAGGGCAAGGTGCTGCCAGAGAAGACCCGGCCAGCGCCGCCCTCGCCGCCGCAGGCTGTTCCCGGCACCGAACCTAAGCCCTCGCCGCGGCCTGAACTGCGCCCCGCTCCGGGCTTCACCAAGGGATAAAAACTCACCGCGGGAGAGGTGTGTCATGGGTTTGCTTCCTGTCACCCCTCCCGCTTGCGAACCCACTCGACCCCTCACGCCAACGGAGCAAGCCACCTTCCAGCTTGCCGACGGACGGCGGATTGAACGCCCCGTAGGGGAAGCGCGCTTCTTCTATGACGGGAAACAGGGAGTGTCGAAGGTCGTATTCGCCCAGCCAACCGATGCCACGGTGATAGGTGTTCTGGCGCTCAAAACGCTCGGTCTTGAGGTAGATCCGGTTCGCCGTGAACTGCGTCCCGTGACCTTGTTTCTGCACTCCTGCTTGTCCTGAGCCACCGTCGTCTTTTTGAAGTACAATACCGGCATGGCAAAGAAACCTGTGCCCCCGGTGGAGGTCACCTGCCCCTGCTGCCGGGCGAGGCTGACCATTGATTCACAACTCGCCGTGGTTCTCTCGCACGAAGCGCCGCCCAAAGCCGCCCCGAACGTGGACATCAGTGAGTCTGCGCGGATTCTTCAGGAACAGGCGCAGCGTAGGGAAGATAAATTCCGCGAATCGTGGGAAGCCGAGAAGAAAAAAGAAGACGTGCTGACTCGCAAGTTTGAAGAAGCCCTGAAGAAAGCCAAAGGGCAGCCGGTGGAAAAGCCACTGCGCGACTTCGACCTCGAATAACCCTGCGGCGCGTTCCCCGGCATACGTTCGGCTGTGCGGGCACCCACATGCGTCACGATGCGCACCTTAGCCTTGTTCTGGCTGCGTTGCTGTCTTCGCTCGTGCCTGCGAGTGTGGCTCAAGAGAAGTCTTCGCGCAAATCCCAAGAGAAACTAAAGCTGCCGCGGCCACAGCGCCTGGATCGCGGCCTGGAATTCCATCGCGACTCAGCCACGGGCGAGTTGCGCGTCATTCGGTCTCGAAACGAAGGGGAAGGGGCCAAAACCTTGGTACGAGGGGGAAAAGCCCAAGCCGGCGCATCCCCCAGCTTGAAGGGGGCGCCCGCTGCGCCGGCTGGGCCGCCTGCAAACATTCGCGCCCGGGTCAGTCTGGTGGAAGTGAGCTGTCGCGTGCTCTCCGCCGATGGCACACCGTTGCGCGGGCTGGGCCGCGAGGATTTTCGCGTTTTCGAGGATGGCATCGAGCAGCCAATCGCCCACTTCGACGCGTCGAGCGATCCTGCGAGCGTCGCTCTGGTGCTTGACGCGAGCCCCAGCGTCTTCCGTGAATTGGCGGGCATGAAGGCGGCGGCGCGCACGCTCGCGAAATACCTCTCGCCCCGCGATGAAATCGCCGTAGTTGCGTTCGCCGCACAAGCGCAGTTGGTGCTCCCATTTACGCGCGACCGAGCGCTGCTGGAGAGCGCGATGGCCTCGCCGGCGCTGGCGCAGGTGGCCGATTCCACCCAGTCGAACATCTACCAGGCGGTGTATTTGACTGCGCGGGAATTGTTCCAAGATCGCGCGGGGCGAAAAGCCATTGTGCTGCTCACCGATGGCCAGGATAGCGGTCTCGGGCTTAGCTGGGACCCGGCCAGTGCCACGCTGCCACCCGCCGGTGCCCGCCAGAACTCTGGAGCGAAAGCTGACCGCCTCACGTTTGAAGATCTGGCGCGTGAACTCGCGGCCGCGGGAGTTGAGGTCTATGCCATTTCCACGCAACCCCGACCGCGCGCAATGACTCAAGCGTGGCTGGCGACCCACCGAGACGAGATGTTGGTCACGCCCGCAGCACGCGAACTGGGTATACCGCACTACACGCTCTATCTGGCGGAACTGGTACGGCGTGCCGGAGGACAAGTTTTTTTCTTCCGCGAGATCGGGACGCTCCGCGACATCTATCGCCAGATCACCGAAACTCTCATAGCGCAGTACACGCTCGGCTATTATCCGGCCGCAGCTTTGGCGAAGCCCGGCTGGCGCTCCCTACGGGTTGAGCTGCGCGGCGATTATAGCGCGCCGTATGCCGCATCCTCTGTGACGGGCCGCGATGAGCCTGGGGCGACACGCGACGCCGTCGGTGCCCCACTGTGGCAAAGCGAGGGCGGGGTCGCCAACATCAGAATTATCCACCGCATCGCTTACTACGTGCCTGCAGCACCGTAATTGCGGCGCTCACCTGTGCTCTGCGGGTGTGAGTATGAGCCTGAGCCTGCTGCACTGCGCCACTGAATGCGTGGTGTTTGCTCTGTTTCTGGATTAGGTCTGGGTTTATTCGGCTTCCCACGAGGTGCTGCCTCTTATAGGGGCACGCTCCCCGCCCCGAGCGAAGCCTCCAGATGCCGGCGATGTTCGAGAAAACCGCCGGCGAGTACGCCAGCGCTAAACCATGCCGGCCTGAAGGCTGCCGCCTCGGATTCGCGGTGCGAAAGCGTGGTGGTGACTCGATAGAATGTAATTTCCCAGTACTTGTGTTCGTCTGTGGTGTTCATCTGCGTTCATCTGTGGTTTACTTCCCCTCCGTGTTCCGGCGCAGGAAATTCCGCCTGCGGCTGCCTTCGCGCACGCTCGTCCTCGGCGAGCGCACGCTGGTGATGGGAGTGCTCAACGTCACGCCCGATAGTTTCTCGGACGGCGGGCTTTTCCTCGACGCGGACGCGGCGATGCGCCAGGCGCTCGAAATCGAGCGTGCCGGTGCAGACATCCTCGACATCGGCGGCGAGTCCACTCGGCCCGGCTCGGCGCCGGTCACCGCCGAAGAGGAGCTAAAACGCGTTCTGCCCGTGTTCGAGGGACTGCGCGGCAAGCTGCGGATTCCTATTTCTATTGATACGCAGAAAGCGGCTGTGGCCGAAGCGGCCGTAGCCGCTGGCGCGGAAATCATCAACGACATCTCCGCGCTGCGCGCCGATCCTACGCTCGCCGAGGTCGTGCGGCGCCATCATATGCCGATCATCCTGATGCACATGCGCGGCACACCCCGGACCATGCAGCAGCGGCCGTTTGCGCGCCACGTCCTGCGCGACGTGATCGCCGGCTTGCGCGCTGGTGTAGCGCGGGCGTGTAAGGCAGGCCTGGCGAAATCACAGCTTCTCCTTGACCCGGGTATTGGATTCGGCAAGAGTTTTGAGCAGAATTACGAGGTTCTGGCGCACCTTGCGAAACTCGCAGCGCTGGGCTTTCCGCTTGTGGTGGGCGCTTCGCGCAAGGCCTTTATAGGGGCGACGCTTGCGCGTGGCGGCGCAACACTTGCCGGGGATCGCGTGGCCGGCGGTGAGCGGAGTCGCACCACGCTGGACCCAAGTCGAACAGGACCGAATGCCCAGAATCTGGTACCTCCCGGCGAGCGCGTTTGGGGCACCGCCGCAACGGTCGCGACCTCGATCCTTGGTGGGGCGCACATCGTCCGCGTGCACGACGTCGCTGAAATGGTCCAGGTCGCCCGCGTCACCAACGCCATCCTCCATGCCACGTGAGGTTCCCCCTTTCGTACGCTATAATCCGCGAGCCGTGGATAGCCGTATATCGATCACGAGAGCCGGCAGATTTTTCTCGCATCAAAGAGTGATACCAATGCCTTCGCCCAGATTCCTGTCCTTGCTTCTTTGCCTTCTGGCCTCCCTTCCCGCTGTGGCGCAGATACCCCGGGCCCAGCCGGACCCGCTGGCACGCATGCAGGCCGCAGCCGCAAGCGGTGGGTGCTCCGCTGCGACATCCGCATCGCTGTGCGAAGAAGCCATGCCGAAGATTGTTGCGAACGCGCTCGGGCCGTCGCCGCTCGAGGAAAACCTGCGCCGGCTGACCGACGAGGTCGGCGGGCGGATGACTGGCTCGCCGGCGATGAGCCGCGCGGTCGCCTGGGCGGTGGCGGCCTTTCGCCAGGCAGGCGTGGACGAAGTGCGCGCAGAGAAGTACACCATTCCGCTGAGCTGGAGCGAGGGGGCGACGCGGCTCGAGGTTCTAATGCCGGCACCGTTCCCTATGCGGCTGGTTTCGGTGGGATGGGCGCCGCCCACGCCGGCGGCGGGGCTTGAAGCGAACTTGGTGGACATCGGCGAAGGCAGCGAGGCGGATTTTGCCCGCGCAGGCGCTTCCGCGAAGGGCGCGATTCTGCTGGCCCACTCGGAGATCGGCAAGACCTGGGAGGACCTGTTCAACGAATACTTGCGCGCGCCGGTAATCATCAATCGCGCCGTGAAATCGGGCGCCGGGGCGATTCTCTGGATGTCCACGCGCGAGCGTGGGCTGCTTTATCGCCATCAGAACACGCTCACCGGGGAGCTCGACCGGCTGCCGCAGGCGATTGTGGCGCGCGAAGATGCGCAGCGCTTGGCTCGCTTCCTTGCCGCTGGAGAGAAAGTGCGCGTGCGTCTGGTGATGCCGAACCGCGTAGGCGGGCCCGCGGAGCAGGAAAACGTGGTGGCGGAGATCCGTGGCCGAGAAAAGCCCGACGAGTACGTCATCCTGGGCGCGCACCTGGATTCGTGGGAGCTGGGAACCGGAGCGCTCGACAACGGCTGCAACGCGGCGCTGGTAATTGAAGCGGCGCGCGTGATTCACGCAACCGGGCTGCGCCCGCGGCG
>QHYU01000100.1 GCA_003224235.1 Acidobacteriota bacterium
CGAGTTGCGCCGTTACTGTCGTCGCTGGAAAATCGAACGCCTTTTCGCTTGGCTGCATAACTTCCGTCGGCTCGTAACTCGCTGGGAGTTCTACGAAGCCAACTTCCTCGGGATGCTCCAACTCGGCTGCCTCATCATCCTCCTGAGGAATTTATGAGATGCGTTCTAGTGGATTGCCCTCTCCAGTTCCGCGCCGGCTGAATCGATCACCGCGGCTTCGTCCTGCAGGACCTTGCCTACGCGGACGATTGCTGCATCGGCCTCTTTCCACTGCTTCTGTTCAATCGCTTCGCGGACGGCGGGAATAGTTTTAACACCGTAGCCCGTGTAAAAGCCGGGAGCGTAAACCTGGTGCTTGAACCAGGGGCGTCCCGGCAACCCCTCCGGCCGTGTCAGAGTGCGCTCGCTCAGCAACAGTTTCTGGTTCACAGTCTCCAGCGAAGCCCGCGCCAGCACCTCCCCGCCATCCTTCTGAGTTGTTGCCAGCGCTTTGTGGAAGCGCTCGACGCTGCGCTCCAGCGCATCGAGCGCATTCCGCAACGGAGCGAAGTTCAGGTAGGGCGGAACGTCCTGGGGCGCCGGAGGAACAAAGGTCTTCTTGGGGTCGCTGGTGGCGGTGAAAACGCCCTCTTCGGCCTCCTTGTTCCGCTCGCGGATCTCTTCCCTCTGGTCATGGGCGAGCTTCTCTAACTCGCTCATATACTTCCGCAGCGCATCGCGCAGACCAGCGAAGTCATATGGCAGCAACTCCGCATCTGCCAATCGCAGCACGGCTGTGCCCGCCGTCTGAGCCAGCGCACGCCCATAGAGCATGTCGGGGTCGTCGAAGTGGCTGTACCAGTAGAAATCATCGTAGATCGAGTGATAGATGCCTCCCCCGGCCTCGCCCCCATATCCCAGGTTGAGCGAAGCGATTCCCAGGTGATCCAAGAAAGCGGTGTAGTCTGATCCGGAACCCAGTGCACCTATCCTCAAGTCGGCTCGCTCGCGTAGCTCCTCGCGTTCCTCGGGCTCTTTGGCTCGGGCGATTTGCAACAGTTGGGATCGTTTCCAAACCGAAATCTGCTTTTCGGGGTCCTGGATATCTCGCGCCACTTCATTAATCATCTTTTCGAGCGTGTGCGAGCCCGTGGCGCTCAAGTAGCCCCTGCTGTTGGAATCCGAGTTGATGTAGGCGACGCCGTGCTGGCGCAGCTCGTCGGCATGCTCTTCTGCCCACTCGGTGGAGCCAAGCAGCCCGGGTTCTTCACCGTCCCACGCGCAATAGATGATGGTGCGTTTCGGTTTCCAGCCCGCCTTTGAGATTTCACCGAGGGCCCGGGCCTCCTCCAGTAACGCCACCAGACCGGAAATCGGGTCCTGCGCGCCGTTCACCCACGCATCGTGATGGTTGCCGCGGATGACCCACTCGTTGGGATAGGCCGAGCCAGGAATTTTCGCGATGATGTCGTAAATCGCCTTGCGGTCCCAGTTCGACTTCAGCTTCAGGTGGACCTTCCCTGGCCCAGGACCAAGGTGGTACGTGATGGGCAGCGCGCCGCGCCAGCTCTCCGGAGCTACCGGCCCGCTGAGCGCCTGTAGAAGCGGCTGGGCATCTCCGTACGAAAGCGGAAGCACGGGAATCTTGGTGAGCGTCTGAACGTTTTTTAGGTCCAGACGCCTTGCGCCAGGTGTCGCGCCCACGCCCGGTGTCAGCGGATCTCCAGGATAGGTGGGCATATCCATTACACTGCCCCGCTGCACACCGTCTTTCGGCCGCCAAGCGCCGCTGGGGAAGACGTCTCCTTCGAAATATCCATCGTCGCGGGGATCCGAATAGATCAGACATCCGACCGCTCCGTGTTCGGCGGCCACCTTGGGTTTAATCCCGCGCCACGACTTGCCGTAGCGCGCGATCGCTATGGCACCCTTGGCGGAGACGCCCAAACGTTCCAATTGCTCGTAATCTTCAGGAACACCGTAGTTGACGTAGACCAGCGGCGCTGTGACATCACCGTCGATGGAATAGGCGTTGTACGTAGGCAATTGCTCGCTGTACTGGCCGGAGGTCGGATCCTCCGGCAGGCGCGGCTCCTGGAGCTTAGCCACGAATTTGGTTGGCTCGAGCAGCTCGACGCCACGCTCTTGGGGCGCGGGGAAAAGAACTTCAAAGGTTTCAATGTGCGCGTCCAAACCCCATTCTTTGAATCGCGACAGAATCCAGTCAGCGTTTTCCTTGTCGTACGGGGAGCCCACATGATGCGGGCGCGCAGATAACCGCTTCATGTACTCCCTCATGTTCTCAGTCGATGGAATCGCGCGGAATTTTTGCTCCCATTCCCGCTGGATTCGTGCCGAGTTCTTCGAGAAACCGGCGATAGCGGGAACTTCATCAATGGAAGCGGCCATCACAATCAGGCCCAGCGTGCAAAAGAACACCAGCAGTGCGAAACGTGGCATGCAACCTCCCGGATGCGATCTGGGCTAAATTTTCAAATTTCAGTTGTATCTTTGCGCAGGATCATACGCCGGTCGCCTACCTGCCTCAAGCTTCGATCACCCCGGCGACGGATGGGACCACTGCTGATCGCCTTGGCCATTCGGAGGAGTCGCCGGACCCCTTCATGGTTGCGTTCTAATTGAATTCTGCCGCTTATGGTGCAGGGGAACAGGGTTACCCCAGCTCTGGTCCGGGAGCTACTAATTACGCTGCCCGGAACTGCACGAAAGTAGCAGGATTGCGGCGTTGACTTGCGGGGCGCCGCGTCCTAAATTTATTGATATAAGGGGGGCGCCCGCAGGATAGCGCGATGTTTCGCCTCAAACGCAGCGAGTTCCAGCCTGCCTACTTACGTCTGCACGAATCCGGAGAGCTGGCGCGGCGCGTAGAGCGGGCGCTGGCGGCGCTCGCCGACTGCACCCTGTGCCCGCGCGATTGCCACGTCAACCGGCTGGCTGACAAGTTCGCTGTATGCAAGACGGGTCGCTACGCGGTGGTGGGCAGCCATTTCGCCCACTTCGGCGAAGAGGACTGCCTGCGCGGCAGGAAAGGTTCTGGCACGATTTTCTTCTCCTGGTGCAACCTGCGGTGCGTTTTCTGCCAGAACTACGACATCAGTTGGGAGGGCGGAGGCCAAGGTGTCCGACCCGAGGAGCTAGCCGCCATGATGTTGCGGCTGCAGGGGCAGGGTTGCCACAACATCAATTTCGTGACCCCGGAGCATGTGGTGCCACAGATCCTGGAAGCCTTGCCGCTGGCCATCGAGGGTGGCCTGCGCCTTCCTTTGGTCTACAACACCAGCGCGTACGACTCGCTCGAGTCCATGGAGTTGATGGACGGCGTTGTGGACATCTATATGCCTGACTTCAAGTTCTGGGACCGCGAAATGGCCAGGCAATATTCCAAAGCCCCGAACTACCCCGAAGCCGCCCGGCGCGTCATCAAAGCCATGCACCAGCAGGTGGGCGACCTGTTCCTGGACGAAAACAGCTTGGCGCTGCGCGGCCTGATCATTCGCCACTTGGTGATGCCTGGAGGTATTGGAGGCACTGGCGAAATTATGGAGTGGGTGGCGCGCGAGCTGGGCCGCAACACTTATGTCAACGTCATGGCCCAGTATTACCCCGCGGGCAAAGTCTCAGACAAAGAATATGTCGCCATCAATCGGCACATCACCGGCGACGAATTTCAAGAAGCCCTCGCGGCCGCCCGCGCGGCTGGTTTGTGGCGTCTCGATGCCCGCTCGGCCGCGCGTTCAGTCTTCCAGCTCACTTAACGACTGCTGACCTGCCAAGCTCCAATGGGGCCACGCCCGCGTGACAGCAACGTGTCCGCCGGCACGCTCTCCTTGCTCTGGAGGAAGCGAGGATCTTGAGAGCTGTCGCGGGCGTTTCGCACCAACTCCGCAAGGGCTGCCACACCAGCAGGCTACGCTTTCACCACGTGGATTCGCACCTGATCGATGACGTTCCAGAAGTACCCGCCGGGGTTCCATGAGGGCAGCAGCGGTTGCCTGCGGCCGGACGAATCGGTTGCGCGCGACAACAACACATAGCAGCCCGTGGCGGGCGGGGTCCAGGTGAAGTCCCAAAGTCTCCAGGCGTATTTGGCCTGCTCGCGCCGAAGGTCCGCTGGTTGCCAAGTGCGACCAAAGTCGGTGGAGACATCCACGCGGACAATGTCCGCTTCACCGGCCCACGCCGCCCCGGTGATGTGGAGCGGTCCCAGCTTCCAGCGCGAGCCATCGCCCGGACGCGCAATGATCGACTTGACGTCAAGGGCAGTCATCGCGGCCATCTCCTCCGGGCTTACCGGTTCACCCGGAGCGACCGGCCGCTTCGGTAGCCGATACGCCTTCATAAAGTGGCCATCGAGCTCACGGTCGAGCACACGCACCTCAGCAAGCCACTTCACGGAGGCCGCTCCGATCCACCCCGGCACGAGCGCCCGCACCGGGAAGCCATGTTCGGGGGTGAGCGGAGCGCCGTTCATCATGGTTGCCAGCAGCGTGTCTGGGTGCATTGCTTTTTCGATGGGAATGCTACGGATGAAGTCGGGCACTTTGCGTGAGGGCTCATCGAGGCCGTCGAACGCCACATGTTTACCCCCGGCCTTGACTCCAGCGCGGTGCAGCACGTCGGCGAGCCGCGGACCGGTGAACGTGGCAGTGCCCACCGCCCCTCGGGTCCACTCGGTACCACGAACGCGGGGCCGGTAAAAGGTGCGCCCGTTCCCCGCACATTCGAGCGTGTTTGTAACCGTTGCTTGTGGGAGTTTTTCAAGATCTGCAAATGTCAGCTCGAAGGGATTGACTTCGCCGCTCACCCTCAGCCGCCACTCAGGGAGGTTCACCCTGGGCTGCGTGAGATGGTTGCGCACGTAGAACAGCTCGACCGGCGTGAGCCAGGTGTCGAGCAAACGCACCGGCATTTCCAGGTTCAAGTATCGGCGCGAGCGCAGGATCATTTTTTGTTTTCCCCGGAGGGGCATGCGCTGCGCTCGAGCAGCGCGGAGCTTTGCGCTCGACTGCTTCATAGGCTGGCCTCGCGATCGATGCGGCGGGCGAAGGCTGCGGGCAAACCGATCGTGGCAGCACACAACACGCGCGTTGACCACGCCGCGGTGAATCCAACTGTCGGCAGAACGCGCACCGGGCGTAGAGGAACAAGTGCTCTCTGGGAGGTTGGCGTCACACGAGTCCGGTAGAAGCTGGTGCGGAAGGAGGGAGTTGAACCCACACGGCCTTTCGGCCACAGGATCCTAAGTCCTGCGCGTCTGCCAGTTCCGCCACTTCCGCCTGCGCGGTGAGTATAACACCATCGCCCATCGCGCTAGCCTCCCCGGTCTGAGGCTCTTAATCCAAGTGTTTGCCCTTAAATTTATGGGAATGGGAAAAATTTCAGCAGAGCACCGAAGGCAGAGACGCCCCTACCGGAGAAGTTTTCTCTCCCCGCTGTTCCCGCAAAACCGGCGCGAAGCAGGTGACAATTTGCGTGGGGTGAGTCGGATACGCGAGCACCCAGCGGTGCTTAGAGTTTCTTCTTGCGGAGAAAGTCAATCCTCTTGAGGCTCAGCGCGGCGAGGCGTTTGTAACTGTCTTCCAAGAACGGCGCTTAATGGCTACCGTGTGTAGCAGAAACCAGTCCCTTGTCTCTGTCAGTACTTCGCCTTCTCGGTGTCGACGAGACGGTTGGTTGACTACGGGAGTCGCGTACCCGTTTCGAAACAAACCCGCCAATGTAGAAAATACCGGCGAAGCAAGCCAAGATCAGAAACGGCAAATACTCGCTCACTGTTTCCTCCATCTCTCAAAAGACATTCCAGTTGCTAAGAAGATCAAAGACACTCCAAGAGTTGCTAGAGCCCATTTGATTTTCAATCCGCCTGGTATGAATTTCTCTACGGGCACGAAAACGAGCACAAGAACGGCAGCCTCACGGAAAAACTCTCCAATCATCTCAAATTTGTCTTGAATCGGATTTTTGTTTCCGTTCACTAGTCTGCCGCTTCGCTTGGCGTGCCTTAGCTTCTATCTCCGATCACTTCAAATGTAAAGTACCAATTGCAATTCAGGCTCCACCACTAGAATAAGGCAACAGAACTTTGGTTTCCAGTTTTTTTGTGGAGAAGGGTATGCAAATACTTGCCGATAAAACCCAGCGCGGTTCCTGTTTGGGGCGTCTCGGAGGTTTAGGCCCTGTTGCTTCAAGACGGCCATTCCCCAGACTCCGAACGCCGCTGTCTTCGGTTTCCGTACCAAGGTCACATGGCTCTGGGTGCATCATACTCGGCAGGCCTGGCAGTTGGATTCTTCAAGGACACTGATGAACTACGTACGCAGTAGGCAGCGATCATGCCGGTAAGTCCACTATGGAAGAGGCGGTGCGAGAAGAAACGTATCGAATGTGAAGAAAGCGGTGACCTGCTCATTTGACTGGTTGGATTCGATTCCTGCGGGAAGCTAAACTCTTCGGGCGGATTGATCGAACGAAGAAAGGATACTCAAATGCATTCACCATTTGTCGGCGAGTTTATGGGCACTTTGATTTTGATTCTTCTGGGAGACGGCGTCGTTGCGAACGTTCTGTTGAAACGCTCGAAAGCGGAGGGCGCCGGCTGGATGGTCATTACGAGCGGCTGGTGCTTCGCAGTCCTGGCAGGCATCTTTACGGCGGTAGCGTGCGGGAGCAACGATGCACATATCAATCCCGCCGTGACGATCGGCTTTGCCGTCGTGACAGAAAACTACTCCAAGGTAATTCCCTACATCACCGCTCAGATGCTGGGAGCATTCCTCGGAGCAGTTGTTGTCTGGCTGCACTTTCTCCCTCATTGGAAGGAAACCCCGGAGCCTTCTTTGAAGTTGGCCGTGTTTTGTACGGCGCCCGCGATTCGCAATCGCATTGCGAATCTGGTCAGCGAAATCATTGGAACGCTCGTTCTCGTGTTCGTAGTCGCCGCCATCTTCTCCAAGGCTGTATCCTCCGCCGCCGGATTACCTTCCGGACTCGGCGCGTATCTTGTTGCCAGCCTGGTCTGGGGAATCGGCCTTTCACTTGGCGGGACCACTGGATATGCAATCAATCCCGCGCGCGACCTGGCGCCTCGGATCGCCCATGCGATTCTGCCGGTCGCGGGCAAAGGCAAATCCGACTGGGCTTATGCCGCAGTCCCTGTGGTTGGTCCGCTCATTGGCGGGGGCCTCGCCGGTTTGCTGATTAGGATGATGCGGTTCTAGAGTGGCTAAGCGGGCGACTTCGCCAAATGGCGCCTCCCATTCTGGGGGATAGCTCCAAATGGTTGAAACGGCACCAGCAGAGCGGCGACAAGAACCTGGTCGGAGAAAGAACGCAGAGCCGCACCTTGTCACCTCACGCCTTCAGGCGAAGGGATGGCCATGACGGTCGCCAACGGACGTCAACTATGGCGCAGCCGCTCACAACTGTTAGCTTTGTTAACGGTTCTCGTTTGGAGCGTCGTGGTCTGCCAACCGGAAGCCTTTTTGTTTTCTCGTGCGTTACAACCACGCACGCAATCTCGAGTTTGTCAGCGATCCTGCTTCTTAAAAGGGTGGAGCAGGCGTGCCAGCGGGCGGATGCCGCACGATCCCGCCATAGCACTATCGTCGGCTGTTACTTCAATTCAGCGCGGCGCCTATTCAAGTTTCCGGCGATTCCGCTTCGTCGCCGTGGGCGAGACTTTCACAGGGGCTCTGAGCTGGAACTCCAGCACCGCTTCCGAAGGCACACGAATCTGCTGGCCTTTGGTCACAGCCTGAACGGCGGTCCCTGCACCGGCTCCCGTTGCCGCACCGATGGCTGCTCCTTTACCGCCCCCGGCCACTGCGCCGATGATGGCGCCGACCGCCGCGCCGCCTCCAACGGTTTCAGCCGTACGCTTGCCTCGCGAGGATCCCTGACGCACGTATTCCTCGGTCTGCAACTTATACGATCTTCCGTTCACAATCAGCTTCGTGAGTTCCAAGCCCAGATCCGAGCGACCGGTAAAGTGCCCCGCGCTCTTTACCTCCACCACCCGACCTTCGACGTCGGCATCCTTCGGCACAACAACTTGGTCGTCCACTACAATGGGAGATTCCAGCGTCGCGCGGAACACATCGCCGGGCTTGTTCTTCTCCGAATCAACCGAGTCGATCATGCGAATGGAGAGTCGCGTTCCTTCCGGAATCGCCACTGCCGGCGAAGCCAAGCCTCCGGTGGAACCAGATGTGCTGGGCCTCTTGTGAGGCGCAGAGTACGGTTCAGTCGGCCCGGCTGCCGCAGCGGAAAAGACCTGCAGATTGTTCACCACGGTTTTGACACCGTCGACTTGCGTGGCATCGCTCGCTGCCGCAGTGCGTTCTGTTTCGTTGTCCACGATGCCTGAAAGTGTCACCACGCCATTGTTGGACTGCACTGCAATTTTCCTGCTGGGAACATTGGGGTCCGCATAGATTTTGCCCTGGACCTCATTTGCAATCTGCACGTCGGTGCGGCTGTGAGAACAACCGGCAAGGCTGCCCAGTACGAGCAGAATCCCCGCCAGAGAAATCTGAAGCGAACGACGGAAGTTCATAACGGCTCCTCAACTGGCTTCATCGACATGCTTCAGTTTGTATCTCCGCGTGAGCGCAGTGGCAACAGTTAGCCGCTCTCATGTGCTTGGGCTGATAACAGCGGCGAGCAGCTCTGCGGATAGTCTCTCCACGAGCAGGCCTTCAATCTAGGTGTTTGCCTTTGGTTTCGGGCAGGGCGAGGGCCAGAAGTGCGGCAACGAAGAAGGCCGCGGCCGGAAGGAAGAATGCTCTTCCAAGTCCATAGTGGATCGCCAGGGCGCCCACGGCAAACGGCGCTAGAGCTGAAAGCCCGCGCCCGATGTTGTAGCTCAAGCCCATGGCCGTGGCGCGGATTGTGGTCGGAAAGAGTTCCGAGGCAATGGCGCCGTAGCCGGAAAAGTACCCCGTGCCGAAGAACGCCACCAGCGGTCCCAGGGTCAGCAGCCAGGCGGGGTTTGTCGCTAAACCGTACGCGGCCACGAGGACTGCGGCTAACAGCAGGTAGGTGGCGTAGGTCTTGCGGCGGCCGAGCACGTCAGCCACAAAACCGAAGAGCGTATAGCCAAACCATTTTCCCACGCCCATGACGATCAGCCACACAGTGGTTTTTGCGATATTCAGGCCGCGGCCGCCCTGGCTGATTGGGTTCGAAAGGTAGGTGGCGATCCAGTAGAAGAGTCCCCAGTAGGCGAACATTGAGAAAGCGTTCATCACCGTGGCGAGGAGGCCGGGCCAGCGGATGTCTTGGCGCCACAGCAGGCGCAGCGAGCCTGCCTGCTGTTTTTTTCCACGCGTGAGCCAGAGGTGTGATTCGGGCACGCCCCGGCGAATCCAAAAACAGAGCAACGCCGGAAGCACCCCGGCGAAAAAGACGGCACGCCAGCCAAACCGCGGCAAGACCAGGAAGGTTAGGCCCGCAGCGATCATCTCGCCGATGGCCCAGGTGGACTGCATCAGGCCCAGCGCTTTGCCGCGGTGCTCGGCCGGCCAGGTCTCGGCGATCAGCGCGGCTCCGGTGGTCCATTCGCCGCCCATCCCGAGGCCGAGAATGATGCGGAACGCCGCGAGTTCCCAGAACGTCGTGGAGAAACCGCAGGCGCCACTCGCTAACGAATAGACCAGGATCGAAGCCATTAGCGCTCGCGTGCGTCCAATGCGGTCGGCGATGAAGCCAAATAGAGCCCCACCTACCGCTGACGAGCCGAGGGTCAGAAGGCCCAACAGGCCGCCGCGGTCCGCGCGAATGCCGAGCTCGCGCATTACGTAGGGGAGGACCATGGAGAGAAGCATGACGTCCATGGCGTCGAGCATCCAGCCGAGCCCGCCGGCCACCAGCGACCTCCGCTCGGCCAGGGTAAGCTGAGCCGGCCAGTCGAAGCCAATTAGCTTGCGTGTGGCGCGGCGTGGAGAGGTTGACGCGGCGGCGATGGGTTCAGTGGCCAACTATGCCTCTGGCCGCGCATTGTACTGAATCTCGCTCCGCTGAGCGAAAGGTGTTTGAGCGAAGCCGGAGACGGCGAGCGATCGGCTCGGGTGCCTTGCGCTCCGGGGGTAGAGCCGCGGTGCTCAAGGTGTGCGACGCGTGCTCCGCAGGGTTCGCGCACATTGTGATTCCCTGTTGTTGGCACTTCCTCTGTTATCAGCACAGACACACGAAGTGAATCTCGCCGTTGCCACCGCATCGCGCGGAGATACAGACTAAGGCACGTTAAAGGAGGCAGAGGGGAACAGGGCGGGCACCCGATCCATCCCCGGTAAACACCACACCCGAGTGAAAGTTGTCTCCCGCCCGTTCCCCTTGCTCAACCCGATTCGATCCAGCGCGCCCTGGGGCAAATGATGCCCGATAATCCTTCCCAACAGACCGCGACGGGTGTTACGTCTGGCGCGCGGGACTCCGGGCATACTGAACGCCGCAGCGTCGCGCGCTATCCCTTCGTCGCTACGGCGGAGGTCACCGAGTCAGGTTCGGAGATTAAACTCTGGGCGCGAGCTTCTGAACTGAGCCTCAAAGGCTGCCGCATCGACACGGGGCGCCCATTCCTGGCGGGAGCGCGGATCCACTTGCAGCTGCTCAGAGGCAACGGTGCCTTCAAGACACAGGCGAAGGTCATCTATTCCCTGGAGGGGATCGGGATGGGCATTTCCTTCCTCAACCCAACACCTGACCAGCAGGCGGTGCTCGAAGGATGGTTGGTCGAGCTCGTCACCAATACTACTGAGCCTCCCGGAAGCAACCTAAAGTAAGCTACCTCAGGATTGTCTCCCTCCCCAGGCGTTGCTGACGACCGCAGCTCTCGGTTAGAATGCCGCTCCCGTCATGAACACTGGCGAACTGGTCGCGTGGGTCCGAGACGCGCGGGAGCGCACGATCGAGCTGGTAGCCGATCTAACAGACGAGCAGTTGATGGGACCAAAGCTGGCCGTCATCAACCCGTTCCTCTGGGAAATCGGACACGTGGCTTGGTTCCAAGAGAAATGGGTGCTCCGCGGCGCGGCTGGCCAGCGCCCGCTCCGTGCCGATGGGGACTCGCTGTACGATTCGGCCGCCATCCCGCACGACACTCGCTGGGACCTGCCGCTTCCCTCCCGGGAAGGAACGCTTGCCTACATGCGCGCGGTCCGCGACCGCGTGATCGGGCGGATCGAGCAGGGCAAGCCAGGCGACAAAGAGCTTTACTTCATCCGCCTATCAGTGTTCCACGAGGACATGCACACCGAGGCGTTCACCTACACGCGGCAGACGCTGGCCTATCCGTCGCCTACATTTTCAATCAACGGTGAGCGGGCATGGCAGGCTCATGTCACCAGGGCAGCCCAGCGGGGCGGTCCGTTTCCCGGCGACGCAGAGATCCCCGGCGGTCGCTTTCTACTGGGAGCCTTGCCCGGGGAACCGTTTGTCTTTGACAACGAGAAGTGGGCGCACCCGATCGACGTCAAGCCATTCGCGATTGCGCGGGCAGCGGTCACACAAGCGGAGTTTGCGGCCTTCGTTGAGGATCAGGGCTATCAGCGTCGCGAACTCTGGAGCAAGGAAGGCTGGCGCTGGCGGGAGAGCGCGGCCGCCGAACATCCGGTATATTGGAAGCGGGAGGGCTCCGGCAGGTGGCTGCGGCGCGATTTCAACTGCTGGGTAGCGCTGGAGCCGCATCGCCCTGTGCTCCACGTCAACTGGTGGGAAGCGGAAGCCTACTGCCGTTGGGCGGGCCGGCGGCTTCCGAACGAGGCGGAATGGGAGGTCGCAGCCTCCGCCGAGCCCGCGGCCGGCGGAGGGCTTGCCCAGGTCAAGCATCGCTTCCCGTGGGGAGACGATCCACCAACCCCGGATCGCGCCAACTTGGGCTGGCGCGCGCTGGGAACGGTGGATGTGAGCAAGTGTGCTGAGGGCGATAGCGCCTTCGGCTGCCGCCAGATGATCGGTAACGTCTGGGAGTGGACGAGCAGCGATTTCGGCCCGTATCCGGGATTTGTGATTGATCCCTATAAGGAATACTCCCAGCCGTGGTTTGGCACGCACAAAGTCCTGCGCGGCGGCGCCTGGACGACGCAGCCTCGGCTCCTGCGAAATACTTGGCGCAATTTCTATCCGCCGCATCGGCGGGATGTTTGGGCCGGATTTCGCACGTGCAGAAGCATCTAGCGAGGTCTTTTCCCCTTCGTGAGAATCCACCTCGTCACCCCGGCGGCCCCGGGGTCCCACCATGGGAACCGGACCACCGCGTTGCGCTGGGCGCGCATCCTGCGCGAGCTTGGCCATGAGGTGGATGTCGCACAGGAGTGGAAGGGCGAAGAGTGCGACCTGTTGGTCGCGCTCCATGCGCGCCGGAGTTTCGCCTCGATTGAGCGCTTCCGTTGCGCGCGCGCCGATGCGCCACTCATCCTCGCTCTGACCGGCACCGACCTCTACGCCGACCTCGAAACCAGCGCGGAAGCAAGAACGGCGCTTGGACTGGCGTCCCGGCTGGTGGCTCTCCAGCCGCTTGCAACCGAAGCGCTTCCCGAATACGCGCGGGATAAGGTCCGGGTGATCTATCAATCGGCAGCTCCGCCACGTCACTATATCCCGCCGGAGCAAAGTACCTTCCAGGTTTGCGTGCTCGCCCACCTGCGACCGGTAAAGGACCCGCTGCAAACCGCGTTCGCCGCGCGCACGCTGCCGCAATCCTCTCGCATCCAGGTTGTGCACGCGGGAGCGGCTATGAGCCAGGATATGGCCGCGGAGGCGCGGGCCGAGGAAGCTCGCAACCCGCGTTACCTCTGGCTCGGCGACCTGCAACACTCCGCGGCGCTCCGGCTGCTCGCGGGTTCGCGCTTGCTCGCTCTCACCTCTCGGCTGGAAGGTGGCGCCAACGTTATCTCGGAAGCCCTGGCGGTTTCGGTGCCTGTGATCTCGTCCCGCATCGCGGGATCGATTGGGCTCCTTGGCCCAAGCTATCCCGGTTATTTTCCGGTCGGCGACACGGAGGCGCTGCGAGACCTGCTGTTGCGCGCCGAGTCGGATGCCGAGTTCTACCGCGAACTCAAAGAATGGTGCGAAGGGTTGAAGCCGCTGGTCGATCCCGCCCGCGAGCGCGAAAGCTGGAAGTCTCTTCTCGCGGAGCTTCTGTGCTGACCAACCTTCACGAAGATCAGAGTGAAAGGCTCGGTGTCTCAACGGAATCCCAGTTGGCCGAACAGGTTAGCGGGTGCCCCATCCTCGCGCAGCGAGGGTGGGGTCGGCTCTCTTTTATCCTCGCTTCTTCAGTGCATCGACTGCTATCGGTATTGCGGTCGTGCGCAGACACTAGCGAGCAGGATTGGGGCAACAGCGGTGCCAGGCCCCTTCATGCCCTTGCATCCACTTCTCACTGGAATCAGCGCTGCGGTTTATGGTAAATAGTGGGCGGGTGGAGTCGG
>QHYU01000101.1 GCA_003224235.1 Acidobacteriota bacterium
GCTTGAAGTCCCGCTCAATCTGTGCCCTGACCAGATCGCTGATGCTACCGTTCTGCACTTTGATGTCGAACATCAAGGCCGCAGCACGCCCGGAGGAAACGCCGTAGGTATCGCAGAGCGCGAGGGCTTGTTCATACAGCGCAGTTCCAAACTTGACTTGGATATCCTGGAATTCCTGCCTCCGGCCCAGCGCTTTGAACTGCCCCTGCCACGGCTCAAGCAAAACAAATCGCCTCAGGTCCTGAATCGAGCGAGCCCAGGCGAGTTGTTCCTCGCGGCTGGCCCTCAACATGGCCTGGAGTACCGGGTAGTCCCGATCAAAGATTCCTTGCAGGACCTGGGGATAATTCGTATCCATCTCTTGAAGAAGCGGCTGAAGGCTGCCTTGGCCCAGGTTCCACTGAAGCACGCCGAAGCTGATGCCCTGGCCATCGAAATCACCTGAAAGGCCGGCAAAACAATCGGGGAAGGGCCGGTTTGTTTCGAAGGCGCCTGTGAGGGCCATGCACCGGAATTCGAGTGGCTTGTTCGCGATGAGCGGCTTCTCGATCTCAGCCCCGGCGAAAAGGGCAGCCCAGGTCTGAGGTCCAACTCGGCCATCCACGACGAGGGCGTTAGCCTGCTGAAAGGCTGTGACCGCTACTTCTGTCCCGCCTCCGAAAACTCCATCGATGGGGCCGAGGTAAAGTCCGAGTTCCCGCAGGCGAGTTTGAATCTTAGAGACTTCTGGGCCAATTGAGCCGCGTTGATAAAGAGCCATAGCGCCCCCTTTGCACTCCTGTCGTTAGACTACTTAAAGCGTTTCTTAAGCTTGACGTCGAGGCCGAAGGTGCCGTTCTGGTCGCGCAGAGCGACGATGGAAACGTTGCGGTTGACGTTGTATTCCACCTGGATCACTTGCTGTTGTGTCGAGGTGACGTTGGTGGTGTAAGTGATCACCAGGTCGCGGGTAACTTGCTGCTCGATGGTGATTCGCGCAGCGGTGTTCTGTTCAGTGCCGGTGCCGGTGCCGGCCAGGAACGGGTCCACGCGGAAGCGGCTGATGCCAAACAACCGCTCGATGCGCCCGCCCAACTGGCTTGAGATGGCCTCCGAGAGCAGCGTGGTCGCGCCCAGCTCCGGCGTTTGCACCGCCGTGGGCCCGCGGAGTTCGCTCTCTTCCGAGGGGCGACCCAGGGCCAGCAGCGCGATGATATCGCTCGAGGGCAGCGGCGGGTCGGAGCGATAGGCCAGCGTAAGGTGGCTCGCCGGCCCGGTGAAGTTCAGCGTAATTTCGTACTGGCGGATCGTCGTAGTGGCCTCGACGTTGAGCACCGGGTCGAGCCGAAACGGATTGGCAAAGTTGATGTCGCCGCGCGACAGCCGGTAGCGGTTGCCGCGGAACGTCATCTCGCCGGCCAGCAGGTGGATGTGCCCGAGCAGGATGGGATGCTCCCAGGTGCCGCGGACGCGCAGATTGGCTTCGCAGTCTACCCGCGCGCCAGTCCATTCCACGCGCGCTTCGGGGCCCGAAACGCCCTCGATATCGAGCTGCAGGTTGCGCAGGAAGGGCGAAGTGGTAGTGGGGGCGCGCATCGGCTCCTTCGATGCGAGGATTATCGATGCCAGGTCGAATCCCTGCGCCATCAGCAGCCGCTCGACCACCACGCGCCCGGAAAGCAGCCCCGTCTGCGCCGTGCCCGAGAGCCGCAGGGTGCCGCCCGCGAGCCAGCTCATGCCTTCGGGGTAGCGGATGCGGACTCTCCTGGCGCTCGCGGTGAGGTCGTAGCGCAGCGGGCCCTCGCCGTAGGTGACCGAACCGCTGAGCAATAGCCGCCCGCCGCCGGTTTCTGCGGTGACGTTATCAAACAGAAGCCGGCTGGTGTCAAACACGATCTCGCCGTTCACCTGGCTGAGCCCGGCGGGGAAGTCGCCGTAGTTGGCTGCGGCATTTTCCACTCGCACTTTCCCGGTGATGCGCGGGCTAGAAAACGTGCCTTCGATCGCGGCGCTCACCTGCGCCGGGCCGCGCGCCTCAAGGCCGGGCAGAAATCCGCCCGCCAAGCGGAGGTTCATCGTGCCCGTTAGATTCAAATCCAGGCGGCGGTCGCCGGCAAAGCGCACGAAGCCAGAGATGTGGAAATCGGTGTCGGCGCCGCGCAGGTTGGTCTGTGCAATGCGCACCTCGTCGCGTTGGTAGCGGAAGCGCACCGGGCCGACGTTTTCCAGTTTCACAAACTCGTAATCGAAGACCAGGCGCGAAATATCAGCCTCGACCGTAAGCGTCTCGGGCCGGGCCAGCGCGCCACCCACTTGAAATCGTCCATCCACGCTGCTGTGGCCCGTGAGCGCGGCCAGGTGGAACCCCGTCTGGATTAACGGATCGAGGTCCATCCCCTGAACCGTCAGGTCGCCCGCGATCGGGTAATCTCCAGCGAGAACAACCTCAAGCTTGCCTTGCAAGCGCCCGGCAGACATCGCCGAGTTCAGCTCGAGGCGCAACCGGCGGCCGTCCGAATCGAGTTTGCCGTCGAAGCTGCCGAGCACCTCTTTGCCCACGCGCAAATCCACCAGCCGCAGAGTGCCCTGCAATTGAGGCGCGAATAGGGGACCCTTGCCGCGCAGCTGAAAATGCAACTGACCGCCCAGGGGCAGCCGCGTGGTTTGGATGCGCTCGATGCCCTCGAGCAGGATGGCGGCGCCAGTGAGATCGAAGACGATCTCCCGACCGGCCGTGCGGTAGCTGAAGCTGCCAGTGATGACGCCGGAGGGAAGGCTGGCCGGGCGCCCGGCATTGGTGCGCGACGCCTGCCCGGGTCCATTCTCGGTGTGCACCTTGGCTGATAACAATCGCAGCTCGGCATTGGAGATGCGCACTTCCTCGCGCCGCACGCCGAGCTGGCCGCGCGCATGCTCAAAGCGGTAGCCCCACGCTTCAACTTCGGCCACGTCGAACAGGCCGGTCAACTCCGGGTTGCTGCGTGTGCCCCGCCCGTGGAATGTCCCGCTGAGCAGGCCGTGCACCGGATAGGACCAGCCAAAAAGCTCCTGCAAGTCGTCGGTGGACGCGCGAACCAGATCCGCTTCGAGGTTCCAGCGGCTTTTCGGGGAGAAGCTCCAGTCGTCGAGCGCGAGCCACACCTCGAGCTGCGCCGAGGCGCGGCCATGGCTCGCGCGCGTGTGCTGCAGGCGGAGCTCATCAGGCGAATAGGTCAGGTCGCCTTCTACCTCGTCCCAATAGAGCCGGTCGTAGCTCGCTTGCCATCCTTTCACGTGGCCGGCGAACGTCGGACCTTCCAGTGGTCCCAACACGCGGCCCTGCCAGTGGGCGCGACCGGCGATGCGTACGGGCTCGGCGTCCACGCCGCGGAGGCCATTGATGAAATCGTCCCAAGGTTCAAGGTCCCGCGAGTCCAGCGTCACTTCGAGCGCCGAATCACGGGCGCCGAGGGTGCCGCTCATCTCCAGGTGACTGGTCGGCGTGGAGATCTCACTTGGCTGGATCTCCACTGCGCTGCGATCCATCAGGTAGTGATACCTGATCCGCGCCGACGCGGGGATCTCGTCGCGACGCGGGGCGAGCACCGGAGCCCAGAGCGAGAGCCCGCGCGATTCAAGCTGCTTGAAGTCAGCGTTCCACGTGGTGACCGAGTTCACATCCACCGCAGCGTTCCAGTGCAGTGTGGCGATCGGGAAGTCGCGGTGGTCGAGGGCTGCGAGAATGGCCGCCAGGCTCATCCCGCGGGTGTGGGTTTCAGCGCGGAACTTCAGGCCATTGAAAACCAGGCTCACTTTTCCCTCCACGACGCCCCCGAGAGCGCGCCCCTCGAAGTCAGGGATTTCCAGTTGGCGGCTATCCGCCTGGTAGCTGCCGCGGCTGCTGATGTCCGAAGTGTGGAACCACGTATAAGGCAGCTCTATCTCCCGCGCGGCGTAGCGCCCGCGGACGCTGACCTGTTTGTGCGCGTAGCTACCCTCGCCGGAGAAACTCACTACGCCGCCCGGCGTATTGGGTTTGCGCAAGATCCTGCGGATGTCACCGAGGTCAAGGCTGCCCCGGTAGCGGAAACTCCAGCCCGGCTTGGCAAAGCTCGCGAGCGTGGCCTGCACGTCGAACTCGCTTTGCGGGAGTTTCCACCGCAGTTGGTTCACTTCCAGGGAGTCGCGCCCGAGGGTGAACCTGAGGCTGACGTCTGAGGGAAACGAATTGTAATGGCGCGCGGTCAGCATCATCTGCTGCCAGCTCAAGCGGCCCAGGTAAGAGGGGTTTCCTGCGGCCGCACCTGTTCCGTCGCCGTAATCGAGCGCGAAGCTTAACTTGCCTCCCCCGACCACGAGCGGCATCTGCAAACTGTTGAACAGGATGAAGCCATCGTTCAATCGCAAGCGGCGGATGGCTAGCTCGAGAATACGCTCGCGCACGGGCCGGCTCGCCTTCGTTGTGGCTTTCCGCGTAGGCACGTTGCTGCGACCCTCTCCCTCGAAGCGCACGTACACCGCGGGCCGGTCTACCCGCACTTCGTCGAGTGAAATCTTCCGGCGGAAGAAGGAGTCCACGCGGATGTCCACCAACACGAAGTCAGCGTGAAAGAACGGCGGAAAACCGGCAGGTTCGAGGCCGTGGATGGTCAGGTCGGTGAGTTCAGCGCGCAGGCCAAACAAACGGAAGCGGAAGCGAAACTTCCCAAGCTCTACCCGGCCGCCCGTTATCTTCTCGAGTTGCCCGACGATTACACGGCGCGCCCAGCGGTCGGCCAAGCCCGTCCAGACCACCAAGCACAGGCTGAGCGCGACGATCGGTACGGTAAGCCCGGCGAATTTCAGGGCGCGTTTCAGCCATTTTCTCCAGCGTGTTTGCGCTTTGGCAGGGGTGGGCGACGTCACGGCGCGCCCTCGCCCAACTGGAGCTCGATCCTGAGCCGTGAGCGGGTTTCCTCGAGCCAGCGTGCGGCGCGCCGGGAGATTTCGCGCTGGATCAGCAGCTCGCGGATCTGGTCCTGCACGTTTTCGAGGGGTGGCGCCGCCTGACCCCGTGCGGCGAGCGACGGAACGAGCTGCTCGCGGTAGTATTTCTCAATCTCCAGCGTGTCTACTTGGCTAGTTGGCCGGAACTTATAATCCAGATAGCGCGTGAGATAGAGCTGCTGTTCGAGCAGGCGCCGCACCGCCGCCGGGGAGAGCTCGAGCTGCTGCAAGCGCGCGCGGTAAGCCTCCGGCGAGGCAAATTGTTTCTCCAAGCGCTCGAGTTCGCGGCTGACTTCGGCCTCGCTTGGCCGGGGGAAACGCGCCGCGGTGGCTTCGGCGTTCACAATCCACTGTTCGAGGAGCTGAGCGAGCAAACGGTCGTCGCTGGCCGCCTGATCCTGCACCAATTGCTGGTAGCGGCCCAATTCTCGCAGCTCGCTGAGCATGAGGATGTCGTCTTGGACACGCGCCACGATGCGGTCCACCACTCGCTGCGGCGCCGCTGGCCCGGGTATTCCCCAGAGTCCGGCACCTGTGGGTGCACTGAATGACAAGAACACCAGTGCCGCAAAGACACGCCGAAGTGCGGGGGCGAAGCGGACAGGCAAGAATGCTTGTCCTACCAACTGAAATGGAAACGCGCGTCGCATCAGAAAATCGCCCCGAGGTTGAAAAAGAACTGGAACCGCGGCAGCCGGGCCAGCGTCCGGCCAAAGCAATTGGGCGTGCCAGGCACACAAACCGAAGATGGCGGCGGCAGTGGCACGCAGCCCGCGCTGCCCAGCGTACACGATACAAAAAACTGCGGGGCATTGATCTGATATGCCACGTCCACGCGCACTGGGCCGACAGGCGTGCCGTAGCGGAAGCCGAAACCGATGGTGTGCGAGAAATAGTTCAAATCCGAAGGCGACGGCGGAGTGGCGCGCAAGGTGATCCGGTGCACATTTTGGAACACATTTCCCGCGTCGTAGAACAGCGCGCCGCCCAGGCGAGTGCCCACAAACGGCAGCCGCATCGGGAAGCGCAGCTCCTGGTTGAAGATCAGCATGGCCTGACCGCCGACGGGAAAGCCGGTCGTGGGATCGCGCGGGCCAGCCTGATTGAGTCCAAACCCGCGAAGCGAGTTTCCCCCGCCGCCGAAGAAGCGTTCCGGCAGAGGGATTTCCTGCGACACCGTGCTGCCGATGGGCGTCTGCACACCAAATCGCGCGGAGCGCGCGAACAGGAAGCGGCGATGAATTGGATGAAATGTCGAGTTCTGCATGAACAGCCGCACGAAGCTGGCGCTTGAGCCGTAGGGCTTGCCGGCAATGCTCAGGTCCACGTTGTTGAAGTCGCCGCGCGTGGCGTCAGCAGGGTTGTCACGCCTCTCGCGGAACCACGTACCCCCCACCAGCGAGACGCGGGTGGGCTGATTGATTAGCTGAATCTGTTCCAGGGGGATGCGCAGGGAGCTGACCCGAACTTTGCGAAAAGAGTAGCGATAGAGCAGCGAAGTCAACAGTGAGATGCGCTGGGCCAGTTGCACCGAACCCTCAAAGCGCGTGGAGGTGAAGGTGAGGATGTCCCGCGATTTGTCGGCCAGGCCCGTCACCTGCAGGCTGAACGCGGGCCGGCCAAAGAAATTCTGCGTCGTATAGCTGGTCAGGGCGCGGCCCTGCAGTGTGCTGGCGCGCGCCTTGAACGAGAGCGTGTCGGCGCGGCCGGTCAGGTTTGCCTTACTGATTTCAAACAGCGCTCGCGGGCTGGCGCGCACTTGCCCGCCCACCGGGTCTGACGCGCCGCCCAGACGCTGCACCTCGACGCCACCACCGTAGGCCAGCGTGTAGCGCTTGGCTTCTTCCACCAGAACGACCACCGTCTTTTCACGGTCGGTGCCCGCAGGGTTTTGCGGCGCAATCGAGACACGGCTGAAGATTCCCAGGTTGTACAGCCGCCTCTGCGTTTCTACCACTTCGCCTTCGCGCAGTGGCCCGCCCGGCTTTACCTCCACTTCCCGCTGCACGATGTTCGGCCGGGTGTGCTCGTAGCCCCCAGTGAGCACGCGCGCTACTCGAATCTGCGGACCTTCGACGATGTGATAAATGAGCCGCACACGAGGGGGTTGCACGGGCTCTGCGCCGGGCGAGTGGCCCGGCTGGGCTGTTTCAACTGGGATCTCTTCCGCTGTGTAGCTGAAGCGCACCTCAGGAAAGCCCTCGTTGTAATAGAGCGCCAAGATGTTGTCGCGGTCGCCGGAGACGTTGAACTCGGAGTAAGGCTGCCCCGGGGTCGAGCCGATCACGGCCAGGAGATCATCGTCCCTGAGCGCGTGATTACCTTCCAGCTTTAGCTCTGCGACGCGCGTCTGCAGCCCTTCCTCGATGTGAAACCGAACGAACAGGTCGCCTTTCTTGCCGCGGTAATTATCAATCGTCTCGCCGCGCACCAGGACCTCGCGGAACCCGTTGGCAGCGTAGAGCTCGCGGATCGACTCGACATCGTCCTGCAGCAGTCGCCGGCTAAAGCGCCCGCGGCTTGCAAACGCGCCGACGACCAGGTGCAGCCGGCTGCGCAGCAGGTCATCACTAAAATACTTGTTACCGTCGAAGGCGATGCCCAGCAAGCGGTGCCGTCCACCGCGCGCTACTTGATAGGTGATCACCTGCTCGGTGGGCTGCTCTTTGCCAGCGTCGCTCTGGCTCACAGCCTCAGCCACGGTATAGCGCACTTCCACGTCGAAATAGCCTTCGCGCTCGAAGTAATCGCGGATGCCGCGGCGGCCTTCCTGCAACAGATCCTCATCTACCGAGCCTTCCTGGTAGATGGGCAGGAGTTTGCGCAGCGTCTTTGCTGAGATCTTCGCACCAGCGACCTCGACGCGCACTTTGGGACCAGCGGTCACCTCGAACTCGAGCGGCAGGGTGTTCGACTTGGGGTCGTAAGTTCCACGGCGCAGGCTGACGCGGGCTCCCAGGTGGCCTTTGCCTACCAGCAGCTTGCGCACGCGTTCGGTGGCGCGGTTCAGGAGTGCCAAGGTCACCTCGCGGCCTGGCTTCAGCTTCGACCGGCCGAGCACCGCACTGTCGGGGAGCTCGGTGTGATTGTGCAGCTCGATCGAGCGCAGCCGCGCCCGGGGCCCCGGCGCGACGCGCACATTAATGTCCATCTGGCGGGTCGCCTCGCGCGGCGCTAGCTCATAGGTGACCTGCGCCTGGTAGAGTCCTTCTTCGTTTAGAGTCCGGCGGAGTCGCTCGAGGGCTTCTTGGAGCGCGCTTTGCCGAAATGCCTCGCCCAAGCCCAGGCGCAGCGAGGCAAGTGCCACTGCTTCGCTCGGATGCTCGCGCAAGCCGGTCACGCGCACCAGGTTGATGTAGAAGTTTTGCCGGGCGACGATATCCAGTCGCACGCCTCCCGCTGCAGGGCTAGTTTCAGCACGAAGATCGGCGTAGCGCCCTGTGCGGTAGAGTTGCCGCAAACTTTCGCGCACCCCTTCCGTACTGAACGGTTGGCCGGGCTGGAGTGCCAGCGAGGTGGGATTCTCCTCTAAGACCTCACCGGTCTCGCTGATAATGCGGATCGCGACGATGCGCTGGCCCTCTGGTGGAAGATTTGTCTTCGAGGCTGTTTCAGTGGTCGCCTGCGCCGGGGTGGGCGTGGCCGGCTGCTGGGTGGCCTGTCCGCGCAGGTCGGTGGTGGCCAGACACACCGCCGCCATCCAGATCAGCATCTGCTTCGGGTCGCCCAGGTGGCTCTGCATCATTACCCAAAGTGAGAAGAAAGGTTAGCACAGGCGGTTGTCTGCCCCGCAGAATGTTCCGCGATGCAAACACCGCATCTCGCACTCCTCTCGGGACGTAGCAGCGGCGTTCCCCAGCTCTCCCGTGACCCGAAAAGCCCGCCGGAATCGAAATGGCGCTATGATGAAGGGCTGGCCAAGCTGCGTTGCGAACGGTCTTTGCGCGCCAGCGGCCATCCGAACATACACACATGGACCCCAAGCTCTACGAGAGATATTCGCGGCAGATTCTGTTCACCGAAATCGGCGAAGCCGGCCAGTTGCGGCTGCTGGAGGCTCGCGCCGCGCTGGTGGGTTGTGGCGCGCTGGGAACAGCGCTGGCGAACCTGCTGGTGCGCGCCGGGCTGGGGAGCCTGCGCATCATCGATCGCGACTTCGTCGAGCCGTCCAACCTGCAACGCCAGACGCTGTTCGTCGAAGCCGATGCGCGCGACGCGCTGCCCAAGGCGGTCGCGGCCGAGCGGCGCTTGCGCGCGATCAACTCCGGCGTCGAGATCGAAGGCGTGGTCGCCGACCTCGGCCCGCACAATGCGGAGGAGCTGCTTGCCAGTTACGCGCTGATCCTGGACGGCACCGATAATTTCGAGACGCGCTGTCTGCTCAACGACGCCGCCGTGAAGCTGGGCGTGCCGTGGATCTATGCTGCCGCGGTTTCAAGCTACGGCGTGACGATGACCATCTTGCCCGGGGTGACCGCATGCCTGGCTTGCCTGGTCCGGACGCCCGCGCAACAGGGCGTTGAGGAAACCTGCGACACGGTGGGCGTTCTAAGCGCCGCTGCCGGCGTGATTGCTTCGATCCAGGCGGCCGAAGCCATCAAGCTGCTGGTTGGAAAGCGCGAGGCCCTGCATGGGCAGCTTATCTCGTTCGATGTATGGTCCGGGCGGTTTCAGGCCATTAGGGTCGCGCGCAATCCCGGTTGCGTCACCTGCGCCCGCCGCGAGTTCCGTTACCTTGAAGGCGAGGCCCAGCCGCGCCTCACGCTGTGCGGCCGCGATTCGGTGCAAATCCACGAGCACGGCCGGCAGCTCGACCTCGCGGCGCTCGGCCGGCGCCTGCAGCCCACCGCGGCCGAGGTGCGCAGCAACGATTTCTTGCTACGCTTTCGCGTGCCCCCTTATGAAATGACCGTTTTTGCCGATGGCCGCGCCATCGTTAAGGGCACGCGCGACCCCGGCGTGGCGCGCTCGCTCTACGCTCGCTACATCGGCGCTTAAGTCTCGCCGAAGACTTGCCGGCCTAGGTCTGATACGGCCCGAAACGCGCTGGCGGGTCAGGGTGCAACATGGGGCCAGCGGCCCGCGCGGCGCGGTGCATAAGGGTGGGCCAAGAACCGCTCCCGCGCAAAACCCGCCGGAAAGGAGCCGTCCGTTGAGTCGAGCCTTCGCCTGCCTTCTCGTTCTCTTCTTGTGCTTCGCCGGTTCGCCTGCCATTCCGAGCCCGCCGCGGCGGGCGATCGTGGATTCCGGCGGTTCAGGGTCGACCTCCCCCAGCGTGAACCCTACCGGAAGGAATCTCTCCGGGAAAACTCTCAGGCTGCCATGGCCGCTACCTTGGCTCATGGGCGAGAGAGCCCTCGGCGCCAGCGCCAAGTCCCAAAATACTCAAACCGCGGCTGATCCCCGCCTCACGGACCTGCACAGCAAACTCGCGCGCCAGCTCGAGCAGACCGCGGCCGAATTCGACGGCGTGATGGGCTTGGCGGTGAAAGATCTGACCACCGGGGAATCTTTCGCTGTAAATGCCGCCATGGTCTTCCCCCAGGCCAGCTCGATCAAGATCACAGTTCTAATGGAATTACTCCGCCAGGCCCAGGCCGGCAAGCTCAAGCTCGACGACCGCGTCGCGATCAAGCAGGTTCATATGGTGGGCGGCTCAGGCGTCCTCCAGTTTTTTGGCGACGCCTCCTCAGCCATCTCACTGCGGGATCTCGCTGTCCTGATGATCGTGCTGTCAGACAACACCGCAACGAACATCCTGATCGATCAAGTCGGGATGGCCAATGTAAACGATACGCTCGCGCACCTCGGACTCGCGCAGACCCGCTTGCAGCGCCGGATGATCGACACCGCAGCGCAGCGCGCTGGCCGGGAAAATCTCTCCACGCCGCGGGAGATGACCACGCTGCTGGAGCTGCTCCACGGGGGCAAAGTGCTGGATGCGTCGCACACCGCTGCCCTGCTGGAGATCCTCAAGTACCCGAAGGAGAATGCGTCGCCGCTGCGCAACGGCCTGCCAGACGGAATTGCCCTGGCCAATAAGGCCGGCTCGCTCCCCGGGGTGCGTTGCGATTCCGGGATTGTGCTGCTGCCGGACCGCCCTTACGTGATCTCGGTGATGACCACCTACGGGCACGACTCGCACGCGGCCGAACGCGCCATCAGCGAAGTCTCGCGTCGCGTACTGGAGTATTTCGAGCGCCTCGCCCGCTCCAACGCCCAGGGCGTCCGTTTACCTTGAGCAGGCCGAATGGCCCGGAGCGAACGAATCCTCGGAGAGATTTCCTCGCCCGCCGCGGGGGCGGGTTTCGCCTAGGTGCGAAATCGGAAGAGATGGACCTGCCACTTTGTCCAGGGGTTTTGGCCGGTCTTCTGAAAGCGAACGAGAGCTTCCCGCGCACTGAGCCTCTTCTCTTGGGGGCCCTCCGGATATGGAAATGTGTACGCGAGGCCCCCTCTCTGCTCCTCCTGCGCGTACGCTTGCAGGCACTGAAGCAGGTCCGGCCGGCTCAGATCAAATGGCACCCAGTCCGTGCTCGCGAGGATTCCGTCCCATACGAACCCAGGGCACGCTTCTGTCAGCAATCGCGCCCGATCCGTCCCGTATTGGTACGACACGTTCAAGAAAACAACGCCATCCGGGCGAAGGAAGTCCGTCGCGCCACGCAAAACAATTCTGCGATAGCCAAACCCATCGTCACCTTCGCTCGAAGGCACATTAGCGAGGATGAAATCGGTCTGACCGCGAAGCGCATCCAGGAATTTGCGATCATCTTCGCGTAGAGGCGAAAACGACTCGGACAGCAGGAAAGCCGTCTTATGAGCTACGCCATTCCGAGCGGCATTCCGTTGCGCCGCTACAAGATTCTCGGATGAGATTTCGAGTCCCGTGACGCTGCCCACGGTTTCGATCCTGGCGGCTGCGATCGCCAGGCAGCCCACTCCACTCCCCCAGTCGAGTCCCGTCCCCGAGAGGAGCGCACGCTTTTCTGCGATGGCCTCGACTGCGATGAGCGTCGCTGGTGTGGGGGCGAAGGTCCCGGCCGGATGAAGGATTTCGATCGTTCCGAGCGGTCCGTTCTGGTCGAGCGTCAGGAGCGTGCGATGGCTGTCAGGGGATAAGCTTCCCGGCATGTGAATCTCGGCACGTCATAAGTTTAAATTTCGCAACTGTACTTGGAGTGGAGGCGGGTGAGGCGCTGGCCCAGGGCCTGCAGCTCGGCATCGCCCAACACTCGCTCGATGCGTGGGAACACTTCATTCTCTTCGTAGCGGATGAGGTCGTACAACGCTCTTGCCAGTGTGGCAACGCCTTCCTCAATCGGCAGTCCCGCCTCCGGCGAAGTCTCGAGCGCAGTCTGCAGTTGCTGGATCTGCCCCCGGATCTTGGCGTGTTCCGCTAGCATACGCGCCACCACCGGGTCCTGCTCGAGGGGGGTATGCCGGGCATAGGCGGGCAGAAGCAACTCTTCCTCTTCCCGAAAGTGCTGCTCGCCGGCCTTCTTCCAGAAGCTCAGAAATTTCTCTGCGGCCTGCCGCAAAGCCGCCGCGCGCCGCGAGGCCGGTGCTTCAGCGGCCCGACGCATCAGCAGCGCCTGAGTCAAGGCAAAGTGATGATGCTGGCTAAGAGGATGCAGCCCCGCGTGGCGTTTCATGGCTGTGAAGGAAAGCAGTATACCCGCGACAGGGTTACGGCGCACTGGATTCCGGCGTCGAGGACTCGGGCCGGGGATGCGCGCATGGCGCATAGACGGCCGTTCTATCGCTTGCTCGTATTGGCCAACCCGACCTGAGTCTCAATTCTCC
>QHYU01000102.1 GCA_003224235.1 Acidobacteriota bacterium
GGTCTCTTTAATGACCGTGGCCTTGAGCAGCCGCGCCTCGCGCGCAGGGGGAAGAATCTCCTGCAGCTCCCGGCGGCACAGCTCAATGATATCCTGGCGCGAGCGCGGCACCAGTTCATAGGACGCGCTGATGACCAGTTGCAGGTACTGGAAGTTCTCGACGGCCCCGCCAGGAGCGCCAGCTTGCCCTGCTACGTCTGTGCCGGCAGGGGGTGCGGACGGACCATAGAGCAGAGACTTGTTGAAAATCCACTGGGTGGTGTGGTCGAGCAGAGTCAGATAAGGCTCAGTCATCACCACACGGTCAAACCAAAGGTGCACACCGGTAATCGGCGCAGAGCGCAAGCGGCTCAAGTTGGCAAATGCCGGCTCGCGTTCCACTACCTTCGCTGGGAGCAGGCCGGGCAGTTGATCATGCGGGACGGCAGCAATGTAATAATCCGAGGTTTCCAAGGCATGGTTGTCGAGTTCCACGCCGACGACGCGGCCGTGCTCCAACCGGATGGCTCGCACTCCCGCGCGAACCAGCACTTCTCCGCCCCGCTGTTCGATCGCTTGGCGACAGCCACCGTAAAGCTCGCCCAGCGGCACGGACGGGATGCCGATCCTAAAACCGTTTCGGTTAGCGAGAAACGCTTTCCAGAAAACATCCATGCCGTAGCGAGCGTCGGTGCGACCGAGCTCTTCGTCAAGCGCGCTGACCAGCACGACGCGCCAGAAGCGCTCGATGCTGGCTTGGGTTTGGTCGTGCCGGCGCAGCCAGTCAAGCATCGTCACGCCGGCGGCACCGCCGACATCCGGTGGCCGGCCGCCGCCGCGCGTAATTGCCAGCATGGCGCGGGCGATCGCGCTCTTGTCGGCCCAGGCGAGCGAAGGAAACAGCGCAAACGAAGGAGCCAGATGAAACGGTGGCGCCAGAGGCGACGCTTCAATCACGCCCCGGCGGCCCGCGGCGTCGCTGAAGATCAGGCGGTCGTACCAGCGGATCTTATGCGCGGCGCCAACGCGGCGGTAGAAATCCGCGAGGTTGGTACAGCAACCCAGCGTGACGTGCTGGCAGTTGTCCACGTGCTCGCCGCCGGGCAGCACATACGAGCTGGCGCGCCCGCCCAGGTGCGGCCGCTTCTCGAACAGACGGACGCGGAAGCCGGCTTCCGCCAGCGCGACGGCCGAGGATAGTCCCGCCAGACCGCCGCCAATCACGATCACGCTACGCGAGGGCATCCGATTCGTCCCACAGGCCTAGCCGCGCCCGGAGGAGAATTGCGAATTTCTCCTTTGAGGTCAGGCAAACGCGGGAGGAAAAGACATCGAAACCGCGAGAACGTATTTTAGCGAGCAGGCTGCTGTAGATGCGAACTAGCCCCCAGAGCGCCGCGCGGCTATCTTCGTCCACCAGCGGCACAAGCCGGGCGCCTTCGGCGTAAAACTGTTGGGCACGTTCGGCTGCAGACGCCAGAACCTCCCGCAGCGCCGGCCTAAGATTTCCCTGCCCCAAATCCGATGGGCGGCAACCGTAGAGATGGAGGGTATCCTGAGGCAGATAGACGCGTCCGATTTCATAATCCCGACGGACATCGCGCAGGATGTTGGTCAATTGAAATGCGAGGCCCAGCTTTTCGGCCAGATCCAGGGCGCGCGGGTCGCGAAAGCCAAAGACGTGAAGGCAGGTGAGCCCGACCGTGCCGGCGACCCGGTAGCAGTACTCGCGCAGATGGTCGAAGGTGGCGTAGGAGGAAATACTGAGGTCCATCTCCGCGCCGGAGATGAGATCGTTGAAGTAGCGGGCCGGAATGCCGAAGCGCCTAACCGTATCGGCAAAAGCAGGTAAGACGGGATGCAGGCCTGTATCGCCCGCGAGCGCAGCATCGAGCTGCGCGCGCCAGGCGGCGATTCCCTTCTGCTTTGCGGCCAGGTCGCCCGGGGTGTCGGAGACGTCGTCCACCAGGCGCATGAAAGCATACAGCGCGAACAGCGCGTCCCGCTTAGGCCGCGGCAAAAGGTAAAAGGCGAGGTGGAAATTGCTCCGGGCGTGGCGAGCAATGCGCCGGCACACGGCGTAAGACGCATCAACCTCAGGCGCCTCAGGCATTGCCGCGAGCGAGGGGCGCGCGGTCTTCTTTGCCGGCCCCCAAGGGCGCAAACATGCGAGACACAAGCGCGCGACCCAACAGCCGCAGCTGGGTCCAGCGTCGAAGCACCGGACGGCGCGCAAGGGTGTTGTAGCCGATGGCCTCAATGGCCTCGAGCACGCCAAGCCCCCCGCGGGTGAACAACTCAATATCGACGCGCAGCTCCGGAGTGACGCGCTGCGCCAGCGGCAGGCCGGCTGCAAAAATCTCACGGGTGCGCGCCACCAGGTCTTTCATTAGCGCGACGTAGCGCGCATCGAACCGTTGCTCCAGGATGTCGGCCTCGCCGAGGCCATGTTTCGCCAGGGCGTCGAGCGGAATATAAATGCGGCCCCTCTGGAGATCGCGCGCCACGTCCTGCCAGAAATTGGCAAGCTGCAGCGCGGTACACGTGTAGTCGGAGAGCTGCTGCCGCTCGGGGTCGCGATAACCACACAGGTAAAGCACCAAGCGGCCCACCGGGTTGGCCGAATTGCGGCAATAGCCGAGCACGTCCGCCCAAGCCGCATAGCGATGCACCACCTGGTCCTGCCGGAACGCGATGAGCAGGTCCGCAAACGGCTCGATGGGAATCTGGAACTGTCGGACCGTATCCGCGAGCGCGACGAAGACGGCGTGCGCCGGCCGGCTAGCGTAGCAGCGGCGGAGTTCTTCTTCCCACCAGTCAAGCAAAGCGAGGGCGCGCGCCGGATCGGGTACCTCATCGCCCAAATCGTCGGCCCAGCGGCAGTAGGCGTAGACGTTGTAGAAGTGCTGGCGGAGCCGGCGCGGCAGAAACCAGGAAACCACGTTGAAATTCTCGTAGTGATGTCTGGCGAGCCAGCGGGTGTACTGCGCGGCGACGGCCGGGGCGGAGCCCGCCGGCGGTAGCTTACGCGCAATCTCGAGTTCGATAGGTGCCTGCATGGCAGTGGCGCGTCCCCGGGCGTGGATGGACCGTAACGAACGAATGGAATTCCTGAAAATGCAATCGCGGCGACAGCCTACGGAATGACCGCGGTTTTCAGTTCGCCGTTGCGATGCTTCATGTGCTCAAACATGCGCGGCAGCTCGCGCAACGGAATCTCCCCGGTGACGAAGTCGCTGGCGCAGATCTCGCCGCGGGCGATTGCTTCCAGGGCCTCGCGGATGAAGCGCGGGGTATGGTGGAAAGTAGACTTGATGGTGATTTCCGAATAGTGCAGCGCAGTGGGGTCGAACTCCACCTGCGAGCCGCGCGGGCAGCCGCCAAACAGGTTGACCGTCCCGCCGCGGCGCACCATCTGGATGGCCCACTGCCAGGTGGTCGGTGAGCCGACGGCCTCGATCACCGCATCCGCCCCGCGGCCGCCCTCAGTGAGCTCGCGGATCACGCGGACAGGGTTGTCAAGCTGCGAGACGTCAAATGCAGCGCGAGCGCCCAGCCGCTCGGCGGCGCGAATCTGGCTCCAGCGCTTGCCCAAGGCGATGACCCGAGCGCCGCGGCCGGTCAGAATGCGGATGAACTTCAGGCCGATGGGGCCACAGCCAATCAGCACCACCGTGTCGCCCGAGTTCACGCCAGTCTCATCGATGCCGCGCAGGACACAAGCCAGGGGCTCGACCATCGCCGCGTCGAGGAACGATACGTGTTCCGGAATCTCGAGCATGTTCTGCCGGACAATGCGGCCAGGAATTCGGATGTATTCGGCATAGGCGCCGTTGTTGAACAGCAGGTCCTCGCAAAGGTTTTCGCGGTTCTTGCGGCAGAACAAGCAGACCTCGCACGGGGCCGAATTGGCAGGGACGACGCGCGAGCCAACGCGCAGGCCGCCGTTGACTTCGCGGCCCATCAGCTCCACCACGCCGGACAGTTCATGTCCGAAGATTGCCGGCGGCGTGATCATCCGCGCGTGATAGCCCTGCTTCCAAACTTTCAGGTCCGTGCCGTCTGTGAGCGCCACCTTCACGCGGACCAGCACTTCATCGCAGCCTACGGCGGGAATCTCGACCTTTTCGATTTTCAGATCCTCGCGGCCATACAGTACGGCAGCGGTCATATGACCGTTTCGTTCCGTTCTCCCAACCTCGCTTTTCCTCAAGGCGTGATCACCACTTTCAAAGAATGGCCCGCGGGGCGGGCGGCCAGTTCCAGGGCTTGATCAATCTGTTCGAGCGGAAACCGGTGCGTGACCAGTTCCCGGACGGGCAGGCGCCGCGAAAAAACCAGTTGCGCCGACTCCTCCTGCAAATCCACCGCGGCGCTGTAGCTGCCGAGAATCTCTTTTTCGTCCACGCCCACGGCGGCGGCGGGAAACTCGATGCGCATCTTCGGATCGTTCTGCGCAAACAGCAGCGCGCGTCCACCGGGACGCGCCAGTGCGAGTGCTTCCTCGACCACTGCCGGGATGGGCGTGGCCACCAGCACTGCGTCGGCGCCGCGGTTGCCGGTTCGCGCGCGAACGACGCCGGCGAGGTCATCAGCCCGCGGATCAAAAGACGCCGCGGCACCCAGGCTCACGCTCTTTGCGCACCGCTCGGGCATGGGGTCGCTGGTGAAGACGGTGGCGCCGGCCAGTTTCGCTAGCAACATCAGCAGCAGGCCGACAGGCCCTTGGCCGATTATCACAACGATCTCGCCTGGCGCGACCCGCGCCTTCTGAACCGCTTTCGCGCAGGTATTCACTGGCTCGACGAAGGTGGCTTCCTCGAAGCTCACCTCCGGCGGGATGGCCACCATACCGCGCTCGACGATCCACGGCATCGCGCGGACATATTCAGCGAAGCCTCCGCCATTAGGGTCGAACCCAGCCGTAAGGCCCACTTTCTTGTACGCCGGGCACTGCGAGAACAGTTTCCGGTCGCAATAGAAGCAGCCGCCGCAGGGAATGTGATGAAAACTGACCACGCGGTCGCCGAGCTTCCACCGCTTTACGCCGCGGCCTACCGCAACCACGGTGCCCGAAACTTCATGCCCGAAGATCTGCGGGGGTGGCACAAAGCCGTGCTGGATTTTCTTGATATCGGTACCGCAGATGCCGCAGGCGGCAACCCGAATCAGGACCTCGCCATCGGAAATTGTTGGGACGGGGACCTGTTCCACCACGACGTGCCCGGCCCCACGGTACACTCCCGCGCGCATCTGCTTCAGTGCCGGAGCTGCCGAAAATGGCGCTTCGAGTTGGGCGGTTATGGGGCTCATGTGCACGAAATCTCTTCGGCGACTTCGGAATGGAGTTCCGCACGGCGGTTCGCCAGATGGGCCACATAGCGATCCAGAAAAAGGGCGAGCGACGCGGCTGCGCGGCGGCTCTGACGGCCGAAGCGCACGAGCGCTGGCCACGACACTGGGTGCCGCGCGATTTCCTTGAGCAGATGAAATATCCTCAATTCGCCTCGCGCGCCCACGAGCCCGGTGAAATCCAGCGGCAAATCCTCGCCCGCGGCGTCGCTGATGGCGCGAACGGCTACGGCGCGAACGTTCCAAGCCCGAGCTTCTTTCAGCACTTCGAAGCTCTCCATTTCGACGGCGTCAGCGAACACGCCCAAACTAGCCTTTTCCCGGGCCGTCAGGACGAGATGATCCGCGGTACAAAGCCTCTCCACAGTTCTTGCGCCACACTCGCCCGCCCACTGCAGCAGTAGTTCGTCACTGCGGATGGTGCGGCTCTCTTCCTCGGACCACACGCCCCGCGCGGCCACGATTTCCGACGGGAGATGCTCGGCCTGGAGCGCCCCCGCCAATCCAGTGGATACACAGATGTCCACCGGCTCTGCCATCATCACTTCGAATGCGGCTTGACGAGCTCGTTGGGGCCCTACGCCGGTCAATACGACTCCGATCTCCGCGCCATCGATCTGTGTCACGTAGGCCGGGCGGGTGGCCCATCGGGTGCGACGGAATCTACGCATCCGGCGCCACAGCGCGAACTCAGCATCGACGGCGAATGTGACGAGAATTCGCATGGCCTACTTCAATTTCCCCAGGGGCGGACCACCGCCCCCTGCGGTACAAACGCCTCACCCTCGCGCCGAAATAAGCCCTCACGCCGCGTGCGCCCGCGCCATGGGCTGCGCGCGGCGCGAGCCGACGTAGCCATTCCCTTCGTACCAGCGCACGGCGCGCTCCAGCGCCTCCTCAACCGAGCTGGCAGTAAAACCCAGTTCCCGCTCGGCCTTGGAGGCGTCAACAAACATCTTGTGACGCGCCATGCGCACGCCTTCCAGCGGAATCTGCGGCCGGCGGCGCAGCACGAACGAAACGGCCGAGTCAACAAAGGCCGCCGCCATCGCCAGGGCGTGGGGCAGGCGGAAGCGCGGCGCGCGCCGCCCCGTGATGGCCGCGAGCATGTCGAGGATTTCCTTCAGCGTCAGATTGCGCCCGCCCAGGATGTAGCGCTGGCCGACGCGACCTCGCTCGGCGGCCAGCAGGTGGCCGGCTGCGGCATCTTCAACCGGCACCAGGTTCAGGCCCGTATCCACGTAGGCAGGCATCCGGCCGCAGAGGAAATCCAGAATAATCCGGCCAGTGGGCGTCGGTTTCCAATCACCCGGGCCGACTGGTGTAGTCGGGTTGACGATGACTACCGGCAAGCCTGTGGCCACCGCGCGGAACGCCTCCATCTCGGCGAGGAACTTCGAGCGTTTGTAGTGGCCAATCATTTCCTCCAGACCCGCGACGGTATCTTCGTCAGGGGGCTTGCCGCTGCGCGGCACAGCGATCGTCGCCACCGTACTGGTGTAAACGAATCGCTCGACTCCGGCGCGATACGCCGCCTCTAACAGATTACGCGTGCCGTTAACGTTGGACTCATAGATCTCGGATGGGCGGCGAACACCGAAGCGGTAGTCGGCCGCGACATGATACACACGGTGAACTCCGTCGCACGCGCGATAGAGCGAGGCCAGGTCGCGCAGATCTCCGGTCGCGCGCTCGACGGGCAAGTCCTCGATGGCGCGCAGTCGACTGGTCAGACGCACCAACACGCGAACGGCTTCGCCTCGCGCCACCAATTGGCGCGCCACGTGGCTGCCCAGGAACCCGGTGGCTCCGGTGACCAGCGTCGTCATAGCACCCGCAAACTCCCGTCAGGAGAAACCAGCTCAGCGGGGTCCACCGGCCGGCCGATGTGGTCCGTTGCGTGACTCCCATTGTGCCCGTTGCCGCGCCCGTTGCCGTGGCTGTTCGCCCTGGATGCTGCGCTCTCTCTCCTCGCGCCACCCATCCGGCCGCTGAGCTGCCACTTCAGCATCTTCCAGTTGTCCCCCAGCTTGTGATGGGCTCCGAGGACGGCCGAAGGTTCGTAGCCGACGTGAACCATGCAATCCTGGCAGCGCGGGTCGCGCCCGCGGCCGTATCTTTCCCAGGGAGTGTTTTCGATGAACTCCCTGAATGTGGCGTGGTGCGCGTCGGTGATCAGGTAGCACGGGCCCTTCCAGCCGCGCGGGTTGTAAGTGGGGTTGCCCCAGGCCGTGCACATCAGCTCGCGCTCCCCACGCAAGTATTCCAGATAGATGGGCGAGGTCATCAAGTTGTACTTCTCCAGGAGCTGGCAGACCTGCTGAAATTTTTCGCGAACTTCTTCGCGCGACATGAAAATGTCCTTGGTCTGCACCGCAGCGTAAGAATACGCGGGAGAGATCATAAAACCGTCCACCCCTAGCTCGTGGAGATAGGCATAGAGTTCTGCGATTTCATTCAGGTCGGTTTCTTTGT
This sequence comes from Acidobacteriota bacterium, assembly GCA_003224235.1. Lineage (GTDB taxonomy): Bacteria > Acidobacteriota > Terriglobia > Acidiferrales > UBA7541 > QHYU01. Next base: position 7,807 of record QHYU01000102.1, read on the forward strand.
AAATGGTCGTGTTCGAGCAGACTAGAAACCCCGCGGCTTTGGCAGCCTTGATGCCCTCGATCGCCTCACGGAAGACGCCATCGCGCTCGACTGCCAAGTCGTGCGTGCGCTCGAGGCCGTCCAGGTGGACGTTCCAGAAGAAGCTTGCGGTGGGCCGGAACTCGTGCAGCCTCTTGCGGATGAACATGCCGTTGGTGCACAGGTAGATGTGTCGGCCGCGAGCGAGGATCTCGCGCACCAGTCGCCCAAGCTCCGGGTAGATGGTCGGCTCGCCGCCGCAGATCGAGACCACCGGCGCGCCGCATTCTTCCATAGCGGCGATGCACTGCTCGACGGTCAACATCTCGTTGATCGTGGACTTGTATTCGCGGATGCGGCCGCAGCCGGTGCAGGTCAAATTGCAGGCATGCAGCGGCTCCAGCATCATCACCAGCGGAAACCTCTCTTCGCCGCGGATTCGCTTGCCAACGAGGTATTTGGTCAGCTTGGTAGTCAGCTTCAGAGGAAATCTCATCCGATCTCCCGGTTCCCATTGCGCCGCTCGAGCTCCCCCGGCTGAACCACCAGGCTGCGGTACTCCGAAGAGCCCTGCAGGATGTTGCGGTAGCGCGCCAGCGCATACAGCGGGAAATAGATTCGGTACAAGTGGTATTTCAGATAGAAAACGCGCGGGAAGCCCGTGCCGGTGAACTCCTGCTCGTTCCAGGAGCCGTCCGGATTCTGCTGCTCGACCAGGTACGCAGCGGCACGCCTGATGCTCTCCTCGGTGTCTTGGCCAGCGGCGAGTAAGCCGATCAGACCCCAGGCGGTCTGCGAAGGCGTGCTGGCACCTTTCCCTTTCAGTGCGGGGTCATAGTAAGAGGCGATCGACTCGCCAAAGCCTCCGTCAGGCCTTTGCACCGCGCGCAGCCAGGCAGCGCCGCGCCGGCAATACTCGCGCGTGGTAAGCCGGAGGGTCTCAAGCGCCCGGAGCACGCCGGCGGTACCGTACACATAATTTACACCCCAGCGACCGAACCAGGAACCGTCAGGGGTTTGATCGTGGAGCAGGAAGGCTACTGCGCGCTTGATGACCGGGTGGGAGGCCGGCCAGCCGAAGCGACCTAGGCACTCGACCACGCGCGCAGTGACGTCGGCGGTCGAGGGGTCGATCATGGCGTTATGGTCTGCGAAGGGCACCTGCGTGAAGATGTGGCAATCGTTGTCCCGGTCGAAGGCACCCCAGCCGCCATCGCGGTTTTGCATGCTGAGTAGCCAGGCCAAGCCGCGGCGAATCGAGCGCTCCATGCGCGGCCGGTCGGGATACTCTACGCGCTGCAGCGCCATCAGAACGAAGGCGGTGTCGTCCACATCGGGGTAAAAATCGTTGCGGAACTCGAACGCCCAGCCGCCGGGTTGGGTATCGTGGTTCTTGACCTGCCAATCGCCCGAACCTAGAAGCTGCTTATCGAGCAGCCAGCGGGCCGCCTTCACCAGCGCGGGATGATCAGGAGGCAGGCCGGCCTCCCCGAGAGCGACCATGGCGATTGCCGTGTCCCACACCGGCGACATGCAGGGCTGCACGCGGAGGGTATCGTCCTCTTCGATCTCAAAGCGAGCGAGCTGGCCGATCTCCCGCGCGGTTAAGGGATCGTCGGCCGCATGGCCTAGCGCTAGCAAGGCGAAAACTGCGTTCATCATCGCAGGGTAGATGGCACCCAAGCCGTCAGAGCGCTCTAAGTGCTCGAGCAGCCACTGGCTAGCCTGGCGGAGCGCTCGCTGCCGAAGAGGTTTCCAGGGCAGCCGCTCGTAGAGTTTAAGAGCGCGGTCCAGCGCAAGGAAGAAGTTGCGCCAGGTGAAGAACTTTTTATCCCAGTCGAAGGCCACGGTTTTCCGCGACGGGTCACGGAACAACTCGTCTATGCGGGCGTCCACGGGAAGGGGCCAGTGGGGTTTGTGCGCGTACAGGATGGCCAGCGGGATGACGATGCCGCGTGTCCAGGAGGACATTTCGTAGATGTTCAGATAGAACCAGTTGGGGAGCAGCATCAGCTCGGGAGGAATGGCCGGCACCATTTCCCACCCCACTGCACCGATAAGGGCCAGATAGAAGCGAGTGAAGGAGTTGGTTGCCTCCAGGCCGCCGAGCTCATGGATTTTGCCGCGCGCGCCTGCCAGGTGCGGGGTATCCACGGAATCGCCGGCCAATTTGAGGGCGAAATAGGCTTTGACCGTGGCATTGATCTCCGCCGGGCCACCGGGGTAGATGTTCCAGCCCCCGTCGGGGAGTTGCTTGCGGCGGATGTAGTTAGCCAGCTTGGCAATACGCCCCGGATCGGCCTTTCCCAGCACGTGCAGATAGAAAATGTAATCCGATTCGAGCGTGCTGTCGGCTTCCAGTTCGCCAAGCCAGTAGCCCTCCTCCGCCTGGAGCGAGAGCAAGTAGCTCACACCGCGCTCGACTGCTTCCTGTAGTTGTAGCTCAAGTCTCGAAACACCTGCACCAGTGGCTTGGCGACTCGATGAAGGGTCAAATGCGGTTTTGATCCCTAATGTCATCAAACCCCTCAGAACTCATCCGGACGCAAAAGGTTTCCCGTCCCCTTGGTCAGGGGGTATCCACACACTAAAATCCGCAAGGCAATAACCAGGGTATGCTTCGGACAGATAATGTTCGCTTCCCCGGATGGACCTCTCCATCCGCCCCCAGAGCGGAAGCTGCTAAACGCCTAAACTCTGCATTATCTCCGCGATTGGGTTAGGGGTCAACACCTAAGATGCCAAGAATCCTGGATCGGCCTTGCTCGGATCCAGAATGGCCCTGGCTGGAATAGAACAGAGCAGGCGTCAGTCCTTTGATCTGCCGCCCTCCAATTTGCGAAGGCGCTCGGCCAGTTCAGGAAGACGAGCAAACCAGGCATACTGTTCTTTGAATTTGGCGAGCGGCCGCGCCGGCGTTCCCCAAACGGTTTGCCCCTTGCGAATTGTCTTTCCAGTTGGGATGCCAGCCTGGGCCCCCGCCACGGCCCCATCCTCGATGCGACAATGATCGGCGATGCCGACCTGTCCCCCGATGATCACATGACTGCCGATCTCGGTCGAGCCAGAGATGCCTGTCTGGGCCGCGACCACCGTGTGCTCGCCGATGCTCACGTTATGAGCCACCTGCACCAAGTTATCGATCCGCACGCCAGCGCCGATCTCCGTGGTCTCCAGCGCTCCCCGGTCGATAGTGGTATTGGCGCCGATTTCGACGTCTTCCGCAATTTCCACCCTCCCCAGCTGCGGAAACTTCCAGTGCCGGCCTTCACCAAAAACGTAGCCGAAGCCGTCTGACCCGATCACTGTCCCGGCATGCACAACCACCCGGTCGGCCAGCTGCACTCCGGCGTAGAGGGTGACACGAGGATGCAGCCGGCAGTTTTCTCCGAGGCGGCTCCCTCGGCCCAGGAAGCAGAACGCGGCGACTTCAGTCCCCGCTCCAATCTCCACGCCGTCTTCAATGACAGCGTAGGGACCAATGCCTACCCCGGCCCCCAGCCGCGCGGAAGATGACACAATAGCCGTCGGATGAACGCCCTGGGTGATCGGCGCTGGCGGGAGAAGCCATGCGGCGGCCTTGGCCAAGGCCAGCTTGGGGTTGACAGCGCGCAACAGAGTCTTTCCAGAGACATTCATTTCCGGCTTGACCAGCAAGCAAAGCGCCCTCGAGGCAGCAGCGCGGCCCAAGTGTCGCCAGGAATCAACGTAAATCAGGTCTTCTTGGCTGGCTCGCTCGGGGCTCGCAACGCCAGAGATCGGCGCTGCCGGATCGCCTTCGAGTTCGACACCTAGGTATTGTGCGACTTCCCGGGCGGTGTGGATCATAAATGTCCTCTCTCGAACAATCTCACACGAGAATTCTAAAAGGGCCTTGCTCGAACTTCTTATAGCGCACGTACTGGGTCTTCTCCCAGTGGCCGGGTCTTCCATCTCCTGTGGACCCAGAGCCATTGATCGGGATAACGCCGTGCGTAATCTTCGATCACACGGGTGAAGCGGGCCGTATTCTCACGGATGTCTCGCGCCGTGTCCCCCGTGCACGCCAGCTCGATGGCCGGCTCGAAGCGCAGGCGGTACTTGCCCACAGCCGTGTCCCAAAAAATGTAGCCGGGGACGACGGCGGCTCCAGTGTGCAACGCAAGACGCGCCACTCCGGTTGTCGTCGAGGCCGGGACGCCGAAGAAATCAACGAAGACGCCTTCTTCCAGTGATGTGTTCTGGTCCGCCAGGATGCCAACCGTGCTGGCCTCGCCGAGGATCTTCAGCACGGCGCGGGCGGAGTTGTTCTTCTCAATTGGCCTGTTGCCCGAGAGGCAGCGATAGCGGTTCACCAGGGCGTCCACTCGCGGGTTATCGATGGGGCGCACAAGGAAGTGGAGCGGGTGGCCGTAGAGGGCGTGCGCAAACGGTGCCAGTTCCCATGCTCCCATATGCCCGGTCAGAAACAACACTCCCTTGCCGCGGCGCTGGGCGGCAGCAAAATTCTCAAAACCGTCCAGCACCACGATCTGCTCGATGTTCTCACGCGTGTACCTGGGGAATTGCGAAAACTCGCCGGCCATCCATCCCAGGTGCTTCACCAGCTGACGAATCGTGCGGAGACGTTGGGCGTCGCTCCATTCCGGAAACGCCACTCGCAGATTCGAGATTGCGGCGCGGCGAAGCGGCGGCCGCAAGAAATAACCCAGGGCCGCCAGCCAGGCGCCCACGGCACGCGCCACCGGACGCGGCAGCAGGCCCAACAATTTTAGCGCCAGCCAGGCCGCAGCATATTCCAGCCACTCCCGCATGCCCGGCCATTATGCTAGAGGCTGGAGGTTGGAGGCTAGAGGCTGGAGCCTGGAGGTAGCGCCTTGCCGCTGAGTGCCAGCGAATTGGACCGCATGCGTAGCGCGCCGGCAGTTTTCCAATTCGCTGCCGGGACCGGCGCTATACCAGCACTGCCCTCGTAGCAAACTGACAGGTGAGCATTACTTACCCCCTGTTTCTACCCCACCGTGTTGCACCCTCCTTGCCCCGTCAGTCGGAGCCCGCGCCGGCTTCGATCCTTCAAACATTTCCAGGCAGTCTCACAATGAGGTTTTCGGCACTCCGAAACAAGAGTGCCAAGGATGATGCAGGGTGGTGGGCTCAACCGCGCTCGGGGTACGCGCCCCGCTTTTGGCCGCCCTTTGATTCTTGCGTCGCTCGAATCACGAACAGGGTGGTACGGCAGGCTTGACCACGTGACGCTTCTGTTCGAACCGCTTGTGCTGAAGGTCAGAGGGACTCGGAGCACTCTCCGGTAGGGGGCTGTTCGACCGGACTCACTTTTTCTCGTATTACAAGACCAGGCGCATCACCGTGAGGATCGGAGAAAAACCTATCGACCCCA
>QHYU01000103.1 GCA_003224235.1 Acidobacteriota bacterium
ATCGGCTGGACGGGTATGTGGTCGAACCGGCTGCCGCAAGGCATGATCTTGAACTCCGCACCGTACTTCGTTGTTGACCCGGCGTCGAAGCAGACGTTTGCGCAGGCGTACGACGCGGTGGCGGCGGCGCTGGCAGCCGGACAAACTCCGCTCGCGCAACCGTTCTTCGAGAACCAACTCGCGGGGTTGATCGGCTCGAGCTGCGCAGGTAGTTCGAGCGCGACGACGGCCACGCAATTCCTGGCGAGCGCGGCGGGGCCGAATTTCACTGGCGGGCTAGTGAGTTCGCTGTTTTCAGTGATTGACGGCCGGCGGACCTGCCTGAATCTGCCTACCTTCCAGAACCGGCAACTGTTCGATCTTCACATGCGCACTTACATCGGCGAGTCGAACTACCAGGGCCTGATCTTGACGCTGCGGAAGCGGACCTCGCACGGGCTGACGTTCGACGTGACCTACACCTTGTCAAAGACCCTGGACCAGAACATCTCCAACCAGAACCAGGCGGGGATCTACTCGAACAGCTACATCCCGGACGTCGACTATGGGCCGTCGCTGTTCGACCGCACGCACATCTTCAACGGCACGTACGTGTACGAGCTGCCGGTGGGCAAGGGACACCGGTTCGCAGGGGGAAGCTGGGCCAACCGCTTCCTCGGCGGATGGTACACGGCGGGGATCTTCTCAGCGTTCAGCGGTCTGCCGCTCTTCGTGACCGAGAGCAGCCAAGTGTGGGGCGGCGGGAGCATCTTCGGATTCAACGTGGGCATGATCCCGACCGTGGACCCGAGCACGTTCGGGAACTCCACACACGGCGGCGTGGCGGGCTCGAACGGGATCGGCACCTCCGGCGACCCGGCCAACAAGGGCACCGGGTTGAACTTGTTCGCCGATCCGGCTGCAGTGTTCAACAGCTTCCGGAACGTGCAGATCAGTAAGGACGGGCGCACGGGCCGCTCGAATCCGGTCCGCGGGCTGCCGTTCTGGAACCTGGATATGTCGTTCGGCAAGAAGACGGCGTTGACCGAACGGGTCTCGATCGGCTTCTCGGCCGACTTCTTCAACATCTTCAACCACGTGAACTTTGTTGACCCCACGCTGGATATCAGCCAGAAGGCCAGCTTCGGTGTGGTCTCGACGCAGTTGTTGCCAACCAACCGGGACATCGCCGGGAGCCGCTGGATTCAATTTGGGCTTCGCGTGGATTTCTGAAACCTCCTTGGCCGTGAGGGCTCGGCGGCCGTCCAGCTTGGCAAAGACCGCCGAGCCCCGCGGGAGTCCAGCAAGCTTTCGTCCGCGTTTTTCCCGGGAACCACAGGGGGAAAGGAACGCTTTTCGCCCGGGTCGGCCCCACATGCTCGGGAAGACCTTTTTTTTGCCCAGTGCGTATGGCTTGTCAGGTTTCCAGATTTCAAACCTAGAGAGGCGGAGCTATCCAAATGTTTTATTCTCGGAAAAAAGTTCTGTTGGCAGCCTGTGTCGCGCTTGCCGTCCTTCACATGTCCGCAGTGGCCGAGGAAAAATCCGATCGTTTGACGGCCTCGGACGTTTTCAACCTCCAGTATGCTGTCGATCCGCAGATCTCGCCGGATGGTCGCAGAATTGTTTATGTGCGCGAGTTCAGCGACATGCTCTCCGACAGGAGGTGCTCCAATCTTTGGGTCATTAATTTCGACGGAGCGGACAATCGACCGCTGACCACGGGCACTCATAGCGATACCTCCCCGCGCTGGTCGCCCGACGGCACCCGCATTGCTTTCCTTTCCGACCAAGATGGCAAGTCACAGATCTACGTGCGCTGGATGGACACTGGACAAACCGCCAAAATCACCAGCCTGCAACAGCCGCCGAGCGGAATCGCCTGGTCGCCCGACGGGAAGCAAATTTCCTTTGCGGCGCTGGTCCCGTCCGCTCCGCTACGCATCGCGAACCTGCCCGCGGCGCCTGCTGGCGCGAAGTGGGCCGATCCTCCGAAGGCCTACGACAAGCTGATCTATCGCTTCAACGGCCCGGGCTACCTCGAGCCGGGCTACACGCAGCTCTTTGTGGTTTCGGCCGATGGCGGCGCGCCGCGGCAGATCTCTAGCGGAAATTTCCAACATGGGGGAGTGGCGTTCCGCGCTAGCCCCGCAGTCTGGACGCCCGACGGAAAATACCTCATTGCCTCTGCTAACCGCCGCGCGGACTACGAGTACGAGCCGCTCGATACAGAAGTTTATGAATTTTCTGTCGCGGACGGCAGCGCCAAGGCTCTGACCAACCGCCGTGGCCCGGACAATGCTCCTGCGGTTTCGCCCGACGGCAGGTTCATCGCTTACACCGGCTTCGACGACCACTACCAGGGCTATCAGGTCATGCGGCTCTATGTGATGAACCGCGACGGCAGCGGTTCACGCCTTCTCTCAGAAAAGCTGGACCGTGATGTTCAAATGCCACGCTGGGCGCCGGATGGCAGCGGGATCTTGTTTCTTTACGACGATCAGGGCGACACCAAACTCGGCTTCTACACGTTGGATGGAACCCTCAAGCAGCTCACCAACCACATCGGCAGCGGCGGCACCGCCTACAGCTTTGGAAGCGCCTTCTCGGTGGCGCGCAATGGCGCGTTTGCAACCACCTATACGCGGCCTGACGTTCCAGGCGACATCGCCGTGGGAACCCTCGGCAATCCCTCTGCTAAAGCCATCACCACTCTCAACGCGGACCTGCTGGCGCAGAAGCGCCCAGGGCAGGTGGAAGAGATTTGGTACGAGTCATCCCTCGACAAGAGGAAAATACACGGCTGGATCATCAAGCCGCCGGATTTCAATCCCTCCAAGAAGTATCCGTTGATTGTGGAGATCCATGGAGGGCCCTTTGCCAACTACGGCGACCGCTTCGACGTGGAAAAACAGATCTGGGCGGCCAAAGACTACGTGGTGCTCTACGTCAATCCCCGCGGCAGCACCAGCTATGGCGGAGAGTTCGGCAACCTGATCCACCACGCCTATCCGGGCGACGATTTCTACGATCTGAACTCCGGTGTGGATGTGGTCCTGGCCAAAGGTTACGTTGATGCAGAGAATCTCTTTGTGACCGGCGGCAGCGGCGGCGGCGTGCTCACCTGCTGGATGATCGATCGCACGAACCGCTTCCGCGCCGCGGCTTCTTTATACCCGGTCATTAACTGGGAGAGCTTTGTTCTCACCGCGGACATCCCCTCTCTGGTGATCAAGTATTGGTTCCCCGGACTTCCCTGGGATCACAACGAACATTACGCCAAGCGTTCGCTGCTCTCGCAGGTGAAGAATGTCAAGACGCCGACCCTGCTGATGACCGGCGAAGAGGATTACCGAACGCCCATCTCCGAGGCCGAGCAGTATTTCCAGGCATTGAAGCTTTTGAAAGTGGAGAGCGTGTTGGTGCGCATGCCCGGCGAGCCCCACGGACTAGCCAGGCGTCCCAGCCATCATGTGGCGAAGATCCTTTATGTTGTAGGTTGGTTCGACCAGCACGCCACGCGCCCCGGCGGGTCCTAGTGATGCAGGGGACGGCATGCGGGCACGGCATGCTGGGCTCGGGCACATGCAGGACACGACCGGTGCTTCTCCTCACCTGAGGGAGAACGAACCGGAAGCCGCACAAATGGCAAGAGCTGAGGGAGCAGCTAGGCTCCGCCGACTCCGTTTTGGGCCGCGACGCGGGCCATCTGTGAGCGAACCTGCTGGTGCTTCTCGCGAAAATGCCACGTGGCCCGGCGGCCCCACTCACGCACAAAATAGTAGTTAAGCGCGCCCCCCAACGCGCCGCTCACTATGGGGATCAGCCGGGCAGACCACTTCTCGACGACCTCACAACTCATTTTGGCGGCGATGCGCTCGACGATCCGCGGCACGAAACGCTCGATACCTTCCTTTTCGATCAGCTCTCGCCCCAGATCCACGCCTGCGGCGCTCGCCGCTGCGATCCACAGCCCCGCCACCTCCTCGCCGGTGGAGTACGTAAAGCCATGGAGCAAGCTGAGTTTCTGAATCATCCGGATGGTCGTGGCTGACAGGATGCCCAGGTCCGGGACCACCGTCAGCATCCCTCCCATCCCCAGTCCTGTGCCCTCGAGCGCCGCGAATCTCATCGCTCTGTGCACTGTTTGGTTCGCAATTTCATCGACAGTTTCCTGCGGCACAAGAAACATATCTGGCCAGGACCGAATAGGAAGCTGATGAGCTTGGCGCACGCGCTGGAGGTATTTATCCGGGTCCACCCTGACGCGCGCGTAAGCACCGTTCAGGCCGCCCGCGATTGCGCTTTGTACACGGCGTGTGAGCCAGGATTTTCTCCATTGTTTCAGCATACGAATTTGGACGCCGGCATGCCCCAGTGTCTCGCCTGGTCTGGGGCCGCGTTCCTCTCCTATATGATACTTGGTCCTCTATTCCTTGGTCGACCTGTCGCTACAGGACTCAGGCCGCGCCGTACTTTTTGAACCACTCTTGCAACCGTTTCCAGCCGTCCTTGGCCTGTTCGGGGCGATAGCTCGGGCGGTAGTCAGCATGAAAGCCATGTGGCGTGTCGGGATAGAGAATAATTTCGGATTTGCTGCCAGCGGCCTGGAGCGCCTGCCGCATCTTTTCGACGGTCTCGACGGGAATGCCCTGATCGCTTCCGCCATAGAGACCCAGCACCGGGGCTTTCAGCGAGGCCACCAGGTCGATGGGATTCTTGGGTTGGAGGTCGCTCGGCTGCCCGAGCAGGCGCCCGTACCAAGCCACGCCCGCTTTCAGCCTCGGATTGTGCGCGGCATACAGCCACACGATCCTCCCGCCCCAGCAGAACCCGGTGATGCCCAGCTTGGACGTGTCTCCCTTGCCGGACTTTTGCGCCCAGGCGACAACGGCGTCCAGGTCCGACATCACTTCTGCGTCGGGAACCTTGGAAACTACTTTTGAAATAATCTCGTTGACGTCGGGCATCTTGCTGACGTCGCCCTGGCGGGCAAACAACTCCGGCGCCACCGCAAGATGGCCCGACTTGGCAAAGCGCCGGCAGATGTCCTTAATGTGTTCGTGGACACCGAAGATTTCCTGCACCACCAGCACAACCGGGAAGGGGCCCCCGGACGCCGGCATGGCGCGGTAGGCGGGGATCTCGCCACTCTCGACGGGAATCTTGACCTCGTCGGCCGTCAAACCGATCGTGTTGGTAGTGATGGTCTGGCCGGAAACCGGCTGCACCGCCATGGCAAACCCTGCGGCGAGCGAGGTCACCACAAATTCCCGGCGCGTGAATTCGGTTTTGGGCAGCAAGCTGACGGCGTCTTCGCGCATCGCTCTCCCTCCCTGTGGAATCATCCGGCGCATTGTCTCGCGAAGCCCCGGCAGCAAGGAAGAAAATTTCTTGGCGCTTCCTGGGCGCGGGGGAGGAGAATTCTTCTCCATCCATTGGCATTGGCCGGCACCTTCCCGCTGGAACCAGATAGAGTGTGGGCATGCCAGTGTGGATTGATCGGAAACCTTGGGGAGAAGTTTTCTGGGCTGTGCTGTATTGTGGTGCTACCCTTTGGATGGGGATCGCCGGCATTTGGGGCATCCGCTGTAGGGTAACGGCCTGATAGGTGCCACAAGGAGCGGGACACACTGCTGGACCCTCTCGAAGACTCCAGGCCACCAGAGACTTACTTCGAGGTGGCAAGTATGAAACGGTAGTACAAAAGTCCTATTCGGACCCTCAGCCCGTCCCAGTACTCTTGTACTGCGCAGATAGCCTAGCTTCCAAGGAAGGCTAGACAACTTAACTTGTCGTGCGCCGAAACTTCTTTAGGCGACAAAAGGAACATGACTACCACTGCCTCACAATTAGGCCCGGGGAGTCTCCGGATCGGATTCGGATCTGGAATGTCTCCCCGCAACAAGGAAAACTGGAAGTCCGTCTTGGGCCACAAGCCTGTGGCGGCACGCCTTGAAGTCCTGGGAGACTCGAAATCCCGCTGGGGCTCATTCGGGACAGGCATCCTACTTCAGATCCTCGGGGTGACCCTGCTGGTCACCGTGCCGATGCTGTTTCCCCAAAAACTGATCCCCATCATGCGGTATGAGATTATCCCGCTGTTCGCGCCGCGCACCGAGGTGCCGGTGCCGCCCGAGCCCCCCAAAATAAAGCCCAAAGTCCAGCCGCGGCCGGAACCCCCTGTTGAGCCGCCCAAGGTCGCGAAAGCTCTGGTGCCGCCGAAACCGATCATTCCCAAAATAAAGCCCAGAGAGTTGCCTCCCCAGGCCGTTCCGAAGATAGATCCGGTGTTCAACGCAGCAAAGATTGAAGCGCCGAAATCCGAGCCTGCACGCCCGCGGGCGCCGGTTGCAACCGGCGTGATGTCCACGGGGAGCGCGGCGCCAGCAACGCTGACAAACAAGCGTCCCGACCAGGTTCAGACCGGAGGCTTCGGCGATCCCAACGGCATCCCGGGCAAGGGAGACCCCAACAAGAGAGCCACCATCGCGCAGAAAGGATCATTTGACTTGCCCGGCGGGCCGGGATACGGCAACGGCACCGGCGGCGCGAATGGAGCGCGCGGCACCGTGGCCAGCGCCGGCTTTGGAAACGGAACCGCTGTTCCGCCAAGTGGAGGCGGCCGGCACGGCGCGGTTCAAACCTCCGGTTTTGGCGACGCTAGCGCGCCTGGGGAAGCACCGAAGAAGGCGACGACGGTAGTAACTCCCAGTGTGCAGCCGGTGGAAATTCTTGCTAAACCCAATCCCATTTATACCGAGGAGGCGCGTAAACTTCGTCTGGAGGGCGAAGTATTGCTCGAAGTGCTCTTCCCTGCTTCTGGCGGCACAGTGCAAGTGATCCGCGTCATCCGAGGCCTGGGACACGGTCTCGATGAGGCGGCGGTGCGTGCTGCTCAGCAGATCCGCTACAAGCCGGCGAAGCGCGACGGCCAGCCCGTCGATTTCCCGGCCACTGTTCATATCGTGTTTCAACTTGCCTACTGACATTCGGAGGAAGTTATGCGCATCCTGAAGACAGCTTTGCTCGTGTTCGTGGCCGCTGCGGTGCCGCTCGCGGCCACGGACCAGGCGCCGAGCCTGGACCAGGTGGTGGACCGCATCTCCAGCCGCGAGACGGCCCTGGTCAGCAGCCTGCGTCAATACTCGCCGCTGGTGGAAACGTACATTCAGAACCTGCGTCCGGACGATCAGCTGGGCTCGGTGCCGGCAGGGGACAACTACTTCCTGGGCCGCGCCGATCTCTCCACCGGCGTCGAACTGAAGTCCCTGACGGAAAAAGCCGGCGCGTCACATAAGATGTTGGGTGGGCTGAAGGGCTGGTTCACCTTCTCCTTGCAGTTCCTGCCGCGCGGCTTCCTGCAGATGATCTACATCGACACCAATGGCTTCGATCGGCAGCACTATAAGTTCGACTACGTGCGCCGCGAGTTCCTCGGCGAAGTTCGCTGCTTGGTCTTTGACGTTACCCCCCTGCCCAAGTCGGGCAAAGGGCGGTTCCTCGGCCGCATTTGGGTCGAGGACCAGGACTTCACCATCGTGCGCTTCAACGGCGCCTATTCCGGAAGCTCGAAGACCAGCTTCTACTTCCATTTCGATAGCTGGCGGGTGAACGCGGGGCCCGCGCTTTGGCTGCCGGCCTTTATTTACAGCGAAGAGTCGAATGTGAACTATGCGATGGTGCGGCGCCTGCAATTCAAGGCGCAGACCCGCCTGTGGGGCTATAACCTCGGGCGTTCCGGTCAAGAGCAAGAGTTGAGCAAGGTGCTGATCGAGTCGGCATCGCCCATCAAGGACCAGACCGTAACAAGCAACGACATGACGCCCGTCCAAGCCCAGCGCGCGTGGGACCGCCAGGCCGAAGAAAATGTGGGCGACCGCCTGGAACGCATGGGCCTGATCGCACCGCGGGGCGAGGTGGATAAGGTGCTCGAGACCGTGGTCAACAACCTCGAGGTCACCAACAACCTCGACATCCAGCCCGAGGTGCGCTGCCGCGTGCTGCTCACCTCGACGCTCGAATCGTTCACCATCGGCCACACCATCGTGCTGAGTCGCGGCTTGATCGACGTGCTGCCCGACGAAGCCAGCCTGGCCACCATGGTGGCGCACGAGCTGGGCCACGTCGTGCTCGGCCACCGCATCGATCCGCAGTACGCATTCTTTGACCGGCTGCTGTTCGACGACAAAGAAACCTTCCAGCACTTCGTCTTCGCTCGCGAGCCAGGTGAAGAGACCGCCGCCAGCCAGAAGGCCGCGGAGCTGCTGAAGAACTCCCCGTACAAAGATTCGCTCGGCAACGCCAGCCTGTTCGTGGCCGCGCTCGATTCTCGCGCCCGCGAAATCCCCAATCTGGTTAGCCCGCACCTGGGCAACCGCGTTCCTGTCAATAACGCGTTGCATGAGGCCACACCGCAAGGCGATGCCGCCAAGCGCGCCGGGATGATTAGCGCGCTGCCGCTCGGCGGGCGCGTCAAGGTTGACCCGTGGACCGACCGCATCGAGATGATCAAGACCAAACCGCTCGGGTCAGTCTCCGAGCGCGAGAAGATGCCGTTCGAGGTCACGCCGTTTATGCCTTACCTGACCCGGCAAAGCAGCAGCAATCAGCAGCCGGGAGCCGTCACGGCGGAATCGAAGTCCGACCAGAACAAGAAACCTCACTAGACCCGTTTAAACTTTGCCGCGACCCGGCGGTCCTCTTCTCCAGCCGCCGGGTCTTTTTTGTTTTTGCGCGCCCCTCCTCGCAACACGCCGGCCGCAACAGAACAGGGCAGTAGGGCACACGGCAATCCTCTAGATCTAGAGCTAGAATGTGCACCCCTCTCGCGGTAGGCCCCAGCCGGCGCTAGCTGCTAGCTGCGACCCGCGCGCAAGGCCATTTCGCCCGCAGCACGGAGGGTTTCGACGGGATCGCCGGTGGGAAGGAATTCCATCGCCACGTAACCCTTGTACTTGAGCTGACCAAGTCTCTTAAAAATATTCGTATAGTTGATCTCTCCCGTCCCGGGCTCATGCCGGCCGGGCACGTCAGCAATGTGGACCAGCCCCACCCTTTCGATGTTCTTTTCTAGCTTTGCAATCAGATTTCCCTCAGAAAGCTGCTCGTGGAAGAAATCATAGAGGAACTTCACTTGGGGATGATTCACTTCTTCGATGATCTTGAATCCTTCCGCCACGGACGTCAAATAATAGTTGGGGTTTTCCTCTGGATCGATATTTTCAAGCAGCAGCTTCACATTTTGTCTTTCCGCGATTTCTGCAGCTCGTTTTAACCCTTCGATGCAGCTCTGATGCTGGACTTCACGCGTCATCCCCGGCACCTTGTTGCCTGACAGAACAATCAGGGAGGGACACTCGAGCTGATCGACAGTCTTCATCATCGCGCGAAAATCGGTCAAGAATGCCTCGCGGGCACGGGGATCAGCGACGCCGTGACCCAGGCCCGCCGTTGCGTCGAAGGTGAGCCCGAGTGCTCGTTTCTTGCGGTTGGCTTTTCGGAAGTCCTCCTCCGACCATTTCTTGAATTCGCCAACCAACTCGACTCCCTGGTAGCCCGCCTCCACAACTTTTTCCAGGCGCTCTTCAAATGGTTGATTTCGAAATACGGTCCAGAGCATTACAGACAACTTGAAGGAAACGGCAGACTCTTGACCTTCCTGCGATTTCGTCCTGGCGGTGCGGAAGGCTCCTTGCTGAAGAGTAGCTGCGCCGAGAGCTGTCCCGAAAAGTGTTCGGGCAAAATCGCGCCGATTCATATCTCCCTCCACTCAAGATCAGCCGCCTATAGCATCTCGCAATCTTCAAGCAGGGGCGCTAGCATCGATCTCCCGCCAATGATCGCACAGCAGAAGACGAAGGGAGGGGCAAAAGGAGGCGACGATCGACGAGGGGTTCCGGTACAATCTGGGCCCGTCGAACCGCCCGCCACTAGGTGAACTGTCTTGAAGTCCTGGATCGAATCCACAAGCTCTCCAGTTTATCAAAGAGACGGAGGAGGCTTGCCGCCCATGATTCGCGATAGCCTTCCTCACCGAGTGGAGGAAATGCCCAGACGCGGCGCTCCGGGGGCGCGGCGTGGCCTGCGAACAGGAGTGTCATGATGGCGAAACACTTGGGAATCGGCCTCATCGGCAGCGGCTTCAACGCCAAGTTCCACCTGCTGGGCTTCGTCGGCGTGCGCAACGCCGACGTGCTCGGCGTCTGGAGCCCGAACCGGAAACACGCAGAGGAGACAGCGGCGCTCGCGCTTGCGCTCGAGGTCGGCGAGGCCAAGGTCTACCGCTCAATTACGGAGATGGTCGCGGATCCCGCGCTCGATGCTCTCTGGCTGTGCGGGCCAAATTACGCCCGGGTTGAGAACGTTGAGGAAATCGTGGACGCAATCGCACGCGGCCGCGGGACGCTCAAAGGCGTGGCCTGCGAGAAGCCGCTCGCCAGGAACCTAAGTGAGGCGAAGCGGGTCGCAGAGCTGGTGCAGCGCGCCGGGCTCCAGAACGGATATCTTGAGAACCAAGTCTTCGCGCCAGCGGTTGCGACAGGGCGCGAGATTATTTGGGCGCGGGGCGCGTCGCTCACGGGCCGTCCGTATCTAGCCCGCGCGGCCGAGGAGCACAGCGGACCCCACAAGCCGTGGTTCTGGCAGGGCGCTCTTCAGGGGGGCGGTGTGCTGAACGACATGATGTGCCACTCCGTGCTTGTGGTCCGGCATCTTCTCACCAAGCCCGGCGCCCCACGGTCGTCGCTCCGACCGGTGCGGGTGAGCGCGCGCATCGCTAGTCTCAAATGGAGCCGGCCCGAGTACGCCAAGCGGCTGTCGAAAATCATGGGCAGGGAGGTGGACTACCGAAAACACCCGGCAGAAGATTTCGCAAGCCTATCGATCGACTTCGAAGCGGACGATGGGACCTTGGTCCTCGGCGAGGCCACTACCTCATGGAGCTTCGTGGGGCCGGGCCTCCGCCTCTCGGCCGAATTGCTCGGCCCTGAGTACTCAATGTCGTGGAACACGCTCGAGAGCGGCCTCAAGCTCTTCTTTAGCCGCGAGGTCAAGGGGAAGCTGGGCGAGGACCTGGTGGAGAAGCAAAACGCCGAGATGGGCCAGATGCCGGTGGTCGCGAATGAGGCGGCGGCCTACGGCTACGAGGCCGAGGACCGCCACTTCGTCCGTGCGTTTCTTACGGGCGAGAAGCCGGCGCTGACATTCGACGACGGCCTCGAGGTAGTGAAGCTGCTGATGACCGCCTATCAGAGCGCCGAGCAGGGCCGCACGATCGATTTCCCGCCGAAGGGCTTGGATGGGTTCATTCCGGCCGTTGCGCGTGGGACGTGGAAACCACAACGCCCATGACTTGGATTACAGAGCGTTCTACTCGTCCGCTCCCCCTGTGTTGTTCTAGGACTTCTGACTCAGGACGCCAGTACCTTTTTACCAAAATTTCTTTGTTACTTGTCATTGTGCCGGAGCCATGTAAATCTATCCCCACGTCCTCGCATTCTGTATTGGTTTATCCCATCTCCGATCATATAGAAAATTGAGGGTAAGGGGAGAGAGTTCATGAGAAAAGCAATCTGGCTGGGGGTCCTCATCGCTTGGTTTTTTGTGGCCCTACCGGCAGCCATGGGGCAAAACCTAGGTCAGGTCGAAGGGACACTCGAGGATCCAACCGGCGTTCCCGTGGCCCAGGCCGAGGTGAAGCTAACCGGCCAGAATACCGGCACTGTACAGAAGGTGGTTACCGACGAGGCGGGTCACTTCGCATTTACTGGCGTTGCGCCAGGTGACTATGTTTTGAGCGCAAAAGTGGAAGGGTTCGAAAAGGCGCAATTACAGCTTAAGGTCGGCACGAGCCCCACCCCTGCCCAGCGGTTGCGCCTAAAAGTGGCCACAGTGACAGAAGAGATCACCGTCTCCGCTCAATCGTCGGACCCCCTTTCTTCCGAGCAGAATTCCACCGCTGTCCAGGTGGACCACGAGTTGTTGAGAAGCCTCCCGGCCAAAGATGCGAACCCTCTAGCGGTTGCCTCCCTCTTTGTCGATCCTTCGGCGAACGGCGCGGAAGGCACCAAGATCGTGGTGGATGGAGTGGAGGGCAATGAGCTGGACGTGCCGGCTTCGAGCGTCAAAAGCGTTTCCGTTAATAAAAACCCCTACTCGGCGGAGTTTGGCCGGCCAGGCAAGGGCCGCATTGAAGTGGTGACGCGGGGCGGCTCCCAGCGTCATTTTCATAGCCGTTTTACTTTCACCTTCCGGGATGCGAACCTGGATGCTCGCAATGCCTTTGCGGACGTGCGACCGCCCAGGCGGCGCGAGTTGTTTGAGGGGGCTATCGATGGACCACTGGTCCGTGACAAAGTAACTTTTTTCCTTGGCGGCGAGTACCTCAAGGACAACGACACCGCTTTCGTCGCAGCCGAAACGCCGAGTGGTCGCCTCGTAGAAAGTTTGGGAATCCCGCGGCGCACCCCTCGTCTGTTCGGGCGCATGGACTTTCGACTGACCCCGCTCCAGATCCTCTCCGTGCGGTACAACTGGAGCCGGGATTCGCTAGGCAATCAGGGAGTGGGAGCATTCGATCTTCCCGAGCGCGCGTGGAACTCAGCCAATGAGACCCATGAAGTCCGGATCTCGGAGACCGTAATTCCTTCAGCGAATTTCTCCAACGAGGTTCGCTTCGACTTCAGGTCTCGGACGAAGGAGGCCCAGAGCTTGACCGACGCGCCCGCGATTCTGGTACCGGGAGCGTTCCATAGCGGAGGCGCGCAGATCTCGCGAAGCGACCGGGAAAACATCATGGACGTGCAGGAGCTTGTCTCCTACGTCTACGGGCGGCACACACTCCGCTTGGGGGGAGTGGCGAAATCGAGATTCATCGATTTCACCGACCGCTCCGACTTCGGCGGGACATTCACGTTTTCTGATCTCGCGGCCTTCACGAGCAAGCAGCCGCGGCCTTTTAAGTTCACCGTGAACCAGGGTGACCCCCGACTCTCCTTCACCCAACACGAGTTCACTTATTTCTTCCAGGATGAGATGCGCTTCTGGCCGCGCTTCAGCTTGCTGCTGGGGCTGCGCCACGAACTGCAGTCCAACCTGCACTACTATAAGAATCTGGCGCCACGGGTGGCACTGGCCTACACCACCGCCAATGGCCAGACGGTCCTGCGCGCGGGCGGGGGGATTTTCTACCAGCGCCAGCCCGTGACTGTGGAGGAGCGGTCCCTGCTTCTCGACGGTTCGCACCTTCGCCAAATTGTGATTAGCAACCCGAGCTTTCCGTTGGTGGGGGATCCCTCTAGCCTCGCGAATCTGCCTCCCCCCAGCGTGGTGCGCATGGATCCGAACATTCGCGCTGCCTACGCAATCCAGGCAAGCTTGGGAGTGGAGCAGAAACTGGGCCGGCAGAGCTACCTCTCGGCGGAATACACCATGCTGCGCGGGCTGGAGCTGTACCGCATGCGCGATGTCAATGCGCCGCTGCCAGCTACCGGCCTGCGCCCCGATCCCAATTTCCTCAATATCGACCAGTTCGAGACCTCGGGCAGTTCCCACAGCCACAGTCTTAACCTGGGCTTCCGGACGTCGGTGCGCGGCAAGTTGCAGCTCGTCTCCCAGTACACGCTCTCCCACGCCATAGATGACACGTCGGGGCTATCTTCCCTTCCGGCGGACAATTTCGACTTGCGGAGCGAGCGCGGGCGGGCCGACTTCGATCAGCGCCATCGCTTCAATCTTGCCGGTGTCCTGAAGCTGCCCCACGGCTTTGGCTTCGGGTTGATTGCCTCCGTGGGTTCCGGCATTCCTTACAACATTACGACGGGCTTCGACAACAACCACGACACGGTAGCCAACGATCGCCCCAGTTTGGGAAACCCCAATGCGCCGTTCACGTCTTTTGGGATAGATGGAAGGTTTATCGGTCAAACTCCTGGCGTCCTTTACGACGGTGCAAAAGCGTTGTTTGCCGGGAGCTTCCTTACTGTGAACGCGAATGACGTTCACTGGTTGATTCTCCCCGGGGCGGGAAATATCGGGCGCAATATTGGAAACGGCCCTGGCTTCGTCAACCTGGACCTGCGTTCGTCCAAGAGATTCAAACTCTGGAACAACAGGGAAAAAGGGAATAGGTCACCGGAGTTGGAGTTCCGGTTGGATGCCTTCAACATTCTCAACCATGTGAACCGCAAGAACTTTGTTGGCCCACTGAGCTCACCCTTTTTCGGCCGGGCCAACTCAGCCCATCCGGCGCGCGAACTCCAGGCATCCGCGAAATTCACTTTCTGAGTTGGCTTTTGTAGTTGCGCCTGGGCGCGTCCGAGGCTGCGAAGCGGGTCCACAACTGAGGGGTTGGGGGGCTGTTGGGCTCTGCGAAGACTAGGGGCAGCAAAGCACGTGATTGATTTCGGCGAAGCTAAACGAGCCAGAGACTTTTCTCCGGGGGTGGAAGCATGCGAATTTCGGTAATTGGTTGCGGGTATGTAGGACTGGTGACCGGCGGGTGCCTGGCCGAAGTGGGCCACGAGGTG
>QHYU01000104.1 GCA_003224235.1 Acidobacteriota bacterium
TGGGAGAAAACGATTCTGGACCTGATGGAGGCAGTGGACAAACACGTGCCGCTCCCGCAGCGGGATGTTGACAAGCCCTTTGCCATGCCCATTGAAGACATCTTCTCCATCTCCGGCCGGGGCACGGTGGTGACCGGGCGGGTAGAGCGCGGGAAGCTGAAGGTCAGCGAAGAGGTGGAGATTGTGGGCTTCCGGCCGACCATCAAGCGGATAGTGACCGGGGTGGAGATGTTCCGCAAGCTGCTGGACGAAGGGATTGCGGGGGACAACGTAGGGCTGCTGCTGCGCGGGACGGAGAAGGAAGAGGTGGAGCGGGGTCAGGTGGTGTGCAAGCCAGGCTCCATCACGCCGCACACCAAGTTCAAGGCCGAGGCGTACGTTCTCACCAAGGAAGAGGGCGGGCGACACACGCCGTTCTTCACCGGGTACCGGCCGCAATTCTACTTTCGCACCACGGACGTGACCGGAGACGTGAAGCTGCCGTCGGGGGTGGAGATGGTGATGCCGGGAGACAACGTGTCGATGGAGATTCAGTTGATCACCCCGGTGGCCCTGGAGAAGGGGCTGCGGTTTGCCATCCGCGAAGGCGGCCACACCGTCGGCGCCGGCGCCGTCTCCGACATTCTCGAGTAAAGGTCCAAGAATGCGCGAAATCATCACGCTACAGTGCAGCGAGTGCAAAAACCGAAATTACACGACGACCAAGAACAAAAAAAAGCATGCCGACCGGTTGGAAACGCGGAAGTTTTGCAACACGTGTCGCAAGCACACGGCGCATCGCGAGGTGAAATAGGGGAGTAGGTTCAACGGTAGACCGCCGGTCTCCAAAACCGGATGTGGGGGTTCGAATCCCTCCTCCCCTGCCAGCTTCTACGGAGGAGCCAAGCGCGGGGAATGGGGGCTAGGCCGAAGAAAGCAGAATGGAGCAAAGACGAGAGAACCGATGTCCACGCAAGTGACAAAAGTTAAGAACGAAGAAGCACAGGGTGGCGCACCTTCGTTTCAGATGCCGGGGCCGATTCAGCGGATAACTGAATACCCGCGACGCTTCCGGCAGTTTCTGCACGAAGTGCGTGTGGAGATGAAGCAGGTGACTTGGCCCAGTCGAGACGATGTGGTAGCCACCACCATGGTGGTGATCGCTACCGTGGCCTTCTTTGGGTTCTATTTCTTCGCCGTGGATGGCGCGGTGGGCTACGCGGTGCGGCAGGTGTACAAGCTTTTCAAGCATTAGGGGAACGGGATGGCAATGGCCAAGCAGTGGTACATCATCCATACCTACTCCGGATTTGAGAAGAAGGTGAAGGAGAGCCTGGAGAGCCGCGTGGCGGCGTTCGGACTGCAGGACAAGATCGGGCGGATGATGATTCCCACGGAAGACGTGGTGGAGGTGCGCGGGGGGAAGAAGGTCATCTCGCCGAGAATGTTCTACCCCGGATACGTGCTGGTGGAAATGGAAATGGACGATTACACCTGGCACGTGGTGCGGTCTACGCCCCGTGTAACCGGATTTGTGGGCGCGGGCCAGACGCCTTCGCCGCTGAGTGAAACGGAAGTCGAGAACATCCTGCACCGAGTGACCACTTCGGCCGACAAGCCCAAACCGAAACTCGTCTTCGAACGCAACGAGCAGGTGCGCATCGTGGAAGGCCCGTTCGCCAACTTTACCGGCGTGGTCGAAGAAGTCAATTCCGAACGCAGCACGCTCAAGATTTCGGTGACTATCTTCGGGCGCTCAACGCCCGTGGAACTGGATTTCGCGCAGGTGGAGAAGGTCGCCTAGGGGGCGTTTGCGCAGGGGCCCCTGGCTAGCTTCCCAGAGGGATCGAAATGGCCAAGAAAGTTCAAACACAGGTGAAATTGCAATTGCCGGCGGCAAAAGCGACCCCAGCGCCGCCGGTGGGCACAGCGCTGGGCCCGCACGGCGTCAACATCATGGATTTCTGCAAGCAGTTCAACTCGAAGACGGCGAAGGAACCCGAGGGGATGATCATACCGGTGCTGGTGACGATCTACAGCGACCGCACCTTTACCTTTATCACCAAGACCCCCCCGGCTTCCGAACTGCTCAAGCGCGCCGCCGGCATCGTGAAGGGCTCCGCCGAGCCCAACCGCATCAAGGTGGGCAAGGTGACGAAAAAGCAGGTCGAAGAGATCGCCCAGACCAAGCTGGTGGACTTGAACACCACCAATCTCGAATCCGCCGTCCGCACCGTGATGGGTACCGCGCGCAACATGGGCATTGAGGTGGAGGGCTAGAGGAGAAATAGATGGCTCGCAAGGTCGGAAAAAACACCGAGAAAGCCCGCAAGCAGGTGGAGGCGCGCCCCTACCGGCTGGCGGAAGCCGCCGAAGTCTTGAAGAAGGCTCACTTCGCCAAGTTCGACGAGACCGTCGAACTGGTAGTGAACTTGGGCGTGGACCCCAAGCATTCCGACCAGATGGTCCGCGGCACAGTAGTGCTGCCGCACGGGCTGGGCAAATCAAAGCGCGTGCTGGTCATCGCCGGCGGGGAAAAGGTACGCGAGGCGCAAGACGCAGGTGCGGACTTTGTCGGCGGCGAGGACATGGTACAGAAGATTCAGGAGGGGTGGACCGACTTTGAGGCCGTAATCGCCACCCCGGACATGATGAAGTCCGCCGGGAAGCTGGGCAAGGTGCTGGGGCCGCGAGGGCTGATGCCCAATCCGAAGACTGGGACGGTGACCTTCGAGGTCGCGCGCGCGGTGAAGGAGATCAAGGCCGGCAAAGTCGAGTTCCGCTTGGACAAGACTGCAATTATCCATTCGCCCATCGGGAAGATCAGCTTTGACGCGGCAAAGTTGGCAGAAAACGCCCAAGCACTGATTGCTGCCATACTAAAGGCCAAGCCGGCGGCGGCCAAAGGCAAGTTCGTGAAGCGGGTCACGCTCACCTCAACGATGGGGCCGGGGATCCTGATTGACCCAGCCGAAGTGGAAGCGGCAGTGGCCGTGGCCGCTTAGCGGAGCCGAAAGATGAAAAAGCGTAGCGAAAAACAACAGGACCTGGACCAACTGAAGACCGCCCTGGCCAAGGTCTCGACGGTCATTCTGACCACCTTCCAGGGGGTAAAGGTCGAGGAGGACACTAAGCTCCGGCGCGCGGTGCAGGCTGCCGGCGGCAGCTACCGCGTAGTCAAGAACACGCTGGCCGAGCGCGCTGCCGCGGGCACTCCGGCCGAGCCCCTGCTGAAAAACCTGACCGGCCCGAACTCGATTGCCTATACGGCCACGGACCCGGTGGCGCTAGCCAAAGTGCTGACCAAGGTGGCCAAGGACGTTCCGGCCTTCCGGTTCAAGGCGGGCGTAGTCCAGGGGCGGGTGCTTTCGATCGAGGAGATCCAGCAGCTCGCCCACTTGCCCTCCAAAGACGAATTGATCAGCAAGATTATGTTCCTGCTGCAAGCGCCGGCGCAGAGAATCGCTACCGCGCTTGCCGCGGTTTCTCGAAATCTGGTGGTGACGCTCAACGAGGCGGTCAAGGCCGACAAGTTTGGGGCTGGCGGCTCGGGTCCCGACCCTGTCGGGACGGCCCAGTAGAACAAGTTCGCACAATCCTGGAGGAGAACAGCAATGGCTAACAAGGTGGAAGGAATTCTGGATGAAATTAAGGGACTGACGCTGCTGGAGGCCGCCGACCTGGTCAAGAAAATGGAAGAGGCCTTCAACGTTTCCGCGGCCGCGGCTGCTCCGGTGGTGATGGCCGGAGGTCCCGGTGCGGGGGCCGGCGCGGCTCCGGCGGAGGAAAAGACCGAATTCTCGGTCGTGCTGACCGACGTCGGTGCCAACAAGATTAACGTGATTAAGGCGGTGCGCGAAGTGACCAGCCTTGGGCTGAAGGAAGCCAAGGACCTGGTCGATGGTGCGCCCAAGCCGATCAAAGAAGGCGTGAACAAAGACGAGGCGGCGGCGATCAAGAAGAAGTTTGAAGAGGTCGGCGCCAAAGTCGAGATCAAGTAGTTTCAGCGGGGAAGGCGCAGCCTGCTCCGCCCCGGGCTGGGCGCAACTGAGGGATTCACATACGCAAGCTTTCGGCCGGGATTCAGAAACCGAGAACGTGCTCTCCCCAGGCGTGGGGTGGACACCGACGGCAGCTGTGTCTCTTTGTGCCTCGCTCCGCCCGCAGCAGGGCACAGCGCGTCGCTTTCTGTCCGGACCCAAGCGCACGGGCATGAGGTAAAACAGCATGCAGAATGGAAATCATCATTTCCGGGAACGTGAACGGCTGGACTTTTCGAAGATCCAGAGCACCATCCAGATTCCCAATCTGATCGAGGTCCAGAAGAAGTCCTACCAGCGCTTCTTGCAGATGGACCAGTTGCCCAGCGAGCGAGAAGACACCGGGCTGCAATCGGTGTTCACCTCGGTCTTCCCGATTCAGGATTTCCGCGGGCTATCACAACTGGACTTCGTGGACTACTCGATTGGCAACTGGGAATGCAAGTGCGGCAACCTGAAGGGGCTGCATCACTTGCGGGCCACCTGCCGGAACTGTGGCGCTTCGGTGGTCACCAATCCCTACAAGACCGGGGACGTGATCTGCACGAAGTGCGGCACTTTCAACAAGAACACGCCCACCTTCTGCAACAAATGCGGCGACCCGGTGGCCATGCAGCTCAAATACGACGTCAACGAGTGCCAGGAGCGCGGCATGACCTATTCCGCGCCGCTCAAAGTCACCATCCGCCTGACTGTCTACGACAAGGATCCGGACACGGGCGCCAAGAACATCCGAGACATCAAGGAGCAGGAGGTCTTTTACGGCGATATCCCGTTGATGACGGACAATGGCACCTTCACCATCAACGGCACCGAGCGCGTGATTGTGAGCCAGCTCCACCGCTCGCCGGGAGTCTTCTACGAGTCGGCCAACAATCGGACCTACTTCCTGGGCAAGATCATTCCCTATCGCGGCTCGTGGGTGGAGTTCGAGTACGATACCAAAAACATCCTCTACGTGCGCATCGACCGCAAGCGCAAGTTTCTGGGCTCGATCTTTCTCCGCGCGCTGGGGATGAAGTCGAACGAAGAAATCCTGCGCACTTTCTACCAGGTGGAGCGGATCACGCTGCGCGAGCGAGAGCTTTTCTGGAACGTCTCCGAAGGCCTGATCGACCGCAAGCTCTCGCACGAGATCAAGCACCCGCGCACCGATGAGGTGCTGGTGGGCGCGCACAAGCGCCTCACTGAGGCGCTCTACAAGGAGCTGAACAAGGCGCGCGTCACGCAGGCCAAGGTTTCTGTCGCGGACCTGGAAGGCGCCTTCACCGTGGCCGACCTGGTCAACCGCCAGACCGGCGAAGTAATCCTGGAATCCAACAAACCGCTGACCCCCGATCTGTGGGCCGCGCTGGCCGAGGCCGGTATCACCGAGGTGGACGTCTTCTTCCCCGAGCGGGACGACGTCGGGTTGGTGCTCAGCCGCACGCTCGAGAAGGACTCCGTCCACTCCGCGCGCGAGGCGCTAATTGAAATCTACCGCAAGCTGCGTCCAGGCGACCCGCCGACCCTGGAAACGGCCACGGCACTGTTCAACGGGATGTTTTTCGACCCGCGCAAGTACGATTTCAGCAAGGTGGGTCGGCTGAAGTTTAACATTAAGCTTGGCCTGGAAACCTCGCTCGACACGCGGACGCTCGATCCTTCCGACTTCGTCGCCGCCATCCGCTACCTGCTGAAGCTGCGCAAGAACATCGGCACGGTGGACGACATCGACCACCTGGGCAACCGGCGCGTTCGCGCGGTCGGTGAATTGCTCGAGAACCAGTTCCGCATCGGTCTGGTGCGCATGGAACGCGCCATCAAGGAAAAGATGTCGGTCTACCAGGAAATGTCCACGGCCATGCCGCACGACCTGGTGAACGCCAAGCCCGTCATGGCCGCGATCCGTGAGTTCTTCGGCAGCTCCCAGCTCAGCCAGTTCATGGACCAAACCAATCCGCTATCCGAAATCACGCACAAGCGCCGCCTCTCGGCCCTGGGGCCGGGCGGACTGTCGCGCGAACGCGCTGGATTCGAGGTTCGCGACGTCCACCCCACGCACTACGGCCGCATTTGTCCGATTGAGACACCGGAGGGTCCGAACATTGGTCTCATCAGCTCGCTTTCCTGCTACGCGCGGATCAACGATTTCGGGTTCATTGAGTCCCCCTACCGCAAGGTGAAGGGCGGGCGCGTGGTGGACTACGTACAGGTGGTCAACGCCGGCGACAGCGAGTTCAAGGCCGGCGAGATCACTGAGCGCGAGAAGGTCGAATCGGTCAACGCAGAGTTGAAGCGCCACAAAGTAACCTCGGAGCCCTATTGCTTCTACCTGTCAGCCTGGGAGGAGGACCGCTACGTCATCGCCCAGGCTAACGCCTCCCTCGATGACCGCGGGCGGATCACCACCGAACTGGTGAACTGCCGGCAGGCTGGAAACTTCGTGCTGAAACAGCGCGAAGAAGTGGATTACATCGATGTGTCGCCCAAGCAACTGGTCTCCGTGGCCGCCAGCCTGATTCCCTTCCTCGAGAACGATGATGCGAACCGCGCGTTGATGGGCTCCAATATGCAGCGGCAGGCCGTACCGCTGATTCGCGGCGAAGCCCCGCTGGTGGGCACTGGCATGGAGCGCGTGACCGCGCGCGATTCCGGCGCGGTGGTGATCTGCCGGCGCGATGGCATCGTTGACCAGGTGGACTCCGAACGCATCATCGTGCGCGTCGAATCCGACCACTCCGGCGTGCTCAGCCGCGAAGTGGGCGCGGACATCTACACCCTCACCAAGTTCAAGCGCTCCAACCAGAACACCTGCATC
Organism: Acidobacteriota bacterium; assembly: GCA_003224235.1. Lineage (GTDB taxonomy): Bacteria > Acidobacteriota > Terriglobia > Acidiferrales > UBA7541 > QHYU01. Next base: position 6,820 of record QHYU01000104.1, read on the forward strand.
AACCAAAAACCCTTGGTGCGTGTGGGCGACCGGGTCGCCCAGGGACAAGTGCTGGCCGACGGGCCCTGCACCGAGCGCGGTGAACTGGCCCTGGGCCGCAACGTGCTCGTGGCCTTCCTGCCCTGGCGCGGCTACAACTTCGAGGACGCTATCCTGGTCAGCGAAAAACTGGTTAAAGACGACTACTACACCTCGATTCACATCGAAGAGTTCGAAATCGAGGCGCGCGACACCAAGCTCGGCCCGGAGGAAATCACTCGCGACATCCCCAACATTAGCGAGACGTTCCTCCGCAACCTGGATGAAAGCGGCGTGATCCGCATCGGCGCCACTGTCCGGCCGGGCGACATTTTGGTCGGCAAAGTTACGCCCAAGGGCGAAACCACGCTCACTCCGGAAGAAAAGCTGCTCCGCGCCATCTTCGGCGAGAAGGCCGGCGACGTCCGCGACGCCTCGCTCTACTGCCCGCCGGGCATCGAGGGCACCGTCGTGGACGTGAAGATTTTCTGCCGCAAGGGCGCGGAAAAGGACGAGCGACACAAGGCCATCGAAGCCATCCAGGTCTTCAAGCTGGAAAAGAACCTGGCCGACGAGATCCGCATCCTCACCGACGAGCGGCTGAAGCGGCTGACCAACCTGCTGGGCGGCCAGAAGCTGGTCGCCGACCTGCATGACGAGAAGACTAATAAGCGCCTACTCACCAAGGGCACCACGCTGACCCGCGAGATTATCGAAAAGGTCTCTACGCGGAACCTGAAGCGGCTGAAGCTGGCCGACAAGGACCCGCTGCTGATCGAGAAGATCGACGAGATCGAAGAGATGACCTCGCGGCAGATCGACGTGTTGCGCAAAATCACCGAGGACCGCAAGGACAAGCTCAAGAAGGGTGATGAGCTGCCTCCGGGCGTGATCAAGTTAGTGAAGGCCTACATCGCCATGAAGCGCAAGCTCTCCGTGGGGGACAAAATGGCCGGGCGCCACGGCAACAAAGGCGTCATTGCCAAGATCGTGCCCGCAGAGGACATGCCCTACCTGCCTGACGGCACTCCGGTCGAGGTCGTTCTCAACCCGCTGGGCGTACCCTCGCGCATGAACGTGGGGCAAATTCTGGAAACCCACCTGGGCTGGGCCTCGAAGGAGCTGGGCCGAAGCATTGGCCGCGTTCTCAGCCAGGGAGCGCGCGCTGAAGCCATTCGCAAATGGTTCCGCGAAGTCTTCACCGAAACCGCCATCTGGAAGTCGCTCGCGTCTCTAGAGGACGACCGGCTTCTCGAACTGGCCGAAAGCTTCCGCGAGGGCATCCCATTCTCCACGCCTGTGTTCGACGGGGCGCGGGAGACCGAGATCCGCCACCTGCTCGAGGTGGCGGGGTTGCCGCACGCCGGCAAGGTGACGCTGTTCGACGGAATGACCGGGGACCAGTTCGCGCAGGACGTCACCGTCGGCTACATTTACATGCTGAAGTTGTCCCACTTGGTGGATGACAAGATCCACGCGCGTTCGATTGGTCCGTACTCTCTGATCACGCAGCAGCCCCTGGGGGGCAAAGCGCAGTTCGGCGGACAGCGATTCGGCGAAATGGAAGTGTGGGCGCTGGAGGCCTACGGAGCCGCGCACATCCTGCAGGAGTTGCTGACAGCGAAATCCGACGACGTTTACGGGCGCGCCAAGATCTATGAAGCGATCGTGAAGGGCGAGCCTGGCATCGAACCCGGCGTGCCCGAGTCGTTCAACGTCCTGGTGCGCGAGCTGCAATCGCTCTGCCTGGATGTCGAACTGATGAAGCGGCAGAAACCACAAGCGGAGAAGGTGGCGGACTAGGCCGCCGCCGCAGCCCTCTCGCGCCGAACGACCTGGCGAAGACCGGCGGGGAGGCACAGGGTCTTTTAGGGTTCCTTCTCCCGGCCAACCGGGACGGCCCCGAGCCGAGATTTCGGGACAGGGAGGAATATCCATTGTATCGCAGCAGCCCTTATGACCGCGCCAGCCTGATCGCCGATTTCGATTCCATCCGCATCAGCTTGGCGAGCCCGGAAAAAATCCGTTCCTGGTCGCACGGCGAGGTCACCAAGCCGGAGACGATCAACTACCGCACTTTCAAGCCCGAGCGCGACGGCCTGTTCTGCGCCAAGATTTTCGGCCCGGTAACGGACTGGGAATGCTTGTGCGGCAAGTACAAGCGTATGAAGCACCGCGGCGTGATCTGCGACAAGTGCGGCGTGGAGGTCACCCTCAGCAAGGTACGCCGCGAGCGCCTGGGGCACATCGAGCTGGCCTCGCCCTGCTCGCACGTCTGGTTCTTCAAGGGCCTGCCCAGCCGCATCGGCTACCTGCTCGATATCTCCATGCGCGATCTCGAGCGCATCCTTTATTTCGAAGCCTTCGTTGTCGTTGATCCCAACGAAGTCGCCATCCTCAAGGAGCGTCAGGTCCTTCAGGAAGAGGAATATCGCAAGCTCGCTCAGGAATATCCCGGCCAGTTCGTGGCCAAGATGGGCGCGGAAGCCATCAAGGAACTTCTACGCCGCGTTGAAGTGGACAAGCTTGCCGACGAACTCCGCGAAAAAATGAAGGCCGACCCCTCTCTGCAAAAGCGCATCAAGTTCGCCAAGCGCCTCAAGGTTCTCGAAGCCTTCCGCAAGTCTGGCAACAAGCCCGAGTGGATGATTCTGGACGTCATCCCGGTGCTGCCACCGGAACTTCGCCCGCTGGTGCCGCTCGACGGCGGCCGGTTCGCCACTTCCGATTTGAACGACCTCTACCGGCGCGTGATCAACCGGAATAACCGCCTGAAAAAACTGATGGAGCTCCACGCTCCCGACGTCATCGTGCGCAACGAAAAGCGCATGCTGCAGGAGGCAGTGGACGCGCTGTTTGACAACGGCCGGCGTGGCCGCGTGCTCCGCGGCACTAACAACCGCCCGCTCAAGTCGCTCTCCGATACCTTGAAGGGCAAGCAGGGGCGCTTCCGCCAAAACCTGCTGGGCAAGCGCGTGGACTATTCCGGCCGGTCGGTGATCGTGGTGGGCCCGGAGCTGAAGCTGCACCAGTGCGGGTTGCCCAAGAAGATGGCGCTTGAACTGTTTAAGCCGTTCATTTACCACCGGTTGGAGGCTGCGGGTCACTGCACCACCATCAAGCAAGCCAAGGAGATGGTCGAGCAGCAAGATCCCATCGTTTGGGACATCCTGGAAGAAGTGATCCGCGAGCATCCGGTGCTGCTCAACCGCGCCCCGACGCTGCACCGCCTGGGCATTCAGGCGTTCGAGCCCACGCTGGTAGAGGGCAAGGCCATCCGCATCCACCCGCTGGTGTGCACCGCGTTCAACGCCGACTTCGACGGCGACCAGATGGCCGTGCACATCCCGCTTTCGCCCGAAGCGCAAGTAGAAGCTTCGGTGCTGATGCTGAGTTCCAACAACATCCTCTCCCCCGCCAACGGCATGCCCCTCGCCGTGCCCACGCAGGACATGGTGCTGGGCATCTACTACCTGTCCAAGTCCAGGCCCGGCGCCAAGGGCGAAGGGCGGGCCTTCGGCTCGGCCGAGGAAGTCATTCTGGCGCTGGAGGCGACCGAAGTGGAGCTGCTCACTCCGATCCGCCTGCGCTACACCGGCGAGGCCATCGACCTGACCACGGCCTACGACGACCAGGACGTGCTCCACACCGAACCCATCCGCTTGAACCGACACTTCATCAACACTACCGTCGGCCGCGTAATCTTCAACGACCACCTGCCCAAGGAGATGCCGTTCGTCAATGGGCTGCTGAAAAAGAAAGGCGTGCAGCAACTGGTGCAGTACTGCTACCTGCGATTTGGCCAGGAGCGCACTGTGCAGATGCTCGACGAACTGAAGGAGTTGGGCTTCCTCTACGCCACCAAGGCCGGCATCTCGATCGGCATCGATGACATGGTCATCCCCGGCGACAAGTCCAAACTGGTCGAGGCTGCCGAAAAGGAAGTGGTCAAGGTCCAGCAGCAGTACCTGGACGGCGCCATCACCAACGGCGAGCGCTACAATAAAGTGATCGCCATTTGGAGCGACATCACCGAGAAGGTCGCCGACGAAATGTTCAAGGCGCTCGAACAGCAGGACAAAGAAGGCGTCATCAACCCCATCTACGTCATGGCCGACTCCGGGGCGCGTGGCTCCAAGCAGCAGATCCGCCAGCTCAGCGGCATGCGCGGGCTGATGGCCAAGCCTTCGGGCGAAGTCATTGAGACGCCGATTACCTCCAATTTCCGCGAAGGACTGACCGTGCTGCAATACTTCATCTCGACGCACGGCGCGCGCAAGGGTCTGGCCGACACCGCGCTCAAGACCGCTGATTCGGGTTACCTGACCCGCCGCCTGGTGGACGTGGCGCAGGACGTTATCATCAGCGAGATCGACTGCGGAACGGCCGACGGCATCTACGTCGAGCCGATCATCGAGGCCGGCGTCGAAGTCGAGCCGCTGCGCGACCGCGTGGTGGGCCGCGTCTCGCTCGACAAGATCAAAGACTACGAAGGCAACTTGATCGTGGACGTCAATCAGGAGATCACCGAAGAGCTTGCCAAGGCCATTCAGGCGGCGGGCATCGAGCGCGTCAAGATCCGCTCCGTGCTGACTTGCGAATCGCGGCGCGGAGCCTGCGCGCGCTGCTACGGGCGCAACTTGGCCAGCGGCCGCATGGTCGAGATCGGCGAGGCCGTAGGCGTGATCGCCGCGCAGTCCATCGGCGAACCCGGCACGCAGCTCACGATGCGGACCTTCCACATCGGCGGCACCGCCACGCGCGTCACCGAGCAGTCCAAGCTGGAGGCGCGCAACAGCGGCTTCGTCAAGTTCATCGACCTGAAGACCGTCCGCGGCCGTGGCGATGCCCTGATCGCCATGAACCGCTCCGGACTGATCGCGGTGGTGGACGAGAAAGGCCGCGAAAAGGAACGCTACCACGTGGTCTACGGGGCCCGGTTTCGCGTGGAAGAAGGCCAGCCGGTCACCTTTGGTCAGACCCTGGTCGAGTGGGATCCGTACACCTTCTCCATCCTCACCGAGGTTGGCGGGAGCGTGCAGTTCAAGGATCTGCAACCGGGCATCACCATTGAAGAACAGGTGGACGAAGTCACCGGACTGGCACAGCTCGTCGTCACACTGCCTCCCGGCGATGAGAAGCACCAGCCCACGATCCTGATCCGCGACTCGGCCGGGCGCACGCGCAAGAAGTATCTGATGCCGTCACGCGCCCACTTGATGGTGGCGGACGGCGACGAGGTTCAGCCCGGCGACGTGCTGGCCAAGATCCCCCGCGAAACCACCAAGACCAAGGACATCACCGGCGGTCTGCCCCGCGTGGTGGAATTGTTTGAAACTCGCAAGCCGCGCGACCCCGCTGTCATCAGCGAAATCGACGGCGTCGTGAAGTACGGTGAAATCAGCAAGGGGCAGCGCAAGATCTATGTCGAAAGCGAGGACGGTAGGACGCAGAAAGAGTATTCGATTGTCCGCGGCGTCCATATCAACGTGCAGGAAGGCGAGCGCGTGCGGGCTGGTGAACCGTTGATCGATGGCCCGCTCAACCCGCACGACCTGCTCGCCGTGCTCGGGGAGAAATACACCCAAGCCTACCTGGTCAACTCCATTCAGGAGGTCTATCGCCTTCAGGGCGTCAACATCAACGACAAGCACATCGAGACCATCGTCCGCCAGATGATGCGGTGGGTGAAGGTCGAAGACGTCGGCGACACCAGCTTCCTGCTCGAAGAACAGGTGGACAAGTTCCGCTTCCGCGAGGAGAACGACCGGGTGATCGCCGGGAGCGGGCGACCCGCAACCGGCCGTCCACTGCTACTCGGCATCACAAAGGCCTCCCTCTCGACCGACTCGTTCATCTCCGCAGCCAGCTTTCAGGAGACCACGCGAGTGCTTACTGAGGCGGCCGTCGCGGGTAAGGTGGACTATCTGCGCGGCCTCAAGGAGAACGTCATCATGGGGCGGCTCATCCCCGCCGGCACGGGCCTGGAGCGTTACCGCAACATCGAGCTGCTCACTGAAATTCCGGCACCAACCCCGGCCGAAGCGGTGCCCCCGGCTGCCGAGCTAACCCCGGAGGAGGCCGCCGCGCTCGATTTCCTGCGCAAGGATGCTGGC
>QHYU01000141.1 GCA_003224235.1 Acidobacteriota bacterium
GGGAGGGGGGTTACGCGACATGGGCCAGGGCGTGGTTGCTGAGCCTCGCCAGGAGGGCTGCGAGATCCCGACGGGTGAAAGTCCAGTGGAAAGGGACGGCGATTTGCTCATAGTGATGTTGAAAGGCAAGCAGACGTTCCTCGACCTCGGCCAGCGAAGAGAAATCATTGGGGATAAGGACCTTGCGCTGGACGATCGAGAAGTAAATCTCGATCTGATTCAGCCAACTGGCATGCAGTGGGGTGTGCACCAGCACCACCGAAGGCCACTGGGAGCGGAGTCGGTCGGCGGCCTTCTGGCCGCGGTGAGCCGAACCGTTGTCCATAATCCAGAAGACGCGACGGGCAGAGCGATAGGGCGGTTGGTCCATCACCTCGGCGACCAAGCGATCCACGGGCCCGATTCCGTTTTTGGTCTCGCAGCGGCCAAATAGCTTGGCTCGGTGGACATCCCAGGCCGCGAGATAGGTCCAGGCACCGGCGCGGTGGTATTCATGCTCGACCCGCATCGGGCGAGCAGGAGAAGGAGCCAGCGAGGAGTGCTTACGGCAACGAGCTTGGATGCTGGTTTTCTCGTCGGCGCAGAGAACGAACTCGGAGGCCCGCAAGGGCCTACCGTTCCAGCGTCTCTCGTACAGGTCGAGAATGCGACCTGCTTTTTCGGCGAACTGCGGGTCGCGGGGAAAGATCCAACTGCGATGTCGCCAAGGGCGGAGGGCGTCGGCGCTGAGCCACCGCCACAGGGTGCTGCCGCTGATTTCGCCTACGATGCCCTGCGTGATAACCTCACGCTGGATTTCGGAGAGGGACAACCGGGACAAAGGCCATCCCAGTCGATAGGGAAGTTCACAAGCGAGAGCTTTGACCTGAACGACGACGCTGGGGGGAAAAGCGGGCGGGGCGCCCGCCCCGAGGTTCGTCTTCCAGACCCGGGAGCCGCGCCAGGGCGAATCGCTTGCGCCACTTGCTGACGATCTGCCGAGGGGTATCGAGGCGAGAGGCGATGACTTCGTTGGAGAGACCTTCGGCGGCCAGGAGGACGATCTTGGCCGGATGATCTCGCAATACGGTGACGTATATCTGCGCGCTCTGGATTGGAGTTGCTCGTGTTCTTCCCTGGTAAGCCTGATTCGGAATGGGCTTGATCTCGGCAAGCCTGTTACCTCCGCTGAGACCAAGTCTAGCCCAGAGCCCAATGTGAAGGCTAGAAAAATACGTCATCGTATTTATGAAACGGAGTACTAAGGCCCTCGTATCTGAGGCCCACCGCGCCGGTAAACCAGTTTTTGCACATCCCTCCAACGGCGAGGGAATCGAAGTGGCCATTCAGAGCGGCGTGGATGTGCTGGCCCACCCCGCTACCGAAGGCAATCCCTATACTCCTTCTCTTACCCAACGCATGAAAGCGGCGCACATAGCTCTAATCCCCACGCTCACTCTATTTGCCGTCGAAGGCAAGAAGTCTGGCGAGCCAGCTGAGGAGATCGAGAAGTGGATCAACATGGCCGTTCAGGAGGTAAAAACCTACTCCAATGCAGGTGGACAAATACTGTTTGGCACCGACGTGGGTTACATCGAACAGTTCGACACTTCAGAAGAGTTCACTTTGATGTTCCGTGCGGGAATGAGTTTCAAGCAAATCCTCGCTTCGCTTACCACGAATCCGGCCGAGCGCTTCGGCTACTCAGCCCATGGCGGACGCATTGCGAAAGGAATGGACGGCGATCTTGTGGTGCTACGCGCGGATCCTGCTCAGGACGTGACGGCGTTTTCCAAAGTGCGCTACACGATCCGAGGCGGCAAGGTGATTTTCTCGGACCGGTAAATCCCCCTTAAATCAGTATCAATTCCGCGTTGCCACCGGAACTCAAACTAGGTCGGGAATGAAAAGTCGGCTTACCGCAAACTGAGCCAAAAAGATCCCACTGCGATACAGCCTCGTAAGAGCTGATCCGACTGGTTGGCCGCTGTAGGTTCGATCTTAGTAGAAGCTATTGCAAAAGCCGGTGATGGCTCTTTCTAACTTGACCCCACTTGGCTTGACTCCCCAAACACTCCGCCATAGAATCGCGTTCGCATCCGCGGTGGTCCGCGCGTAGCGGGTCCTGTCCCCATCGGTTCATGCAATCATACGCAGCGAAAGGAGTGCCACCCATGAGAAAGCTCGTCGCGCTTTCTGTGCTGACGCTTGCCTGTGTCTCCCTCCTGTGGATGCCGAAGGCACGCACCGCCGCGAATGATGAAGCCCAAATCCGGCAACTAATAGACCGGTGGGCCAAGGCCTTCCGCGCCAAAGACCTCAACGCTATTATGTCGATCTACCAGCCGGGACAAGCACTGGTGGCGTTCGACCTCGTGCCGCCGCTGCAATACCTCGGGTCGGATGCGTATAAGAAAGACTACCAGGACTTCCTCGCCCAGTACCAGGGTGCGATCGATGTCGAAATTCGCGACCTGAGCATCACTACGGGCGACGGTGTGGCCTTCAGCCACAGCCTCGAACGGATTAGTGGAACCATGGCCAATGGCCAGAAATCCGATCTGTGGGTGCGCGCGATCGATTGCTACCGCAAGATCAATGGCCACTGGCTGGTCACGCATGAGCACATCTCCGTGCCTGTCGACCTGGACAGCGGCAAAGCGGTGCTGAATCTCAAGCCGTGACAAATCCTGAAGCGGCAACTTGGCTCTTCAGCTACAATCGAGGATCAAACCAGCCCTGTGGAATTACTCCCCCGCTGTTTTTCTTGACCACCGCGGTATAATGTGGTGCAAAGCCTGCCAAGAGCTTTGCGCAAGGTGGAAGAGTTTGAGAGCGAGTGGTTCGACCGTATCCACACATCTAAGGCCTTTACAATCCGCACTTACCAAAAATGCGCCCGTAACCCGTTTAGGATTCGCACTTAGCGAATCATTAGACTTAAAGTCCTTTACAATCCGCACTTACAAAAAGGCAGGGGGGTGGGGCACCCCTACCGTCCGTCCGATTCCCAGCGAGGCTCGGGAATGACGCCACGACATCGGTGCGGGCGCGCACAGAATCTCTTCTCTTCGGTTGTCTCGATTCTCTTCGTGCTGCTGGTTTTCCTCGCCTCGGCCCCGGCTGAGGCGCGCACGCGCGAGCCGTACAATGTTTATGCGGAGCGCCGCGCCAAGCTCCGCGCGCAGGTGGATGGACCGGTAGTGCTGTTCGGCTACACGGGCCGCGAAGATGCCTCGCCCTCTTACGTTTTCCATCAGGAAGAGAACTTCTACTACTTGACCGGCCACAACCAGCCCGGCGCGGCGCTGGTACTGGTCCCGGAGCAAAACAGCGAAAAGGGTGCTGACAAGGGAGGAGACAATAGCTCCGCCCAGACCGCCGGCAAGGTCAACGGCAAGAACAACGGTAAATCGAATGGCAAGTCCTGGGACGGCCCGCGCGAGATCCTGTTCCTACCGCCCCACGACACGGTTCGGGAGCGCTGGGAAGGCCCGCGGACAGGCCCCACCGATCCTGGTGTGCTCGAGAAAACCGGGTTCGCCAGCGTCGAGTCGTTTGCCGACCTGCGCGGCACGCTCGAGAAACTGGCCAAGATTTTCCCGAACGTTTACACCCTGCTGCCCACGGCCGAAGACCTGGGCTACCCGCACGCGCGGAACTGGTCGAGCTGGCTCTATCAGATTCTACCGCAGGCGTCGCAGCGCAATATCGCCGAGCGCATCGGCGCGATGCGCCAGGTGAAGTCGCCGAGCGAGCTTGAGCTGCTCGCGCGGGCCATCGAGCTTTCCGTGGACGCGCATCTCGAAGCCATGAAGATGCTTCGCCCGGGGCTTTACGAATACCAGGTCGCGGCGCGAATGGAGTATGTCTACCAGTACGGCGGCTGCGAGCGAAGCGCCTATCCGCCAATTGTCGGCGCGGGCTTCAACTCGACGGTGCTGCATTACAGCAGCCTGCGCGACCAGATCAAAGACGGCGATCTCGTGGTGCTCGACGTCGGCGGGCAGTACTCCGGCTATTCCGCCGACATCACCCGGACGCTCCCTGCCAACGGCAAGTTCACCCCGCGGCAGCGCGAGATCTACGAAATCGTCCTGGGCGCGCAGAATGCGGCGCTGGCGGCGCTCAAGCCGGGGATGAGCTTTGCGCGCAGCGGCCCCAACAGCCTGTTTCGGATCGCCTACGACTACATCAACTCGCACGGCCAGGACAAGCAGGGCCGCCAGCTCGGCCGCTACTTCATCCATGGACTGGGCCATCACATCGGCTTGGATGTCCACGACCCGGGCCCGCCCGATCGCCCGCTGGAACCGGGCATGGTGGTGACCATCGAGCCTGGCATTTACTTTCCAGAAGAGCACTTGGGTGTGCGAATCGAGGACGATGTGCTGATCACCGAAGCGGGCTACAAGCTGCTCACCGCCCGCCTGCCCCGCACCATCATAGAGATCGAGAAGATCATGGCCGAGGCTGCAGAGAATAATCGCCGCGTCTCCGGCATGGCCGGCGGGAGCCGGGAGAGGTCGCGGCGCGATTCGTCAGTGCGGCGCGACCCGGTAAGTGACGATGCTGGCCCCGCGCAGCAGCCGCAGCGGCGGCCGCACTTCGTAGCTTTCCTCCAGCGCGATCAGTTCGCCCCGGGCTGTCGGCCAGACGTCGGCCCCCTCGGCCGCCCTGGGGCCAAGTTGACACAGCTCCTTACCGGTGTCCAAGCGCCAGACCAGCAGGCGCGGATCACGCCGATCGGACAAGAACAAAGCGCGCTTGAGTTTGCTGTACCGAGGCAGATGGCCCACGGCCAGGTTTCCTCGCTCGTTCACCCGCAATATCTGCGATTCGCTGGAGTGAACGCTTTTCTCTGCGTCGCGGCGCTTGTTGCCAGTTCCGGCGTCGAGCCAGCTCAACTGGCTGCCCAACACAAGCAAATCGCGGCCATCGCCCAGCCAAGCCATGTCCTCCGCGCCGATTTTCCGCTCCCAGAGCAGCTTGCCGTCCTCCGAGGCATACACGCGCAGCCGCGCCTTGCCCGGCCACCGCGTGGAACGCAACAACACAGCCAGGCGCGAGCCGTCCGGAGCGAGCGCCAGCTTGGTCCACCGCTCGGCGGAGTCCAGCGCGAGCGAAAGGCTGCGCAGTACCTTGCCGGTGGCTGCTTCGTAGAAGCGCACCTCGATGGGCTTCTTCGGCACAGCGTCCGCCAGGTAGGATTCCGGCGGCCAGAACACCGCCGCCATTTGGCCCTCGGCGAGCGCGGCTTTACCCGGATAGGCCTGCTTTTCCCCGTCGACGCCAATTTGGTAACGCACCTGCGCGGTCTCGGCGTCCAGCACCCAAATTGCTCCGACGCTGCGGACGGCAAACAGGCTTCCTGAGGGAGAAAAGATGATTTCGTGCACCTGCCATGTGACTCCGGGTGGAAGCGAAGGAGGCTCGAGCTGCACGCTGCGGTCTTCGCCTGTATCGCGGTTGCGCAGCTTCAGCTCGACACCTTGCGTCGTGTGAATGTACTGCACCAGATAGCGGCCGTCGGGCGAAACTCCGATGGCGGTGCCGGCCGGCACCATCTCCCGCGTCGCCACCGTCAGCGCGGGACAGAGCGACATCGCCGTTTGCGGCACGATGGTTTCCTGACCGCCGTGCGACTCGGGCCCGCCGAGGAAAAACGCACAGACTATGGGAATAGTCAGCAGCACGACGCGGAAGGGGTTCTGAATTGGCATAGGCGAAACGCCGCTAGTTTGACCGATTCTGAAGCCCACGGCTATAATGAGTTTTGGTCTGGCGCAAACCGCGCGCCAGGGAATCGCGCGACGAATCACAAGCAGCCGGAACCCGCCGTGGCGGACCTGCCGCAAGACCTCGTGCGCGTCAGGAGCATGTCATGGTGAAAGCGACGCAACTCCGCCCCGGTATGATCATCCAGCATGAGGGCAACCTGTACACGGTGTTCAGCGTCGAACACCGCACGCCCGGCAACAAGCGCGGTTCGATGCAGACCAAGATGCGCAACCTGCGCACCGGCTCCATTATTGATTACCGCTTCCGCGCCGAGGATTTTGTCGAGCGCGCGATTGTGGACGAGGTGGAATTTGAATACCTCTATGGCGACGGCGAGGGCTACCACTTCATGAATACGCAGACCTTCGAGCAGATCAGCTTGACTTCGGACGTCCTCGGCGAGGCGGTGTACTACCTGATCGGCAATATGCAGGTCAAATTGGAATTCTACGAAGGCAAACCCATCGGCGTCGTGCTGCCGGACACAGTGGACCTGACTGTGGTGGAGACCGAGCCGACGGTGCAGAAGGCTACCGCCAGCGCGGTGATGAAGCCCGCCAAGCTTGAGACCGGCCTGACGATCCAAGTGCCCCCGTTCATCAGCGCCGGCGACAAAGTTCGCGTGGACACCTCCGAAGCGCGTTACGTCCAGCGGGCGCAGGGATGACCCGGCGCGGCCCTTTAGCTGCGCCGGGCCGATGGCCGCCTCACACGCTCCGAGCGAACGGTGCTTTTCGGCGCTCAGGCCATGCGAGTGCTGACGAGGTCCGGCGACTCTTGCAGCACGTTCTCCAGTGTATCCACCAAGCTGCCGTCCCACCAGCCGCGCCTAACTTCCTCACGCACGATGGACAAGGCCTCCTGCGACGAGAGCGCTTTGCGGTAGGGTCGTTGGGTGGTAAGGGCGTCGTAAATGTCCACAGTTTGCAGGACGCGCGCCGACAACGGAATATGGCTGCCTTTCAAGTGGTCGGGATAACCGGTGCCGTCCATGCGCTCGTGGTGGTGGCGGATGATCGGCAGGACGAACCGGAACGATTTTAGCGGCGCGCAAATGCGCTCTCCGATCACCGGATGGTTTTCCATGATGCGCCGCTCGTCCGGGTCAAGCGGCCCTGGCTTGAGCAGAATCTGCTCAGGCACGGCCACCTTGCCGATGTCGTGGACCACGCCGGCGCGGCGCAACGCCACACGCTGCTCCTCCGGCAGGCCAAGGCGCTCCGCCAGGGCAATCGAGTAGCGCGAGAGGCGTTCGCAGTGGCCTTCGGTGTAGGGGTCTTTCGCTTCGATGCTGTGCGCCAGACTGCAGAGCACTGTCTCGGCGTTGTCCAGCTCATCGGTGAAGCGCTTCAGGCGCACAAGCGAGCGCACTCGCGCGAGCAGCTCTTCTTTCCGGATAGGCTTGTTCAGGAAATCATCGGCGCCGCTTTCGATTCCCCGGATGCGATCGTCGGCGCTCCCCAGGCCTGTTATCAGCACCACCGGAATCAGCCGCGTTTCAGGACGCGCCTTAACCGTGCGGCACACGGCAAAGCCGGTGCACCGCGGCATCATCACGTCGACCAGAGCGAGATCAATCGGCTGGCCAGCCAGCACGTCCAGCGCTTCCGCGCCATCCGCAGCGCAAACCACGCGGTAGCCTTGAACGCGCAGTATTTGGGAGAGCAGTTCACGATTATCTTCACTGTCGTCAGCGACCAGAACGGTGGCCAATGGCATTCCTTCCCCTGACATGGGACCCCCGAATTAGCCTGAACGGGATTCGGAGGGGCAAGCGGAATTTCCCGGCAGGTCAAATAGTGTTTGGAATTCTCGGAAGGGAATCTAATTCTGGCAACTCTCAGAGAAGCTGTCAAGAGTGTGACGACGATTTCCAAAGCGAAGATTTCGCGAACACGCGGGCGAAGATCGCATCCACCCAGCGAAGCTGCCGCTGCAGATCGAAAGTGCGGTTGAGCGCCGCCGCGTTCAGGAATTTGCCGATGCGCGGATCGGTCGCGACGCACTCGCGGAAGCTGGTATCCGACTCCCAGGCGGCCATGGCATGCTCCTGCACCCACTTGTACGCCTCTTCGCGTGGCGCGCCCGCTTCCACCAGGTCCTGCAAAAGCTGCCCGGAGAAGACCAGACCCCGGGTGGCTTCGAGATTGTGCAACATCCTTTCCGGAAAGACGCGCATTTGGGCGACGATCTCGGTCATGCGCGCCAGCATGTAGTCTACGAGGATGGTCGAATCCGGCAGGATGATGCGCTCGACCGAGCTGTGCGAGATATCGCGTTCGTGCCACAGGGCAACGTTTTCCAGCGCCGCCTGCGCGTTGGCCCGCACCACCCGCGCCAGCCCGCAAAGCTGCTCGCAACTAACCGGATTGCGTTTGTGCGGCATCGCCGAACTGCCGCGCTGCTCATCGCCGAATGGCTCCTCGACCTCGCGAACCTCGGTGCGCTGCAAGTGGCGGATTTCGAGCGCGACTTTCTCCAGCGACGCCGCAACCACCGCCAGCGTGGTCAGGTACTGCGCGTAGCGGTCGCGCTGGATCACCTGCGACGAAATCGCCGCGACTTCCAGGCCCAGCCGCTTGCAAATCTTCTGCTCGATCTCGGGCCCCAGATGCGCGCAATTCCCCACCGCGCCGGAAATCTTGCCCACGGCCATCTGCGTCGCCGCCAGGTCGAAGCGCTCGAGGTTACGCCGGTTCTCAGCGAACCAGTTGGCAATTTTCAGGCCAAAGGTGATGGGTTCGGCGTGCATGCCGTGCGTGCGGCCAATCTGCGGCGTGTGCTTGAACTCCTGCGCGCGCCGCTCGAGCACCTCGCCGAAACGCGCCAAGCCCTGCTCGATCAGCCGCGAGGCGTCGCGCACCTGCCGCGCCTGCGCCGTATCGACCACGTCGCTGGAGGTCAACCCGTAGTGCAGCCAGCGCGCCGCGGCCGGGTCCCCAATCGCTTCGCCCACCGCCATGGTGAACGCGATGACGTCATGACGCACGCGCGCTTCGAGCTCACGGATGCGCCCCACGTTCACTTGGGCGCGCTCACGGATGGCAGCGGCCGCCGCGCGTGGCACCTGGCCGGCTTCAGCCAGCGTTTCGGTGGCTGCGAGCTCCACCTCGAGCCATTTCTGAAACTTGTTCTCGTCGCTCCAGACGCGGCCCATCTCCTCGCGCGTGTATCGTGGGATCAAACTCTTTTCCTTTCCGGCCGGCTCGCTCCACGCAGCAATGCGCGTTGCCGTGCACACAGCCAGACCCTAGCCATGTGAGCTTTCTTGCCAAATGGCGGGGAAATTCCCTACGCAATCATACCTGAAGTCCCGCGCTTCTTGGGAAGGAAACGCGCGGAATCACCCTGGCTGACTTGGATCGTCAGAGGCGTTCAGTCTGCCTACCCTTCCACCTAACCGTTAGGCCAGAATTCAAGTCTAATGAGGCGAATGGACGGGAGTGATGCGGAGCGAGTAGCGCAGGCCCTGGCCGGCGATCGGGACGCGTTTCGTGTCCTGGTCGAACGCCACAGCCGCAGCATCTTCCGGCTGGCCTATCGTATGACCGGGAACGAGCACGACGCCGAAGAAGTCGTGCAGGAAACCTTTCTGAAGGCCTATCGGCGCCTCAGCCGATTTGAGTCGCGGTCGAATTTTGGCACCTGGCTCTACCGCATCGGAGTGAACTGTTCGCTTGACCTGATGCGCAAACGCCGCCCAGACTCCGAACGGCGAGACTCCGACGCCCCCGAAGGTTCCGAAGCCGTGCGCGAATTGCCCAGTCCCGACCCGGCTCCCGACCGGCTGTTGCTCAGCGCCGAACTGGGACGCCAAGTCGCGAAGGCGCTCGGCGCGCTGAGCCCGACGGAGCGCGCTGCGTTCCTGCTAAGGCATTTCGAGGGCCAGTCGATTGAAGAAATCGGCCAGGCGTTGGGTTTGCGGGCGAGCGCGACCAAGAACAGCGTCTTTCGCGCAGTGCAGAAGCTGCGCCTCGCCCTTGAGCCCTTCGTGCAAGTAAAGCCGAATGTAGCGGCTAGTCGAGCCCCGAGCCCAAACCAATGACGCACCCGAGTGAAGAACAACTTATCGCGTATCGCTACGGCGACGTGTCCGAAACCCAGGAGCGCGCCGCAATCGACCGCCATCTCGCCAGCTGCGATGCCTGCCGTACGAGCTATGAGGCGCTCCAGCGCGTCCTCGCTGCCGTCGAGGCTGCTCCAGTTCCCGAGCGCGACGCCTCCTACGGCAGCCGCGTGTGGCAACGAATCAGCCCGCAACTCGATCAACGGGAGCGACTCGACTGGCGCGCCTGGCTGGTGCCGCGGCGTTGGGTCGCCGTGGGCGCCATGGCTGCGCTGGTGTTTGCGGCTTTCCTGGCAGGACGCTTCTGGCCGCGGCCAACGCAGCAAGAATCGGCCGGACCGATCCCCGTCCAGGTGCGCGAACGCATTCTGTTGGTGGCGGTGGGGGATCACTTGGACCACGCGCAGATGGTGCTGGCGGAACTGGTCAATGCGGGAGCAACCGAAACGTTGACGAAGGGCGGGGTGGACATTTCCTTCGAGCAGCAGCGGGCGCAGGACCTGGTGGAAGCCAACCGGCTCTACCGGCAGACCGCTACGCGCACGGGCGATTCCACTCTAGTCAACGTCCTCGATGAGCTCGAGCGCGTACTGGTGGAGATTGCGCACAGTCCAGCGCAACTCTCCTCGGCGCAACTGAACGAAATCCAGCAGCGCATCGAGGCGCGAGGGATCCTTTTCAAAGTGCGCGTGATCGGCTCGCAAGTGCGCGAGCGGGAGAAATCCGCGGGGCAGATTGCGCCGCGTGGCAGGTCTTAGAAGGGAAGGCAACGATAGATGATCCGAAAGATGAATTGGCTTTCTCGGACGTGGCTGGTGATTCTGTTGGCCGGGATGCTCGCGGCGCCGGCTGCCGCAAGCGGGCAAGCGCCCAAAGGGGCGATCCGCGTGCCGGCTTCGAGTATTTCCGACCGTGTCGCAGATGGCATCACCGGAGAGGTGGCAGGCAGCATCCACGCGGGCGACGCGGGGGGTGACGCGCAATCGCGCGAGGAAGAGCAAAGGGAGCACGAGCAGGAAAAGCGTGACCGGGAGCAGGAGCGTCGAGACCGCGAACAGGAAAAAAAGGACCGCGAGTTGGAGAAGCGCGACCGGGAGCAGGAGCTCTACGATAACGCTCTGGAAGCGGTGGACGAGGCCCGCTGGGAGAAGGCTGCCGCGAAATTCGACAAAGTGTCCAAGGGCGGTGGACCCCGCGCGGATGCGGCTCTCTACTGGAAGGCCTACGCGTTCAACAGACTCGGCCGGCGCGACGATGCGCTGGCCACACTCGGCGAGCTCGGCCGGACCTACCCGCAGAGCCGCTGGCTGAAAGACGCGAAGGCTCTCGAAGTAGAGGTTCGTCAATCCACCGGGCAGCCGGTTCGGCCGGAGAGCGAAACAGATGAAGACCTGAAGGTCATCGCCATTAACGGCTTGCAGCACACCGATCCCGAGCGCGCGGTGCCCCTGTTGGAAAAAGTTTTGCAGGGTTCGGGTTCGCCCAAGCTGAAGCAGCGCGCTCTGTTCGTCCTGGCCCAAACCGGGTCGCCACAGGCGCGCGAGGCGATGGCCCGCATCGCGCGGGGCCAGTCGAATCCCGACTTGCAGCGGAAGGCAGTGGAGTATCTGGGCCTGTTCGGCGAGAAGGAGAGCCGCCAGGTGCTGGCGGACATCTACGCCGGGTCGAGCGACGTGGACGTCAAGCGCTCGATCCTGCGCAGCTTCATGGTGGCGGGCGATCGCGAACGCCTTCTAGCAGCGGCTCGAGGCGAAAAAGTGGTCGAACTGCGCCGCGAATCCATCCGCCAACTGGGAGTGCTGGGCGCGCAGCCCGAGCTTTGGCAGCTCTACCAAAACGAGTCATCCGTGGAAATCAAGGAACAGATTCTGCAAGCGATGTTTGTGGCCGGAAACGCCGAGAAGCTGATCGAGCTGACGCGAACGGAAAAAGTGCCGGAGTTGCGCCGCAAGGCGATCCGCAACCTGGGTCTGCTGGGCTCGCAACGCGCGGGCGAGGCACTGGTGGCGCTCTATGGCAACGAGAAAGATGCTGAGGTCCGCCGCGAGGTGCTCAACTCATTCTTCTTGCAGGGAAACGTCAAGGCGCTGATTGAAGTGGCCCGCAAGGAAACCGATCCCGGCCTCAAGAAAACCGCAGTGCAGAAACTTTCTCTGATGAACACGAAAGAGGCTACCGATTTCCTCATGGAAATTTTAAACAAGTAGGCGAGGTGCGCTGTGCAAGGAATGACCGCGACAGCAAGGCTCGGAGTCCTCGGTGCGCTGATGCTTGCGACTGCGCTGCCCGCAACGGCACAGCAGCCGCGCGTGGTGAACGCGAAAATGCAGACGCGCCCAGCCGCTGCTGGCCTGGAAAAAGAGCTTCACGCACTCCTGAGCGCACAGGCCGAGCCGGCGTGGACCGGCTACGCCGTGCCCATGATCGCTGGGCAGCACCAAATGTGCTGCTACAGCTCGGGTGATGAGTTCGCTCACGCGAGCGGTTGCTGCGGCCCGTGCCGGCTGGAGAGCAGCCGCGGCATCAACCTCAGTACGGACGAGCACTCTGACGCAGGCAGTTTGGGAACCGTCAAACTGGAAGGCCCTAATTATCTCGTGGCGCTTTTCCGCATCGAACATAAACGCGTGGACCGGATTCGCGCGTTCTCGGAGGATTGCCAGCTCGATGCCGGCGGTCTGCCGTTCACCTGGCTGACCAACGTGCAACCCGCCGAAAGCGTGGCCTGGCTGGCTTCATTTGTAACTGCTCCTCTTTCGGATGCGGAATCGGAGACCACGCCGAACCAGCGCCCGAGCCAGCATGCACTGACCGCGATTGCGCTGCACGCCGATCCGGCAGCGGACCGCGCGCTCGAAGGATTTGCGTCGCCCAACCAGCCAGAATCTCTCCGCGGCCACACCGCATTCTGGTTAGGGGCGGCGCGCGGCAAACATGGACTTGCCGTGCTGAAACGTATGGCGCACGAGGACCCCAGCGACCGCGTCCGCGAAAAAGTCACCTTCGCCCTTTCGGTCAGCCACGAACCGGAGGCGGTGGAAGAGATGATCCGCATGGCCCGGAGCGACCCGGGCTCGCGCGTGCGCGGCCAGGCGCTATTTTGGCTGGGTCAGAAGGCCGGCAAAAAAGCCGCCAGCGCCATCACCGCCGCCATAGAAAATGACCCCGAAACGGAAGTGAAGAAGCGCGCCGTTTTTGCGCTGAGCCAACTCCCGAAGGACGAGGGCGTGCCGCTGCTGATCCAGGTTGCGCGGACCAACCGCAATCCAGTGGTACGCAAGCAGGCCATGTTCTGGCTGGGGCAATCGAATGACCCTCGCGCGCTGGCCTTCTTCGAAGAAATCCTCCTGCGCTGAGCGACCCTCCTCCGCTCGCCGCAACTCCCAGTCAACCGCAGCAAATATCAAAAGTTCTCGCCTTTTACGAGTCTCGGCATGGGGCACAGCCGGTAGGGATGAAAGAATGTCGGGATGGGCGATCTCTTACGTTTGTTGAATCTTTCGAGCACCCCGGCTCTTCCCGACCAGTAAGCGATTTCGATTGGATTATTGCAGCGTCGCATTTGTTCTAGTTGCTTTAGTGTTTCCCCGTGTTCGTTCTCAAAATCCCTCTTCTTCTTAGTCCCTAGGTTGGTGGAAGTAAGTATGGACTCGAGCTCGTGTAACAATCCATCTTGGTACATCGCTGAAGAAAGTCTACCGTCAGACGTTTGACCCATTTTCAAGTGGGTGGACACGATACGATGACGCTCGCGCTGCAGGAATCGGAGGAACTGTTCCGAGGGGACCAATTCTTCCTTTTCGAGTCGCTCCCTAAGCGTCCGAATAAACATTATGTCCGTAGCCCTAAAGATTTGGATTCCAAGATCCCCCCAGAATGAAACTTGGTCGGCGGTTGCATTTGAATCAAGTGCATAAGGCAAGTGAGCAAAGTGACCGAGGGAGCCGTTTATCAGATCCCACACCTTCTTGAAGTCAGCATCACGCATGCTATATCCGGCGAAGAGAAAGGTCTTGGTCGCCATTAAGTCTTTCATCTTATTAAAAATGAGCGGATTTCGACCCATACACTCGTCATAGTCGCCTTGCGTAGCGACGATTGAATATGGGCGTGTGATGCATCCGTGAATCTTTAGCACTTGACGCTTGTTGTCGTCCCAAAATGCTAAGTCACGGTCCTCTACCATCGGTACTAGCACATCCAGGGATCTCTCAAGAAAAGGGTCCCAGTTCGTCGTTACGAATCTATTGAAATAAGGAATCTCGGCGAGCGAATCCGTGAACATCGTTGCGGTGTGATTGTCCTCACCCCGAACGCAAAAGATTTCTATCCTCGAAAGCGCCTCTCGAATCAGACGGTTGTGGTGTCCACCGTCCATCCGGTCACAAAAATACTGCATCAATTCAGGGAATGAAGGACTGCCTCCAGAGAACTGGGCAATCTCCTTTATGTGCTCGTAATACGTCTTCCGGCCATGACTAGGGCGCTCGGTCGTACTCCCAGCCCCAAGGAACACCACACAACCTTCCTTCAGGATATCGTCGTAAATCCGTGAGACTAGCTCTTTCGCAATCGCGTGAGGGTCTTGAGCCGCTTTAACGGCAGCTCTACCTTTTGGCATCGCACCGGACCTGTTCAGATGATGTAACTAGCAAGTTAATCTGATCCACTTCGATGGTTAATCCTCAAGCACCTCACTACACCTATCACTAGTACACCTTGACGGATGCGAAACCGCAGCTTATTCATGAGAAACGCCCTTCCCGAACAGTGGCCACATACCCGTAGGTTTTGCTACAGGACGAGAGGGCCTAGCGGGACGCGCTGCGAGGCCACGAGCAACTCCCCGCGAAAAGCGGTTGGGGCCGGGCGGCGCCCCAGGGCTTCTTCGGCACAGATGCGGGCAACGTCGGGGTTGTTATTGTTCTCCGAGAGATGGGCCAGCACCAGGTAGCGCGGGGCCGCATCGAAGCCTTCGGGGTCGGCGAGGAACTCGCTGACGCAATGATTGGAGAGGTGCCCCGTGCGGCTCATCACCCGTTGCTTGACGTACCACGGATAGGGACCCACCTTGAGCATTTCGAGGTCGTGATTCGATTCCAGGATCAGGCAATCGGAGTCGCGCAAGTGGTGCTTAACCAGCTCGGGCAGATAGCCGAGGTCGGTCACGAGCGCCACCTTGGCGCCGTTGGCGCGGAAGGTGAAGCCCACCGGGTCAGCCGCGTCGTGCGGAATCGAAAACGCAGCCACTTCAATATCGCCGATGGGGAAGCGCTGCCCGGCGCGAATGTACTGGACGCGGTTGATGCGTTTGGCTGAGCCCTCGGGCAGGAGACGCCGCGCTTCTTCGTGGGTCGGCTCGGTCAGATAGACCGCCGTGCGCCACTGGGCCAGGACCTGCGGCAGGCCGCCAATGTGGTCGGCGTGCTCGTGGGAAATGAGAATACCGTCGAGCCGGTCAACGCGCTTTTCGACTGCGGCCAAGCGCCGCAGCGTTTCCCTTTTCCCCAGACCAGCGTCGATTAGCAGGCGCGTCTGGGTAGTTTCGAGCAAGGTGATGTTGCCCGAGCTGCCCGACGCCAGTATCGAAACTCGAAACGTGGTCCGCGCCCCCAGTCCCGCAACCGCTGCCACACAGGTTTTTAGGATAATCGCAAAGCGCAGCGGCGGCGTCAATGGTTTTGAGGCGCCAGACTGACCCGAGGTAGAGATTCGCTGACAAGATCCACCGGCGCTGGCCAGAGGGTTGTGGGAGCTTAGCAGGCGAGGTGATCGCGGGTGAGGTGGAAGCCGTCCAGATTGCCCAGCACGGTAACGCCAATCTGTTCCGGAATGAAAAATTCCTGCGCAAGCTGCTGCACATCCTCGCGGCTCACGCCCTCGATCGAGGCGAGGATTTCGTCCAAGGTGAAGAATCGGCCGAAGTACATCTCTTGACGGGCCAAGTGGGACATGCGCGAGCCGGTGGATTCGAGCGAAAGCATCAGGGAACCCTTCAGGTGGTCTTTGGCGCGGCGCAGCTCTTCCGCACCAACCGGTTCCTGCCTAAGGCTGCGGAATTCTTTGATCACCAAGCGAACTACATCCCCGGCAGTCTCCCGCGCGGTGCCAGCATAGACGGAGAGCAGGCCGGTATCGCGATAGGGACTCAGCTCGCTGAAGACGGCATAAGCCAAGCCCTGCTTCTCCCGGATGTTCTGGAACAGCCGGGAAGACATCCCGCCGCCCAGGATGTTGTTGAGGATCGCGGCAGCGAACCGCCGTTCGTGCGCCAGCGGGTACGACGGGACGCCCAAGCAGATGTGCACCTGTTCGAGTTCACCCTTCGTCCTGGTGGTGATGCGCGCGTGGGTGCGCGGTGGCGCGTCAGCTCCGTCCGCTGCGGCGGGCTTGAATCCGGCGAACTCGCGCTCGGCCATTTCCACCAGGCGCGCGTGATCCAGGTGACCGGCTGCGGTGATCACCGTGTTGTTGGGCGCGTACCACGGCCGGAAACAAGCAAAGAGCGACTCGCGGGTGAATCCTCTGACGGTTTCGCGCGTGCCCAGGATGGGTTGACCCAACGAGTGGCCGCGCCAGAAATTCTGCGTGAAGATCTCATGGACCAGATAATCGGGGTCATCCTGATCCATTTTGATCTCTTCCAGCACGACCTGTTTTTCCTTAGCGATGTCCTCCTCAGCGAAGCGCGGGCGCAAGACCAGATCGGAGATCACGTCGAAGGCAATGGGTAGATGCTCGTCGAGCACGCGGGCGTTGAAGCAGACCAATTCCTTGGCGGTGAAAGCATCCAGCATGCCTCCCACCGAGTCCATCGAGCGGGCAATCTCTTCCGCGGTGCGCCGCTCGGTGCCCTTGAACACCATATGCTCGATGAAATGCGAGATGCCATTCAGTTCCGAGGGCTCGCGGCGCGATCCGGTGCGGATCCAGATGCCGACTGAGACCGAGCGGACGTGCGGCATCGTCTCGGTGATCACCACCAGGCCGTTGGGCAGCACCCGCTTCTGAATGTCGCGTAGATCGTCGCCCATAATCCGATTCTGGCACACGGAACGCGAGAATGCCAACTGGGACGAGTGACGCATACGACGCAACTGTGGCCCCTTGAAAGTGAAATTTGCCGGCATCCGGACTTTCCATGCATGGCAGGACATGACAGAGGGCCAGAGATTCCTTGCCTGTCACGGCGGGCTCGGAATGGCAGAGCGGTTGCGGAGTTCGCCCCACCGTGCCGGTGTACGGGCACGGCATCCCGAGGCTTTCGCTCGGGACAGGTGCCAAAGGTCGAGATCCTGTGCTACTTCGGATGCCGGGACGGCGCGAGTGGCTACCGCCGGCGAGACCGGCGCTACAACAGCTTTTCCTCCGGATTGAGTCTCCCGTACTCGCTGGTGTAGTGCAGCGAGACGTCGAAATAGGTGCCCTTCTCGCGCGAATAGATCTCACAACTATCGAACGGTTTGGAGTAAACGTGAACGCTGACGGCGCGCTGGTTGAACTCGAGCAGGTTGAGCACCTGGTGGACCGGCTCGAGGGGATTGACGGCGGCGGCGTGGTCGGGGTCCATGTCAAAGGCGTCGGTGGGCACAAGCCGGCAAGCGCCCTTTGTGGCGTCGCGATTCTCGACGCGAAAATTCTGCACGCGGAGCCGGCCGACGGGCGTAGCCATCCAGCAGTTTTGCCCCCGATGATTGTGGATTCGGCTGGCCTGGCCGACCTCCCAGCAGATTCCCATGCACTCGAACAGGTCGTTCTTGAAGATCAGATTGCGAGTGTAGTTCCCCTTGGAAAAGAAGAGGTAGGGTTCGAGCGTTTCCGGCTTGACGCCGTGGGCGGCCAGGAATGCTTGCACGCGCTCGAGCGTGAACTCCCGCGCCGGAATCGCGGCCAGCCGCTCCACCCAATCGTCAATCGACAGCATCTGCGCCATAGCTCCTCCCTGCGCCTTCCATCCCCTTGGCTTAGAAGCGACGGCCAGATTATAGCCTCACGATTGTTTGGGGAGTCAAATTTGCGCTGAAGAGCAACGTGTTATGATGGAATCTCATCGATGGGTAAGACGATGCGGGTCGAATTGTTAGGAAAATCGGGAGAGGAATTGCGCGCGCTGATGGTGTCGCTGGGCGAGCGGGCCTATCGCGGCGCGCAAATCTATCATGCGCTGTACGCGGAGCGCCGATTCGACTTCACCACGATGAGCAACTTGCCCGCGGCGCTGCGCGCACGCTTGGCCGCGGAAGCATCCATCACACTGCCACGCATCACGAAGCGGTACCACTCGACGGACGGATCCGTGCGCTACCTGCTGGCGCTGGAAGGAGCCGCTTCCTCACCGGCAGCGGCACCCACCAGCATCGAAACCGTTTACATGCCCGAAGCGACCCGCCAGACGATTTGCATCTCGACACAGGCGGGCTGCCCGGTGAATTGCCACTTCTGCCTGACGGCGCAGCTGGGACTCGTCCGCAACCTCAGCGCCGGTGAAATCGTCGGCCAGGTGCTGGTGGCGCTCGAAGACAATCGCGCGAAGCTCGCTCCGCAGACCAACGTGGTGCTGATGGGACAGGGCGAGCCACTGCTGAACTATGAACCGGTGATTGCGGCGCTACGGCTGCTGCTTGACCCAAATGGCGTGGGGCTTTCGCCCAAGCACGTCACGCTATCGACCAGCGGCATCGTGCCGGGAATCGAACGGCTGGCCGCGGAGAAGGTGCGGCCCAAGCTCGCCGTCTCGCTCAACGCCTCCTCGGACGAGCAGCGCAACGCCATCATGCCCATCAACCGCAAGTATCCGCTCAGCGTGCTGCTGGATGCCTGCCGGCGCTATCCACTGCGACCGTGGGAGCACCTGACCTTCGAGTACGTGCTGCTCGGCGGGTTCAACGACCGGGGTGATGACGCCCGGCGCGTGGTGAAGCTAATCGCAAGCCTGCGCGCAAAGGCGAACCTGATTCCCTGGAATCCGGGCGAGCTGCCCTACCAACCGCCCCAGCCCGAGCGCATCGAAGAGTTTCGGCGTATCCTGACCGAGAAAGGTGTTCCGGCGTTTGTCCGCTACTCGCGCGGGCAGGACATCATGGCCGCCTGCGGCCAACTCGCCCTGCTCGAAACGCCTGCACTGCTGCAGCCCTCACGAGCGTCCGCATAGCTTAAGCCCCCGTGGTGCCATTGTGAGTGGACTTCGCCGCGAACGGCTGCAGGGGCGTATAGCTATGCGGCCCTACAAATGCACGCCAAGCATCACCGGCTGAGATCCTTCGCCCCGACAAACGCTTCGGGGCTCAGCATGACAAGGAGCGCGCTTACTTCTCTCGCAGGCCGATGATGGCCATCAGCCGGCCGGTGCGGGCATGCTCGCGGCGATAACTGAAGAGAAGGTCAGTGCGGCAGGACGTGCACAGCTCGCTCGAAATGATGTTCGACGCTTTCACACCTGCGTCAAGCAACTGCCAGCGGTTGGCTGCGCGCAAGTCGAGCCGGACGCGCGGCGGCGGGGGGTCGTGACCCGGCGGGGCCATCGAGAGCCACTTGAGCGGGTTTGGTTCCTCGCCGGTGGCCAACTGATCGAACGGCCCGTCAAACCATTCGCGGGCTTGCGCAAACTGCCCCGCATAAGCCTGCGCCACCTCCGGGCCCACTTCATAACAGCACCGGCCGATGGCCGGGCCCAGCACGGTTACCACGTCCTCGGGACGCGTGCCGAATGCCATCTGCATCCGCCCCAGCGTTTTCGCAGCGATCCGCCGCAGCGTGCCACGCCACCCCGCGTGCACCGCAGCCACGGCGTGCTGCTTGGTGTCCGCCATCAAAATGGGCACGCAATCGGCTGTCTGCACGCCGAGCAGCCATCCCGAGGCGCGCGTGATTACCGCATCACCGCTCAGCGCGCTAGGGGGGTCTGGGGGCAGGCCGCCCGGCGCAGCAAGGTGGGCGGGCGGCAAGCCGCGCTGGACGCCGTCCAGGAAAGCGTCGAGAACATGGACAACATCCGAGTGAATCTGCCGCAAAGTTACCAGCTTCATCCGCTCAGCAGGCAGAGCAGAGAGCAGCTTGGCACGGTTGGCCAGAACGTCTTCGCGAGTGTCCCAGCCGGTAAAGCCCAGATTCAACACGCCCTGCCCATCGGGCAAGCCTTCAAGACGACTCTTCCCGCCGGTCCGCGTCGAGAAACCATGCACGAGCCAAGGCAACTTCGCCAGCGCCGTGGCCTGGATAATTTGCAATTCGCCAGAGCGGAGCGTGGCCCATGCCTGGCTGGCGCGACGCCGTCGGATCGCCGCCCGCCCTCCGATCGAACTTATTTGGTCGTTTCTCCCTGGGGCCACTTCACTTGGCCTCTCTGAAGCTAACCGACCGATACTCTAGCTCATTGCAGGCCTTCTGTGGCTCACGTCTTCAGAGGTGGGGATTTCTAGGGCCTAGACTCCCCCCGTCTGAAGACGCGGGCTACATAGCGTTTTGGGGAGCACACCGGCGTTATAATCCCCCTGCGGCGCATGAGTCCCCTGAATCGGGGCGAAACGGTGCGGCCTAGCGAACCGCGAATCATACCGTGCAAGCGCTGCTGGAGCGGCCGAGGGGCGCGTGATCGTCGGACTGGGCATTGACATCGCCGAAGTGGACCGCGTGCGAACAGCGATCGAGCGTCATGGCGAGGCCTTTCTCAAGCGCGTGTTCACGCCGGAGGAGATCGACTATTGCAAGCGCCACCGCAACCGATTCGAGCGCTACGCGGGGCGGTTTGCCGCCAAGGAAGCAGCGATGAAGGCGCTGGGAACAGGCTGGCGAAGCGGGGTGCGCTGGGTGGACATCGAGGTTGTGCGCCTCCGGAGCGGCAAGCCAACGTTGCAGCTTCGCGGTGCGGCACGGGAATTTGCCGACCGCCTCCAAGTCAAGAATATCTCCCTGACCATCACCCACAGCGGAAATACCGCGCTCGCGCAGGTCATCTTCGAGGGCTGAAAGACCGAAAAGCAACACGGATACCGTGTTTCGTTTTTGCATTTGTTCCTGCGCGTCTAGCGGATGGCGTCGAGCGCCTGGCCGATCAGATGTGACCCGTTCAAGGCGGTGACACGGACGTCGAGGATACGGTTGGCAGGCCAGGAGCCTGCCACGCGCACGTCGAGGTAATTACTGCTCAGTGCGCCGGTCCAGGCGCCGGTCGAGTGTCCTGTGGAACCGTCAACGGCACTTACTTCACCAAACCGCCCTTCGCTTGAGCGATTTAGAGTCAGAACGCGGAGCGTGCATCCGAGCTGCGCGGCGCGAAATGCAGCAGCCCTTTCCGCAGCCAGCGCGTGTAATTCCCTGCTGCGCCGCTTGATAACCTCCGGCGGCACCTCACCGGACATCTCGGCGGCCCTCGTCTCAGGACGCTTGGAAAAAGAGAAAACGTGCAGGTAGGTGAGTGGCAATTGCCTGATGAGCGCTAGTGTCGCCTGGTGGTCGGTCTCGGTTTCGGCTGGGAAGCCGGCGATGATGTCCGCGCCGATGCCGGCATTGGGCAGTAGCTCGCGGATCAGTTCTACCCGGCGCGCATAGTGCGCGGTGCGGTACCAGCGATGCATTGCCGCGAGGATACGGTCGGAGCCGGACTGCAGCGGGATATGGAAGTGCTGTGCAATGCGGTCGGTCGACGCAAATAGTGCGATCAGATCTTGCGTCACGTCCATTGGCTCAATCGAGCTGATGCGCAGCCGCTCCAGCGATGTTTCCTCCAAAACGCGCAGCAGCAGCTCGCCAAACTCGACACGGGGATTTAAGTCGCGGCCATAACTGCCCAGGTTGATCCCGCTCAAGACGACTTCCCGGTAGCCCGCGGCCGAAAGCCGACGAATCTCTTCCACCACCTGCGCGGGAGGCAGGCTGCGGCTGCGCCCACGCACAAACGGGATCACGCAGTAGGCGCAGCGGTTGTTGCAGCCGTCCTGAATTTTCAGCACCGGGCGCGTGTGGCCGCCCTCGCCGCCCAGGATCGGCCCGACCAGCACGCCGGACTGCTCAAAGATGTTGCCGGTCAGGATTTTTGCCGGAGCCCGCGCAAGCGACATCGGGTCGGCGCCGTTCCCATCCCGGATTCCTCCGCGCGAGGCATCGATCTGCTCGAGCGGGACAAATCCAGCCGAGACTCTTGGTTCCTGCCCCTCTGACGCCAAGCCTTGCTCGGCGCTACTCCAGCCGGAACTCTGCGCCGCCATGTGGTCAATCAGCCGCGGAATTTCCGGCTTGTGCGAATTGCCGACCACCCACACCACGCCTTCCAGGCCGGCCAGCTCTTCGGGAGCGCGCTGAGCGTAGCACCCGGTGACCACAATGCGAGCGGCAGGGTTCTCGCGGTGGATCGCGCGGATGGCCTGGCGAGCCCGCGTGTCGGCCGAAGCCGCCACCGTGCACGCGTTTACCACGACCACGTCGGCTTGCGCGGCCCCGCGCGAGCCCAGGAACCCGCGCTCCAGCAATTGCCGCTCGATTGCGGCAGCATCGGCCTGCGTGGCGCGGCAACCGAAGTGCTCGATGTGAAAGGTAGCCATCAGCTATCAGCGGCTGGTGGTCAGCCAACAGCAGGGAGGACCAGCAGCAGGCCATTATAGCAACCGCGCCGCTCGCTAGTGCTAGCAGCCGGAGGATCGGTCTCCGCAACGGTCATAGCTGCAGAAAAACGATTGACCGGAGAAAGAAAAAGCGGCAGTAATGGCGGGCTGATTCTGCGCCAGAGAGCAAGGAAGCAGGGAGGCGAAGATGGTTCGTCGTTGGGGAATGAGCAGGTTTTTGATCGCAATCCTTTTGGTGTTGTCGCAGTGGCCGGGGATTGCAGCGACGGCCGAGCAGCCCGCGGCGCAAACGCCGCCCAAGCCGCTGCCATCGCTGCGCGAGCAGGCCGCCATCCGCCAGGAGTGGCTGAAGGTGCGGCTGGAGCGCGTGCTGCCGCCGTTGATGCGCAAGCACGGCGTGCAGATGTGGCTGGTGATTTGCCGCGAGTACGACGAAGACCCAGTGTTCTATTCACTGGTTTCGCCAACCGTCTTTGCGGCGCGCCGGCGGACCATCTACGTTTTCTTCGACCGCGGCGAAGAAAAGGGAATCGAGCGGGTGGCGCTGGGCGGTGGAAGCAACGGCGGGCTCTACACCGTGTATCGCGACCCGGAGGTGGAGAACCGCGAGCTCTGGGGCCAGGGGCAATGGGCGCTGCTGCGCAAGCTCATCGAAGAGCGCAACCCTGCTACCATCGCCATCGACATTTCGCGCACGCACGCGTTTTCCGACGGCCTCTCGGCAGGCGAGCGCGAGGCGCTGGAAGACGCGCTGGGGCCGAAGTGGATCTCGCGGTTCGTGCGCGCAGAGAATCTCGCGCTCGAATACGTCTCGATCCGCCCGCCGGAGATGCTTCCCACCTACCGGCAGTTGATGGAGACGGCGCACTATCTCATCGAGCGCGCGTTTTCAAGCGAAGTCATCCATCCCGGCGTCACCACGAATACCGACTTGGTGTGGTGGCTTCGGCAACAGTTGAACGACCGCGGCCTGGGCACGTGGTTTCATCCCACTGTGGACGTGCAGCGCCCGGGGCTGAAGCACGACTCCGTGCTCGCCGACCAGGACAACCTGGTGATCCAGCGCGGCGACGTTCTTCACGTGGACTTCGGCATCAAGGCAATGGGCTTGGCTACCGATACGCAGCACATGGGCTACGTGCTGCGCGAGGGCGAGCGCGAACCTCCCGCCGGGATCCAGAAGGCGCTGGCCACCAGCAACCGGCTGCAGGATCTGCTGATGGAACGTATGCGGCCCGGCCGCTCGGGCAACGAAATCCTGGCCGAAACACTGGCCGCGATGAAGGCCGCGGGCATCAAAGGCTCGATTTATTCCCATCCGATTGGCGACCACGGGCACGGCGCGGGGCCGCTGATCGGGCTGTGGGACCGCCAGCAAGGCGTACCGGGACGCGGCGACGTGCTAATGCTGCCGAACACCTGGTTTTCCATCGAGCTCGCTGCGAGCACACCTGTGCCCGAGTGGAACAGCCAGGAACTCTGGGTCGGCCAGGAAGAGGATGCCGCGCTCGACGGCGACAAGATTGGCTGGGTGCTTCCACGCCAGATGAAATATCACCTGATCCGGTAGCCGCGAGTTTGCTCGGGAGAATAGAATTTATTCATGAACTCAAAACTGATCCAGCGAATCGTTCGCGGGGCCGCGGCCGTAATATTGCTGGGCGCGGCTGCGCACGAGTATACGCATGCCGGCTTCACGATGACGGCCGTCTTAGCAGGTGTTGCAGGGCTTATGTTCGGGTGGATGGCGGCTACCGGCCAGGGTTGATAGGTGCCTTCCCGCTTCCGCGTTGCGGAGCTTCAGAGGTCGGGCCGGCCGGCGGCGCGCATCTTGCGCGGCTCGAATTCGGCGCGGATGGAAATCGAGTCCGGCCGACCAGGGCGCGCGGTCTTTGCGGTGGCCTTACAGTGAAACACTACTCGATCGGCGTCCGGGCTCACCGTCGGCCGCCCTTCGATCTGACGCAGAAAGTGAAACTCCACGAAGTCTTCTCCCGCCTTCACTCCCTCGACGAAACGGGCGTCGGAGACATCGAGCGATAGCCCTCCAGGCACTTCCAGGAAGACTGTCTCGCGCAAATTTTCAGTGGAGTCGCTGAGAATACGCAGCGCTTCCGTGCCCTCAACGATGAGCACGAAGTCCTTCAGCTCATCCGCTCGCAGCGGCTCCCGCAGCGCTGCGGGGTCGCGCAACTGGCGCAAACGCTGCTGCGCCAGGCGCACCGTCTTCGCCGACCACCACAGCACGGGCACCTCGGATTTAGGCTGTCGCCCAAATTGCGCGCGCTCCACCGCGGTGGCCCGGTTTGCGTTGGGCAATTCGACCCGGCGGTTGGTGAGCGGATCGATGTAGCGCTTTTCAAAAGTCAGTTCGACAGCGGTTTTCGCCGGGCTCCAGGGCGAGTCGCTCAGGATTTGGTAGGTCTCGGCCAGGTTCCACTGCTGGGGCCGCTTGTCCCAGGGCTCCCCGGCGAGGCTGCTGATGGCCAGGACGAAAACTGCCAGCCAGATTAACCGTTTCAGACCTGCGCTTCGTGTTCGAGCGCTCTGCCTGAAGTCCGATATTGCCATATGAAACAAGATCGCAGCCCCTACTCTTCAAATCCCATACTAGGATTGCTAATCGGTTGCGTCAATAGCGGAGCCGCAGCGTGGCACTTCGTTCCTGCTGTCGCAATTCCGTATGATTGCGGGCTCCGGGCCACCGCTGCTTTCGCCGTGTTCCGCCAGGTTCACTCAACGCGGCAGGTAGCGCTTCGGCATCTTCACAACCACCGCGTAGTTCGGATCGACCATATTGGCCACGCGGATCTGAGTGAGTTGCGAGACCGTCTGGTAAGCCTCCCACTTGTCAAATTTGTAGTCTGCCTCGAGCCACTCTACCATTTCCACCGCAGCAATACGCAGGGCATCGGACAGGGGTCGCACGCTGCCGATCGTCATAATGAATTCGCTCGTTTCGATGCGCGGCCAGGCGAGCTTGCGTCCTTTGATCACGTCGAACTGGAAAATGACTTCCATGGTGGTCTCCAGCCCCGAGCCGCAGAGTTCGCCATCGCCTTGCAGGGCGTGGCCATCGCCGAAATAGAAGTAAGCGCCATCGTGGAAGATAGGGAGATAGAGGGTCGCGCCCTCTGCGACGTCGCTCACGTCCATGTTTCCGCCGAAATTGCCCGGCCACAGCCCGGCCCAAGCTTGTTCGCCTTCCGGTGCGACGGCCACGCGGCCCAGCATCGGGCTGAGAGGAACCTCCAGGCGCTTCTTGCTCTCCGGCAAGTCGAGTACGCCGAGCGTGCCGTTCTTCTCGAGCCGCCAGACGTAGCGCCGCGCGGGAATGGGCGGGTTGAGCATACGGGTGTAGCGGTCGCTGGCGATGGCGCTGATGAAACCCGGAGTATGGGTGGAAACAGCGTGATCACGGTTCGGGTGCAGTCGCAAGATCTTCACCGCCAGCGTGTCGTTCGTCGTGGCGCCCTCGATGTAGAAGGGTCCCACCTCGCCCGGCCACTCGCCGCCGGCCCGGGCATAGTAGCCGCCGTAGAGCGTCTCGGTTTCGACGATATCGCCGGGGTTCAACCGCAGCACCGGCTCGCGAACGGCGAACGTTTGCACGCCAGTAGTGGGCTTGAAGCGCTTGGTCTCCGCTCCCAGGTGCGTGGAAAGTGCCAGCAGCAGTCCGGCAGCGGCTGTCAGTGATTTTCCAAGCGATTTACGCCGATGAAGCATCGCAGACCTCCCCGCAGTGTGGGTGCGAAAACAGAAAGCTGCGCAGTCTATCATGCCGGCGGGCACATGCGCAGGCGCGTGCGGCACACGCCGGCCCGATCTGCGGCTTTGCAGATCAGCAGAGGACGATTTTGTGGTGCTGGCGGGTGACTGCGCGGCCTCGACGATCGCCGGGTAACTGAACTGAAGCAGGAATCGCCAAAGAGAATAAGAAGCGCGGCAGCGCCCGCGTTCGGCCCCGCAAATCCTGTTGCCCGCTGTTTCGATCTGAAGGAAGATGGCGGGCTCACGGGTTGGACACCGAGCGAGGAACTATGTGGATCGATATCATGGTACTGGGATTGGGGGTAGGGATCCTGGTGGGCTTGATGGGCATCGGTGGGGGAATAGTGTTGGTGCCGGCAATGGTGTACCTGCTTGGAATGGACCAGCACTTGGCGCAGGGAACGTCGCTATTCCTGCAATTGCCGCCGATCGGGGCGGGAGCGCTTTACCACTACTGGAAAGAGGGCCACGTGAACTGGCGCGCGGGAGTGGCATGCGCTACGGGCTTTCTCGTTGGGGGATATTTCGGCAGCGTTATAGCCATCCGAATTCCATCGAAGCATCTCCGCGGGATGTTCGGAGTCTTCTTGATGGTTTCAGCAGTAATGCTCTGGCCGAGGAGCAGTGGGCTAGAAACAGTGGGGAAAGCGAATGGCTGACCGGCGCACCCTCCTGTGGGGGGTGTTTGCCCTAGCCAGTGGCGTGGGCGCGCTGGCCGGGCTTTTCGGTGTCGGTGGAGGCGCATTCTTCGTGCCCCTGCTAGTGCTGCTGTTCGGGTTTGAACAGCACGAGGCCCAAGGCACGAGCTTGTTCGCGTTGGTAGCGCCGACGGGCCTGCTGGCCTTCCTCACCTATTGGCAGGCAGGAAAAGTAGATTGGAAAGTCGGCTTGCTACTCATGCCCGGCGTCTTCCTGGGCGGGATGTTGGGCAGCCGATTGGCGCAGAGACTTACCCCGCGACGCATGCGGCATGTGTTTGCCGTGCTGCTTTTCATCCTGGGGGCCTGGCAAGCCCTATCCTCCTGGCTCCGTTAGAAAATGAGCTGTTTTCTGCGAGAGTAACCTAGGAATCTCCTCTTCTTTCAATTGCTTAGCTAACTCGCTTTATAAGACTGACTCCGGACACGCCAGAGCGGACCTTAATATATTTGCCTGGTGCACCCAGGTCCGCCGGATTTCGCTCCCTGCCTGCAACCAAGAAAGCTCTTGACAAGCACCCTCGGGCGTTGATATGAAGTGCGCCAGTGGTCTGATAACCAGACCAGTGGCCCGGGGAGAACGCACCTGGTAGCAACGGTAAAAGCCGAATTTGAGGCGGTCCGGAAGACCAAACTCTACGAAGAGGTTGCCAAGCAGATCCAACGACAGATTATTGAAGGGTCGCTGAAGCCCGGCGACAAGCTGCCCCCCGAGCGCGAACTGGCGGAAAAGTTCGAGGTCAGCCGAAGTTCTGTACGGGATGCCATTCGAGCCCTGGAATTGATCGGCTTGGTGGAGCCGCGCCAGGGGGATGGCACAGTCGTTTGCGACCTTTCGGCAGACTCGCTGGTGAATCCTCTGGCCACCATGCTGCTTCGCAAGCGTGAATTGGTGGGCGAACTCCTGGACGTGCGCAAAATGATTGAGCCGCCACTGGCGGCGCGCGCGGCTACCCACGCTGCCCCTGAGGAGATTGCCTACCTGGAAGCCATCCTGCGAAGGCAAAGAGAGAAGGTGCGCAGTGGGGAGTTGGCCATCGAAGAGGACTCTGAGTTCCATTACACCATCGCACGGGCCGCCAAGAACAGCGTGGTGCTCAAAGTCTTAGACGTTTTGATGGACCTGCTGCGTGAGAGCCGGGCGCGCTCGCTGCAAGTGGAAGGGCGCCTACAGAGGTCCCTGGCAGGCCATCAGCGGATCTTGAACGCTATCAAGCGGCGCGACGCGGCCGGCGCCGAGGCTGCCATGTATCAACACGTAGAAGAAATCGAGGAGATCGTACTGAAGAAGTTCTAGAGAACTGGAGGTTCCAGATGGGCCGGCTATTCGCGGTGGAGATTGTTTATCGAGGAATTTTCCAGAAGACACTGGCCAAGAACATCAGCCGGGCGATCGTTCTGGCGGCGCACCAGGAAGGCAAGCCTGGCATCTCCTTCGGGCGTTACGGCGACAGCCCGGAGCGCAACGGGGTTCCGGCAAAAAACTTCGCCATCGTGGCCACCGACGACCAGACGCTCGAAGAGGGGATGGCCAAGTACGAGCCCAAGGAAGTGGACATCAGCATCGCCGTGGACGACACGCTGTGCAAGGGCGTAGAGTCGTGGGCGTGGTACGGGCTGCAGCCCATCAACCGGCTGCTGAAGCCAGGCGGCACGTTGATCGTGACCTCGCGCGAGGAGCCGGAAGCCCTCATCGAGATGTGCCACCGCAAGGAATACCCCTACCAACTGGCGATCGTGAAGGGCATTCCCAGCTTCTCCGGCCTGTGGGTGTACAAGGAAGACCACAGCGACGTGCGCATCCTCGGCGCGATCGCCAAGGTCCTGCCGGAACTGTTCAGCCTGGAGTCGGTTCAGAAAGCCATCCGCGCCGAGTGGAAGGATGAGCTGAAGGCCACCTCGGCAGCGCGCTCCTACGAGCGCATCACCACGGTCACCGTGCCCCCGAACCAGGGGAATCCCGAAGAGCCCTTTAAGTTTGAATTGCCAAAGTGGTCGGAGATGCGGGAAGGCGTCACCATTCCCGCCATTCCTCGGGGCCACGCCATGGAGAATACGGCGACCCAGCAGGTCGGCGGCTGGCAGCCGGAGCGCAACCCGACCTTCAAGAAGTTCAGCACGCGCACTATGCGACCGGTCGTGGACTTCGATACCTGCATCAAGTGCACGCTGTGCTGGCTACAATGCCCGGACTCCTGCTTCGACGTCACCCCAGACGGCCTGTACGACGCGAATATGCAAGCGTGTTGCGGCTGTGGCGTCTGCGAGGCGGTCTGCCCGGTGCAGAAATGCGTCACCATGGTCAACGAGACGCAGTTCCGCGACAACGACAGCCAGTGGGAGATGTGGAACAAGGACAAGGAAGGCTACAAGAAGTGGCTGCTGGAGAAAATCGAGCACGGCCCAGGCCCGCAACGGTCGCACGGCTTCCGTTACCGCGGGCAATATGAAGAGCAGGTCCCGGAAATGCTGGAGATCGCTCGCGAAGGCTAGAATCCGTCAAGGGGGAGAATTGTCATGGCGCAGGCGGTAGCAAGTCTCGAGCAACAGGCTGACAAGACAGCCCTGATCACCGGGAGCGAAGCCATTGCGGTGGCCTGCAAGCTGGCCGACGTGGACGTGATCACGGCCTACCCGATTCGTCCCTACGATACGGTGATGCAATACGTGGCCAAGCTGGTGGCCAACGGGGAGCTGGATTGCGAATACATCGTCGCGGAAAGCGAACACTCACAGTTTGAGATCGTGAAACACGCCTCGGCGGTGGGGGCGCGCGTGTTCTGCGGCAGCAGCGGCGTGGGCTGGATGTACGCTTTCGAGGCGCTGACTGTGACCCCGGGTTTGCGTATCCCCATGGTGGCCATGGTAGGCAACCGGGCCCTGGACGACCCCGGGGCCTTCGGCGTGGAGCACAACGACGCGCTGGCGGTGCGCGACCTGGGCTGGCAGCTCGTGTGGGTAGACAACCCACAGGAGGCGCTGGACACTGCGCTGATCGCCTATCGCGTGGCCGAGGACCGGCGCGTCTTCTTGCCCTGTGCCATCAGTTGCGACGGCGCCTTTCTGACCCACTCGCAGGCGCTGGTCAAGATCCCGTCGCAGGAGAAGGTGGACGCGTTCCTGCCCCCATATAATCGGGGCGATCTGCTGCTGCATCCCGACAACCCCATCACCGTGGCCCCTCAGGTCAACGAAGACTGGCTGATGGAGATCCGCCGTCAGACCGCGGCGGCCATGGAGCGGGCCTACACCGTCATCCGCGAAGCTTACGCAGAGTTCGAGCAGATCTTCGGCCGCCGTTATGGAAACCCGTTCTTCGAGGAATACCAGACCGAGGACGCGGAGATCGTCCTGGTGGGCATGGGAACGCTCTCGACGCCGGTGAAAGTGGCCATCCGCGAAATGCGCAAGGAAGGGAAGAAAGTCGGCTTTGTGCGCGTGCGCTGGTTCCGGCCGTTTGCGGCCGAGGAGCTGGCCAAGACGCTCGGGCGCTTTTCCGCCGTGGGGATCATCGACCGCGATTTCTCCCTCGGCTCGCCGTACTTGAGCGGCGTGCTGGCCACTGAGGTGCGCGCGGCGATGTACCCGGCCGCGAAGCGGCCGCCGATGCTCGACTTCATCTGCGGCCTGGGCGGACGCGAGGTCACCTTGCCCGACGTGAAGAAGATGAGCGACATTGTTTATCATGCGGCGGAGGGCAAGCCGCAACCGTTAACCCAGTGGATCGGGTTGCGCGAATAGCGGGCCAGTCCGATCGCCTGACTCGTTTCAACCGCTAGGGAGGAAAGAGATGGCCACTTTCGTAGACATTCAGCCCACGCAGCAACTGGACCCCATCAAAGGGGTCAAGAAGATGCCGCTCGAGGAGTTCTTCACCTCGGGCCACCGGACCTGCCAGGGCTGCGAATCGGCCCTGGTGATGAAGCTGATGGCCAAGGCGGCGGGGCCCCGGACTGTCGTGCTGGGCAGCACGGGGTGCATGTATGTGGCGAACACCACGTATTACAGCACGTCCTGGGTCGTGCCCTGGATGCACACGCAACTGGGCAGCAGCGGCTCGGCCGCGATGGGAGCGGCGTCGGGTCTGAAGGCATTGATGCGCAAGGGCAAGATCAAGGACGAGCCCATCAATGTGATCGCCTTCTGCGGCGATGGCGGCGGCGCGGACATGGGCCTGTCGGCGATCTCCGCGGCGCTGACGCATCCCGACTACAACCTCCTCATCCTGATGTACGACAATGAGTCCTACGCCAACACCGATATTCAGCTTTCCGGCAGCACACCCTACGGCGCCCACACCACCTTCAGCCCTCCGGGCAAGATGAAGCGCATCATGCACCATCGCTGGAAGAAGAACATGGCGGGGATGCTGGCGGCGGGCCACCCCACATGCAAATACATCGCCACGGTGTGCATGTCCTATCCTCTGCAGGCGATGAACAGCGTGCGCAAAGCGCTCTCCATCGGCGGACCCACGTTCATTCACTCCCTCGACCCGTGCCCCAAGGGCTGGGACTACGATCCCATGCAATCGCACGAGATGGGCGAGTTGGCGGTGACGACGGGAGTCTGGCCGCTCTACGAGGTGGAAGAGGGCGTGATCAGACTGTACGGCAAGACGAAGGAGATCGCCGAAGGGCGCTACAAGCGGTTCCCGGTGCGCGACTACCTGCTCAGGCAGGGTCGCTTCGCGCACTTCACTGACGACGACATTGATTACTTCCAGAGCAAAGTGGACCAGATGTGGGACAAGTGGTTGGTTCCCGGCGTGATCCCGTTCCTGAAAGAGGTGGAAACCGATCATCCGCCCAAGTAGAACACGGGCGGGACCCTGCCGCTCGACCTTGCTTCGTGCTTCTTCCTCAAGTAAGGAGCAGGGTCAGGGGGAAATAGTAGAGTCAGAGTAATGCTTGCGTATCCATGGGGCCCTTAAGCCTAGGAGGTGCAAACATGGCCGCAATTCCGGCGGATCGAAAGACAGGGATACAGGCTCTCCTCGACAACCGTTGGCTCATCCTCTTTTTCAGCGTGCTCAGCATGGTGGCGGTGGCGAACTTCCAGTACGGTTGGACGCTTTTCGTGCCGCCGCTGATGAAGCACCTGCGGCAGGAGCTGGCCCTCATCCAGGTCACCTTCACCGTCTTCGTTCTCCTTGAGACCTGGCTCGTCCCCTTCGAGGGCTGGCTGGTGGACAAGTTCGGACCCAAGCTCCTCGTGATGCTCGGGGGCGTCCTGGCGGGGCTCGGCTGGGTTGGAAGCGGAAGAGCGGAGTCGCTAACCGCTCTTTATGCCTCCTACGCGTTCGCTGGACTGGGCGCGGGCGTGGTATACGGCACCGCGATCGGCAGCGCCTTGAAATGGTTCCCCGACCACCGCGGGCTCACGGCGGGACTGACGGCTGCAGGCTTCGGCGCCGGCTCCGCGTTCACCGTGGTGCCCATCGCCAACATGATCAACACGGCGGGATACCAGCACGCCTTC
Organism: Acidobacteriota bacterium; assembly: GCA_003224235.1. Lineage (GTDB taxonomy): Bacteria > Acidobacteriota > Terriglobia > Acidiferrales > UBA7541 > QHYU01. Next base: position 32,334 of record QHYU01000141.1, read on the forward strand.
ATCTACTGGGGCATCATCCAGGGTGTCGTCGTCATCATCGCGGCACTGTTTCTCAAGTCCCCGCCCGCCGGCTGGCTGCCGGGGTCCTGGACACAAGCAGCGCGCGGCGAGGAGGTGAAGAAGCGCCAGTCCGCGCTGGACTTCACTTCCGGCCAGATGGCCGCCACGCCGCAGTTCTGGCTGATGTACTTGATGATGACGCTCGTTGCTACGGGTGGCTTGATGGCCGTCGCCCAGCTCAACCCGATGGCGATCGACTTCAAGGTCGACAAGATCCCTGTCAGCCTCCTCTTTATTACCCTGCCGGCGCTCCAGTTTGCCCTCTCCGCGGACCGGCTGGTGAACGGGCTCTGTCGCCCGTTCTGGGGCTGGGTCTCCGACCACATCGGCCGCGAGAAGACGATGGCCATCGCCTTCGGCCTGGAAGGACTGGCGATCTTTGCGCTCATTCAGTTCGCCCGCAATCCCTTGCTCTTCGTCGTCTTCAGCGCCTTCACCTTCTTCGGCTGGGGCGAGATCTTCTCGCTGTTTCCGGCTACCTGCGGGGACTTCTTCGGCCGCAAGCACGCCACCGCGAACTACGGCTTTCTCTATACGGCCAAGGGAACTGCCTCCGTCTTCGTGCCAATCGGGTCCGCGCTGGCCGCCGGTAGAGCTTTCGACTTTCGCGCCGACATCCTGCTTCTGCTGGGTGGCGCTCTAGTGCTGTTCGCGCTCTTCCTCGCTCCCACCGCGCTTGGCCTGGAGCTGGGTCGAAAGACCAAGAGCATTCTGCTCGCGGTGGCCGGCGCGCTGGTCACCTACGGCATTGTCCTGACAGTGGTACCCAAGGTTTGGACCCCCTTCGGCGCTAGGTTCACGCTGCCGAAGATCGGCTGGGCGGGCGTCTTCGGCATCGCCATCGCCTTCGACCTGACCGCGGCCGTGCTCGCCTTCTTCGTCCTGCGGCGGATGAAGGTGCCGGTCGCCAGCGCGGGGCCTGCCATCGCGCTTGCGCAGGGCATGGCGGCCGGCACGGAAACGTCTGTAAAGGCGAAGGGCGCCGTCGCCGGAGGCAGCGGCCGGTAGAGGAAGCGCCGTCCTATATAGTTTGGGTGTGACAACCTTGATTTTCCACAGCTTGTATTTTCTGTAGAACCGCGGATGTTCTTGCGCTTTAACAGGGGTGAGGAACGCGCAGGCATGTGGAATTGATTTTTGAGCTGACCGCACATACTTCTGTTCCGCTGTCTTTTTACTTCTCCGGCAACCGCACTGGGGGCCGGTTGCTTGAGCCTCGGCCGATCCTACGGCCGCAGTAGACAACTCGATTGCAAGCTTGACGTAGTGCTCCTGCGTGTCTGGAGCCGGACACTTTGATTCGGCCAAATCCTTCTGGGAGAGGAAAAACATGCGCTCGCTAACAACACGTTTTGCGCTTCTGGTATTGTTTTTCGTCGCGCCAGGTTCGCTCGCCCACGCCCAAGGGGTGGATTCGGCTCCCGCGGGCGCAACCAAGGAAGAAGTCGAGCAGTTGCGCCGCGAAGTGGCGGAGCTGAAGGCAATCATTCAACGACTGGTCCAGGTTAACCAGCAGGCGGCCGGCGTTCCTCGCCTGGTGAAGACCGGCGCCATACAGCCCGAGGACACGGCCGGATCCGCACAGGCCGCTCCCGCAGCCAAGCAGGCTGCTCCTAAGAAGGAGGGCGAAGGTCTGCAGGCAGGATGGAACGGGGAGCACTTCTTCATGAAGAGCTCAGACGGCAATTTTGTGATGCAGCCGTACGGATATGTGCAGACGGATTTCCGCGCCTACAACGGCGACGGCCATCCCCCGAACACGTTTACCCTTCGGCGTGGCCGGTTCGGTTTTCAGGGCAGCTTGGGCAAGCACTACGAATTCGCGCTTCTCGCCGACTTTGCTGACACCAGCAGCACCCTGCTGCGCGACTTTTTCATCAACGTCAACTACCATCCCGCATTCCAGGTGACCTTTGGCCAGTTCAAGGAGCCTTTCGCCGCGGAAGAACTGACCGGCATCACCAATATCGATACTGTAGAACGCTCGCTGACCTCCCTTCTGTACCCGTCCCCGACGTCGTTTCGCAGCCCCGGCGTCATGCTTCACGGCGATCTGAGAGGTGGCGTCGCCCAGTACTGGGTCGGAGCATTCAACGGCAAGGGCACACTGGGAGCCAACACGACGAACGAGCCGGAAGTGGTAGGAAGGCTTAAGTTCTATCCTTGGAAGAAGAGTACAAATGAGATGTTGAAGGGATTTACGATCGCAGGATCGATCGCCCACGGCCGTACCAGGGGCCTATCCAATGAACTGAGCTTTAATGGCCAACTCCCGGACAATGCCTTCACGTTCTTCCCCAGGTTTGCGATCAATGGCCCAGTCGAGCGCTATGAAGGCGATGTCACCTGGGTTAAGGGCCCTTGGGCAGTGCGCGCCGAGTACGATCAATTGGACCAGTTCCGCCGCGCACTTAGCTCCTTCGCAGGAGGCACGGGGCAGAATGACCTGCCCGGTGTCGTAGCCAAGGCCTACTATGCGGGAGCAACGTACCTCCTGACCGGCGAAAGGCGGCCGGAAAACGGAGCCATCAAGCCCAAGCGTCCGTTCTTTGCGCCCGAGGGAGGACACGGAATCGGGGCTTGGGAAGTCAAGTTCCGGTACGCCAAGATACAGGCAAAAACGCCGGACACGCTGTTTTCGACGGGAGTATTGCCCGGGGCGGAGGCTCACACGGACCAGTTCACCACCGGGTTCAATTGGTATCCCTCCTATCTTGTTCGGTACTCGGTTGACTTCAACGTGGACCGGGCGAAGGATCCGACTGTCGGCGGCGTTCGGCCGCAGACATTCTTTGTGGTGCTGCAGCGGTTGCAGTTTCGATTCTAAGAAGGCCAGTCCGGCGCATCTTATGCGGCGGCGAGTTCGCTGGTTTTATACGGGGGGCCGGCACAAGGCTATAAGGGTGCGCTGCGCAGTGCGGGCGCAGCCTTGTAACAGGGACCGGTAATGCAGGAAAAATCGCAGGAGGTTACTCCATGAGATCGGAAATGCTGCTTGTAATCGCCCTGCTATTGGGGATCGCGTTGTTCCCGAGCGGCTGCGGGAATGTTCAGGGTTGTCCGCTCTGCGGCACAACGAAGAATGACGGCGTCGCGATCATTGACGTCATGGGAGTGCCGGGGGCTGCGGGGCCCGGCGGAACCGCATTCACCGTGTTCGACCTCGGCCTCGTGGACTCGGCCAACCACAGGTATTACGTGACGGACCGGTCCCAGGATGCCGTCCTTGTTTACGACACGCTGACCGACACGCCGACAGGGCCTGCTTCTGCGGGGCAAATTGGCTCGGGTTCGTTTACCGGAGCCATTTGCTGTGCACAGAATCGCGCCGCCAACTTTAACCCCCTGACTGGCCCCAACGGGGTCATCATAACGCCGGGCGGCACCACCAAGTTTGGGATTGCCTGGGTTTCGGACGGCGATAGCACCATGAAAGTGTTTGACGCGAGCACGGGTCTCTCAGTCGGTTTGGTCGTCACAGGCGTCTCTGCCGACTTTTCGTCGAGCACCGCTATCGAGAGCTGCATCCGGGCCGGAATAGGCTGTGGGGACTTTCGCGCCGACGAGACGTCCTGGGATCCGAAGGATAATATTCTGCTGGTGACCAATGGCGACCCCGGTGTTCCCTTTGCCACTTTGATCGACACAACAAGTCCAGCGTGCCTGAATAATTCCTGTGTCAAGGCCCAGATATTCTTCGATGGGCTGTCGGGCTCCGCTTGCCCCGCCGGTACCGGCGTCCTCGGCGCCCGCGGTCAGATCGTCCCATGTGCACACGCTCCCGGCGGCCAGGGTGGGCTAGGTGGTTCCGCGTTTAATCCCAACACGGGGAGATTCTTGGTTGCGAACACGCAGAACACCTCCAATCCGGCCGATTCAGAGATCACGGAGATTGATCCAAAGACCGGCAGGGTAACGAATAGCTTCCAGCTGGCGGGCCTCGGGTGTCAGCCCTCCTTTATCGTTATTGGCCCAGCCCCGAATGTTCTGGTGGCTTGCGAGAACTTCACCGGCTCGATCAATTTTCCGCCGAACGAGATCGTTATAAATGGGAGCACGGGCAAAATCGTCACCATCATCGATAAGGTGGGAGGTGTTGACCAGGCGGCGTTCAACCCGACCGACAACCGCTATTACGTGGCCGCAAGAGATATGCCCGGCGGGCCGGTCCTCGGCGTCATTGATGCCATCACGAACACCTGGCTTCAAAACGTCCCCTCAGGAGCCAATGCCCACAGCGTGGCTGCCGATCCCATCACGAATCACGTCTTTGTGCCTCTTCAGCCAAGTGCGTCGTGCAGGGCCTTCGCCAATTTCGGTTGCATTGCTGTCTATGCGCAGCAATAAGAGAGAAGGACCATAGTGCGTCGAGAGCCCGGCCCCGAGATTACGGGTCCGGGCTCCCGTCGGTTCTGCGCGCCCGCCCGTTTTCTCGGGTTGGATTTCACCGGTCAAGAGCGTAGGCAGTAGCAATCTTTGGATACGACTCCGGAAGGGCAGTCTTCCCAGGCCCAATCCCGCTACGCAACTGGTTGTTGGCCGAGGCCGCGCGGCACATTTCCGTTTTTGTGGCCGTGGGGCGAGCGCCGCGCCGGGCCGGGTGTCCTTGTAGTATCGCATCTGGTCTCTTGCTTGCTATGGAGTACCTCGGCGATCTAGCTATAACCCGATTCCTGAGTGGTTTGTGGGCGGGGGAAGCAGGTTCGTCCGAGGAATGGGGCAAGAACAAGTTCCAGACTGGCACTGTGCAGGGGTTCTTTCCGGAATTGAACTGTGCCGCTTGCCCCGGCGGTGATGGCAGCAGATGTCCTTCAGCACAACTCAACCCGTGGCAGAACGTCGCACTCAAACAGAGAGACGCTGGGCGTATCTGATTTTCCGGGCCGGCATCTCGCTGGCATTGCTGTACAGCATCTATTTGGTGGCGGTGCAGGCCATCGCCGGTTGGCATTTGAACCGGGGTTCCCCGGAAGAAATCCGCAAGGCCACGGCATGGGATCCTGACAACGCCGAACTTTGTGCGGCGCGTGCGCACAGCCTGCAGCTTTCGTTCGATGGGACAGACGTCAACCAAGTCATCGGCCTTTACGAAACGGCGACGCGCTTGAGTCCGAACAGGGCGCAGTACTGGGCTGAGTTGGGTGGCAGCTATGAGTGGGCCGGGAGGGCGGAGGAAGCCCGGCGCACCTATGCGCGCGCCCAGGAGTTATTCCCCAACTCGCCCGAGATCAATTGGAAGCTGGGCAATTTCTACATTCGCGCCGGGAAGACCCACGAGGCCCTGAGCGCGTTCCACAAGACGTTGCTGGGTGACCCGCAGATGCGGGCGCCGGTCTTCGATCTGGCGTGGCGCGCGGGCATCGACCAACTGGATATCCTTCGGGAGATGATCCCGGCCGACACAGCTTCCTTGCTGGCCTATCTGGATTTCCTGGCCGCCACAGAGCGTCTCGACGAGGCGAGCCAGACCTGGGCACGCTTGCTCAGGAGCGGAGCGCGAATCGGGCCGCAGGCTGTATTTCCTTATCTGGATGCGCTGATCCGGCACGATCGCGTGGAAGAGCTAGAAGCCGCCTGGGCCGCTGTGCTGGAGCGCAGCCACAGTGGGCTTCGCCACCGTTCTTTTGACCCCAACCGCATCACCAACGGCAGCTTTGAGGACGATATCCTGGCTGGAGGATTGGATTGGCGCGTTCTTCCGGCTGAAGGAGTCATCGTAGACGTGGACAGCAGGGCGTTCTTCGATGGTGTGCGCTCGCTGCGGATTCGCTTCGATGGCAAACACAACGTGAGTTACTCACACGTGCTGCAATATGTGCCCGTGAAGCCGAACTCCGTTTACCGTTTCATCGGTTATGTCCGCGCCCAGGGCCTCACAACCGATTCCGGACCACGGTTCCAGATCTGCGATGCGAAGGATGCTTCCCGACTGTCGGTCGAAAGCGAACCCGTGACGGGCACGCGAAACTGGTCGCCGCGGCAACTTGAATTCAGAACCGGGCCCAAGACGCGGCTCGCGGTCGTCCGGGTGGCCCGCCCACCGAGCCGCATGTTCGACAACCGCATCTCCGGCACGCTGTGGATTGACCGGGTCAGTCTAATCGCCGTTGAAGGGCAAGCATGGAAAGCTTCAGCGGCTATGCCGCGCTGATTTGCTTCTCCTCCATCGTCCCCCCAGTGCTGCTCACGCTCGCCGAATGCGCCAAACCGAGAATGGACGCAAACACCAAGGCGTTTGCGGGAATCTGCAGATTGAAGTCGGTGACGCTGTGAAGCAGCAGAGCGAGGATGCCGCCGCAGCTTCCCAGCGCGAGGAATCGCTGGTTGGGGTGCGATCTCCGAAAGCAGGCCGAAGCCGCCCGGAACAGCACCAGCAGGATCAGCCCGATCAGCAGCCCTGCTCCTGCCAGACCCCACTCCGTGGCCATCTCGAGATAGTCGTTGTGGGCATGGTCCACCCTGCCGGTGAGCAAAACGGATTGCACGCGGGTGTATACGTTGGCGAACGAACCCAATCCGCTACCCCACAGCGGATGCGCCCGGATCAGCGCCAACGAATCCTTCCAAACGCCAAGCCGGGACAAGTAATCCTCGCGAATGGTTTCGTAGCGTTCCACCACCGGCCCCAGTCCAATCCACACGCCGAACAAGCCAGCCCCGACGAGCAGGCACAATAGCACCAGAGCGGCCGCGGGGCGCTGGCCAGTCGAGCTCAGCCAGACAAGCCCCACGGCCGCCAACGACACGCAGGCGCTGAAAATGCCGGCCCGCGAGCGCGAGAAAACGATACCTGCAGACAGGAGCAGCGTCGAGAAGAGGTAGAAGATGAGCGCCGCGGCGCCTTCTCCCTTGAAAAAACTGCTCATGAGTCCCTGCGGATGGGGCGCATTCCGGCTCAGGCGCTCGAACCAGGAAAGCGCCGAGGCAAATGACAAAGGCAAGATCATTTCCAGCAGCCCGGCAAAATGGTTGGGATTGATGTAGGTGCCGGTGGCCATGGAGGTGTAAAAGAACTTTTTATAAGCAAAGATCTGCTGCCAGCCACTAACGTACTGCACCAATCCGTACAGCGCCTCGATAAGACCTAGAGCGAGCAGTCCGCGGAGCAAGAAGGCGCGGGATTTTTGATCGCGCGAGACAACCGCGGCGAGATAGAAACTGCATAGATAGACCAGGAGCCGGAGGATCTGCTCGCGGACTAAGTAGGCCTCGGGACGAATAACGGCGGTCTGTAGGCCCACATAAGCCAGCAGCAGCGCTGGTCCTTTCCAAGGCAACCGCGAGCAGGCCTGCTCGGCCCACAAAATCAATCCGCACAGCAGGAAGGCCACCAGTTGCACCGCCGCCCAGGAAAGAGGCTCGGTCCCGCCAAAGCCCAGTGCCGCTCCGAAGAGACATATCACCAGGCCTCCGGCAAGCACCTCAATTCGCTTCGACATGGGTATCAACCCGTCTCCTCAAGCGGCTCAGGGCTCTTTCAGTGACTCAGGTCAGCCCCTCTGCTTCGCGTTTCTTCTCCGCGAACGAGAGAAAAGTGGTCTCCAAGCGATTCAGAATGCGATCGCCCGCGTAGTGCGTTTCGGCATAGCTTCGGCCCTGCTGACCCAGGCGCACCGCAAGCTCCCGCTCCGCATGCAGGCGGCAGATGGCCTGGGCCAGCGCGGCAGGGTCTTCCGGCGGGACCACCACTCCGCACCCAGCGCGGCGGATACACGCGGCTGCTTCACTCGACGGCGCGACAGCGGCGATCACCGGGCGGCCAGCGGCCATGTAGGTCAGCAATTTGGAAGGGATAACCATGTCCACGACTTGCGCCGACTGATTCAGCAGCAGCACATCGGCAGCGGCAAACATCCCCGGGGTCGCCTCGCGAGGCTGCAAAGGCAGGAACTGGACGTTCGAGAGTGCCATGCTCCGGGCGTAGGCCTCCAAGCGGGCTTTCTCCGCACCGTCGCCGACAAGAAGAAACCGGATGTTGGACGACGCGCGAAGCAGGGCCGCGGCCTCGAGAACGTTCTCCAGCTTCTGCTTGGTGCCCATGTTGCCGCTATGGAGACCCAGGAAGCACGATTCGTCCAGCTCGTAAGCTTCGCGAAAACCGTTTTTCGAAGCGTCGGGGCGGATCGCGCAGGTGTCCACCCAGTTGGGGATCATGAGGATTTTTGATTCCGGCACGCCTTTGGAGATTAGGTTGGCTCGAAATCCTTCGCCGATCACCAGAATCGCGTCGGCATGACGATAAACGTATTCCTCCAGCGCGCGCGCCAGCCGGATCGCCCACCGATTGCGCAACATCCCCAGAGCGATGGCCAAGTCCGGAACCAAGTCCTGAACCTGGAACAGCAGCGGCGCACCCTTGAGCCGCGCCAGCAAATGCCCGGCCAGTCCGGCCTGCAACGGGGGTGAAACACCCAAAATCAAATCCACATCGCGAATCGGTAGACCACGAACTGCTGCTGCAAGGCCGATCGAAGAATCGTAAAGGATGCGGCGCACAAGGGTTCGCTTGGCAGGAACATAGATGTAACTCCGATAGACCGTCACACCGCCAAAAGTTTCTCGGTGCCACAATTTTCCGCGATATTCCGGTGGCACTCTCCACTCCGGGTAATGCGGCAGGCCCGTCACGACGGAGACCTGATGGCCGCAGGACGCCAGGTACTCGCACAGCTCCGTATTGAGCGGAGCGATGCCGGTTCGGTCGGGCGCGTAGCAGCCAGTCACCACCAAGATGTGCATGCGGCGTTTCGGCCAGGCATCCGGCGAGCCATGGTGCGCGCGAAGAGTTTCCGCCCGGATCATGGTGAGCCCGACGGAGGAGACCCAACTTCGTCAGGCGTTTCGGATTTCCAGGCCACAGCGCGCAGAGAGTTTCCCCAGCGGCCTAGCAGGAGGTTTGCCAAGTGGAAGCCGGCCCGAAAAAGCCAAAAAAGCGGTGGGCTATCACACCACCGATAGGCGCGGAAGGTCCAGGGCTGGTAATAGATCAAGTTTCGCCGGAATCTCCACCGACGCAGGCCGCAGTCGCGGAACACCTCGATCAGTTTTCCCTTCCGCAACCGGTAGACATAGTTGCCGGCCTCTTCGTACTTGCCGGAGATGCCCAGCTTGATCGCCAGGCGCGTCAGCGCCGCGTCCGCGGGCTCGGCTATCACCACCGCCCGACGCGCCACGCGCGCCATTTCGCGCACCCCCCGGTAAGCGTCCCGCAGATGGTGCAAGCCATCGTGTACAAAGGCGAAGTCCACTGCGCCGGGGCGGAATGGTAGATTTTCCGCATCGCCTACGACCAGATCCCATCGCAGGCCGTACCGACGCGCGCGTTCGCGGGCTCGCAGCACGGCATCGAACGAGAGATCGAGCGCGATTACGTGCCGGCCGGTGCGCGCCATCATCTCCGATTCCATCCCCGACCCGCAGCACACAACCAGGGTCTTTTCCTCCCCCTTACAAGCAGCAGTGGTGTCGCCGTTGAGCATCTGCCAGGCAGTGCGAATCTTGAAGTCCAGCAAGTATTGCACCGGCCGGGGATAGCATCGCGGGCGACTGATCTCTTCTTCAGGGTCGACCGACTCACCATAGAATCGGATTTGTTTCTCTCGCTCTCCAAGCGGATTCATTTCCTGCTGATGCGGCACCTGCGAACTCTGACCTTTCATCACTTTTCCTATTCCGCAGCGCTGGCCCATACCCGTGACACAGCGCGCGTTGCCCACACGCCGATTCCCCGCAAGGTTCTTGCTAAGAAGCTTGCGTCACTCGAGCGGCACTCTCCAGCATCTCCTGATATACCTCGACCATTTGCTCTCCGACCTTTCTCCAGGTCATTTTCTCTGCGACCAGCCGACCGCCGCGCTGGCCCATCTCTTTGCCCCGGGCGGGATTGTCCAAAAGCGCCAGAAGGGCTTGCGCCGTTTCTTTCGGGTCACAGCGAACCACCAGCCCGGCGCCGGCTTGGGCCACCTCCGGCCAGATATTCACCTGATCGGAAATCACAACCGGCACAGCGCAGGCCATAGCTTCTGCAACTGCGGTGCCAAAATTCTCAGTATACGACGGCAAGACAAACACCTCTGCCGCATGCATCAGCGCGAACCGGTCCTCGCCGGCCAGCGGCCCCGTGTACGTCGCCTTTTCCAGCACTCCGCCTTCTTTCAACCATCCCCTGACCTTATGGCCGTATCCCTCGCTATCCGGTCCAGCCAGCACCAAATGCACATCTTCTCGCGCACTTCCTACTCGCGCAAAGGCACGAGCCAGAATGTCGAGTCCCTTTTTGAAATTGAGCCGCCCAAAAAAGACTACCAACCGACGCTCACTCAGTTGCGGGAACTTTCTCATCAACCTCTCGCACGCAGCGGGGTTGGCTTCCTCAAACCATTCGTCTTCGACTCCGACATAAGCAACAGATTTCTTGGGTGCGCTCCGCCCGTTAGTGGCCGGCGAGTTCAGGCCGGGCCAGTCTGCGGCCAAGCGCATTTCTTCGCTGGAGTTGAACAGGATAGCGCTCGCATGGCGAAAACTGCGCCGCAACAACAGCTTTGTGTAGAGCCATTTCCGAAATTGGTGCCGCCGGCGGAGATAGGGGTCCAGGGACCCGTGTGGATGAAGAAGATAGGGACGACCATGGATCCTGCAAAAATGAGTTGCCGCCGCAGTCGGGAAGCCATACACGGAATAGATGTGGGCCAAATCAAAGGATTGGGTCTTCTCGCGCAACGCACGCCACAGCGGCAGGGACAGCTTGTACTCGCGAGGCTGGATCCAGCCCGGGAAGTAGCGGATCTCGACGCCTTTTTCGAAGATAGGCTGGCCGAGGGGAACGTCCAGCAGCCTGTCTCCGTCCACGTTGGTGGTGTAGATGGCGACTTCGTGCCCCCGTCGCACCAGTTCCCGGCACAGCGCCGGACACGCCACCGACGGGCCTCCATACCGCGGCGCAAGACTTTCGACGACGTGCAGGATACGCATCCACCACCAACCTTCTTTTTCCAGTGCCTGTGGCTCGGGATCGACTACACCCACCGCTGGACCACACTACGGTAGGCCTCAGCCACCGCCTGTGCATGCGCCTCCCACGTAAACTTCTGCGCCGCCAACTTCCCGTGCTGCACCAGTTCCTCGCGTAGGTCCTTCGAGGCCGTGATTTGCAGGATCTGATTGGTCATCCCGTCCACATCCTCCGGATCAAAAAGAGAATTGGGATGCTGCACAACCTCGGGAATTGCGCCTCGATTGGAAGCGACCACAGGAGTACCAGAGGCCATCGCCTCCGCCACCGGGCGTCCCATTCCCTCGTGGAATGATGGGTAGAGCAGTACATCACAGGCCCGGTAGACGTGAGCGATCTCTTCGTCCGACAACTCGCCAAGGTGCCGAACGGCTTCCTGCAAACCCATCGTCTGTATGGCCTGTGTCTCCCGGGGTCCGAATGCCGATCCCACCTTGACCAGACAGACATCCTTCTTGTGCCTTTGCTTGAGCGCAGCCACGACCCGAAAAACAGTTCCCAGGTTCTTTCGCGGATCATTGCTCCCCACATGCAGAATGTGGAGCCACCCGGGTTGAATCCTGTGGTGAGCTTTGAAAGATTCCACTGCGCCCGCGCCGTTGTTGGACAGGAATCGGGCAGCCACACCGTGATACCCCACGAACAAACGGTCTCTCTTAATGCCTAGGTAATCTCTGCACTCCGCCAGTGTGTGCTGGGAGATAGCGACGATGGCGGCCGCTTTGCGCAGCAAAGAGACCCGGAGAGCGGAGGCAGCCATCGCCACCCGGCCCTGGCTTCCGGTGAACCTTACGCGACCCAGAGCAACGGCCACCGGGTAGAGGTCGTGGCAGGTCACCACGGTCTGGCTCCCGGGTAGGGTCAACAGGAGCTGCGCATTGCTGTGGTCAGCGATATGAAATAGGTCTCCCGAAAGACGACCGCACCAGCGGACATATTCAACGTATCGGACCCAGCGACTCCTCAGCCATCCGGCCGATGGCTCTGCGCCAAAGGGGGGCCATTCGACACGGACAAGGACATCGGAGATCCCGTGAAGCCCCTGGACCAACTCATCGGTGTAATGACTCATGCTCATGCCGGCATGAACCGGCAACGTTGGGAAAATCGAAACACCGATCTTAGTCACAGCCACCGCACCTCAAGCCCTTTGCTCCGCCGAGACGAAAAATCCATTTTCCCCGCTCCGCGTCACACGCCCCGGTTCAAGCGCCCCGCACCATCGCCGGCTCAATTCCCCACGGCGACGGGCGGACACTGTCCAGCCGTTGCTTCCAGTGAGCGATGCAGAGACGCAGACCCTCCTCTAAGTTCACCCGGGGCCGCCAGCCCAGGATCTTTTCCGCTTGGCTGGAGTCACCAATCATTCTGTCAATGTCCAACGGCCGCCGGGGAATGGTGTCCCAGGCCACCTCCCCAACGAAGCCGGTCAAGCTTGCCAGTAAGCCGACTAACTCGCTCACGCTCACTCCGCGCCCCGTTGAGAAATTAAAGATTCCGCCGATCGCCTTCTCATTTCCCAAACAACTCAGATAAGCGTTCACGTGGTCGTCCACATAGAGCAAGTCCCGAACCGGGCTGGGTGCGCCGAGCCGAACGGTATGCCCGCGCAGCATCTGGACAATCGTCCGCTCGACAACAAAGTCGGCGTTGTCTTTGCGCCCATAGGTGTTGAACAGCCGGAGCACCGTCGCTGGCAATCGGTAAGCGTCCCGTAGGTACAAGACATACTTTTCTGCGGCCAACTTGCTGACCGAATAGGGGCTGTTCGGGTTCTGCGGCATCTCCTCGGTCTTGGGCACTGGCCCCTTCCCGTACGTTTCCGAGGAGGAAGCAAAAAGGAACTGGCGAAATTGCGGAACCTCGCGCAGGCATGCTTCAGCGAGATTCACGGTGCCGATCAGATTTGCTTCCAGAATCTCGTTCGGATGGTTATAGCTGTAGGACACGGGGCTAATCGCCGCGAGGTGGATGACTGCTTCAGGCTGGACATCGCGCACCACTTGGCGAACCGCGAAGTGATCTCTGAGATCGCAGAAGACCGGACGACCAGCCGTCGACGCACCCAGCGGCTCTCGCCAACTCCTATGACGCTCCAGGGAGAAGACCTCGTGCTCCCTCTCAATCAACGGCGCCAGCATATGACAGCCCACGAAACCTGTCGCCCCCGTAATCAGGATCCGCATACACCCCCCGTTCCGATCCAGAGCGATGGCACGGCAACTTGCCGGGCTGAGTTCCCTGGCCGGGGTCCGTCATCCTCGTGCCGAAGGCACGATCCGGTGTTCTTCCCGGAGCGTCGCTTCGCCCGAACGCGGTGACACGGTCCACGCGCACCTGTCCAGGGCGTTTCATCGTTGCGGCCCTTCCCACGGGGCACGCTGGGGCTTCCGCGCCACGGCGATGAGGTTTTGGGTCAGGACGTGGCCCCGGATTCGGCCCGTCTCCACGGCCATATAAAGCAACAGGAGCAAGCAGATGCCCTTCCACGCGAGCCACCGTGCTGCACTGATCAGTCCATGCACGCGGGGACCTTCCGGGTAGACTTCGACACGCTCGAATCCCGAGGCCGCCAAAACCTGTCGTATGCTCAAAGGCGTGAAGGCCTGCTCGTGAGTGAAATCGGAATACAAAATCTTTCCCCCGAACGGGCCATCAGCATTGGGCGCCTTGACGATGAGCAGGCCGCCCGGCCTGAGCGCGGAGTGGGCCGCGTGCAAAAGCGAGAGGCTTTCTTCTTTGGCAAGATGCTCGAGCAAATCGAGTGCAGTGAGGCAGTCAAACTCCTGCCGGCGGCTCTCCAGAAACTTCCAGGAGTCGTCCTGCACGACGTTGGGGATCCCTAGCTTCCGCGCCGAATCCACCTGCTCAGCGCTGATGTCCACGCCGGCAATATTTCGGTAACCCTCTTCGTGGAGGAAATACAGAAAGCTGCCGTAACCGCAGCCCAGGTCCGCGATGCGCGCGGCCTTGTTAGCCGGCAACAGCGGGCCGAAATAGTCCCGCCAGACGCGCCGTTCCCTCTCAAGCGAGGCTGCAGATGGATGGTGGATGCCGCCGAAATGCGTGCTCAGATAGTGATCGTAGAGGTGTCGCCGATAGTTCGTTTCCAGGTTCAGTGGCATGACCAAGTACGCCTCATGGGTGGTATGCCCGATTGGATTCCGCCACGGCTGTCTCGCGGCTCTGACCGGATCTGGCCGTGGCGTGCAGGCTTTTTGCCTGCTCGAAAACCGACAGGTAGCGGTCCGCAATGCCGGCGATTGTGTAGTGCCTCAGGGCAAACTCGCGCGCACGCGCTCCCAGCTCTCGGCGGCAACGGGCGAAACTGAACAACATCTGCAGTGCCTCGCGCAAGCTTTCCTCCTTGCCTTCCTCAAAGATCAACCCGCCGGGCCCGACCACCTCTGGGATGGCCCCGCAAGAGGAGACGACGGAGGGAATCCCGAGCATCATCGCCTGCGCCAGAGTCAGTCCGAATTGCTCCTTCCAGTGGGCCACCGCATACGAGGCTAAGACAAAGACATCGAGGCACCGCAGGTAGCGCGGGACTTCCTGGTGCAGAACGGCGCGCACGTGCACGATCCTTCCGGGGAATCGGGCGATCCAGTGCTCGTGAATCTCCTGCTCGAGTGGCCCCGAACCCACCAGCACAAGCTTCCACGGATACTGGCTCAGCTTCTCCAATGCTGCCAGCAACAGCAAGATGCCCTTCTCCGGCACCATGCGCCCCATATAGCCCACAACGATGCTTCCGGCTAGCTCAAGCTGTATCCTTAGTTCGGGTTCCGTTCCGGCCGTATGGTCGCTGGGATCCAGGCCAAACTGGGGAAGGACCACGGTGTACCTCTTGTGGGCTTCCTGCATGCGCAGAAGGCGTTCGGCGTCGCGATTCCCACACACCACAGCCGCGGCGCGGCGCAGGGTGTAGGAGCGCAGTTTTCTCTTCAAGGCACCGAGAGGAAACCGTCGTGACCGGTGCAGGTTGTCCCAAGTGAACAGAGTTATCGCCGCTTGCGGCAAAAGCGCGTCTCGGAGGCACGTCGTAGCGACCGTCACCCCCGCGTGCGGTTCCTCCTCCACATGAATCACTTCGGGACGAAACTGCCGGAGAATCCAGGCCATCCGCACTGGATCCAGGACGTAGGTCATATGTGACTGCGAGAAGACCGAAGCCAGTGCAACCACCTCCTCGGAGTTCAACTCCGGGTGGACCTCCCATCGGAAGGTGCCAAAGGGATGCCGGTTCTGTTTCGGGACCACAATCCGAAGCTGAAGGGAAGGATCGATCCGCTTCATAGCCACATACTTCTTCTGGTTGTAGGCGACGACCAATGGATGGCCCACCACCAGTAACCTCACTGCGACTCCTCCGTCGGCGTGCGGCTCAACTCACCGGGGCGCGAGTCCAGGTAAGGGAGCTTCGCCAGCACGCCCGAAAACACCCAAAAGTAGACGTTGATCGGGTCCAGGTCCACCAACCATCCCTTGAAGCTGTTCAGCGCCATCGTGATCAAAAAGGCCAGAAGCGCAGCCGAGCAAGCGTGCAGCCCGGAATCGCGAAGCCGCCGGCGCACCTGGAAGCCGCGCCAAATCAGCACCCCAAACAGGCCCCAAATGATCAATAGCCCGGGGATGCCCAGCTCATACGCTGCCTTTGCATAGTAATTTTCGAGGACGACAAACTTCGACGGGTCCGAAAATGCGTAACGCGCCGCACCTGTATTCGTGCCCGTGCCCATCCCCAGCGGCGCGGAGGCTAGGGCCTGCGCCAGTCCGCCATAGGCGGTGTCGCGGGCATAGCCACCGAACAGCTCGGAAACGTGTTGGAACAGATCGAGGGCAGCAATTCGCGAGATTGCTAGGGCACCGAGAATCACTCCCGCGATGTACGGACCTACACGCACCACGCCGGAGAATCCGCGGTCCAGTGCATACGTCAGCGCCAGCACCATAGGAACGAAAAGAAACGCGGCCCGGGCGCCAGATAAGAAGGAAGCAACCGCCGCGACCCCCAACATCCACTTCCCCAGACGGCGCCAGCGGGGGGAGGGATCCATACGCCAGAGCGCATAGCAGGGCACCAGCATGGCGAGCGTATAAGCGAAGAATTGCGTCACGAAGGAGAACGTGGAGGGAATTCTGAGCAGCAGCCCACCGCCCACCTCAAAATAGACGAATCCCTGGGTGGCTAGCATGGCCACATCCCCGTAAACTGATTCCATCAACTCCCGGTAGCCCAAAAATTGGGCCAGAACATACTCCACAATGCCGACCGCGCACGGGATGGCCGTGAGCACAACCAGGAATCGCAGGAGGAAAACCAGATCTCGACGCGAAGCAACCAGCGCGGTCGTGAGCACATACAAAGGAAGATAGAGCAGCCAGACCTTGGCCCCGATCAGGCCGCTAAGCAGGTTGGGAACCCCGGGGTTGGCCATCTGTGCAAGGACCAGCACGCTGAAGGCGAGAAGCAGGACCGATGGGAGACCCCCGAAGCTTAGGGTACGCTCGCGACGCAAAACCATCGCAGCAAGAAACCCGAGGTAGGCAGGAACCACGAAAAGCCAGTCCTTACACAGAACGGGATTGAATACCGCCGGACCCTCCCACGGGTACAGTGCTAGTGTCACCACTCCAGCGAACGGGAGATAGCCGAGGAGTCCATAAACGCCGCGCTGCCAGCGGGCTAGAATTCCGAGATAGAAAACAAGGAGTACGAAGCCGCCGCTCGCAACCAAGCCATGCCCGCGCAGGATTAGAAAGCCGAGAGTCACGGTTACCAGGACCACTGCAACGAGCAGACCACTGCTCGCCAGCCGCGGCCGGTAGCCCAGCACCGGAAAATCCCCAGCTCTGCTTTCGAGCATGTTCTCCCCTTCGGCTTATCCTTTCGCAGCCAGTAGATTCAGAAGGATGCTCCCGAGTCGCTGCCGATAGGCTGCCCAGGTAAACTCCTCCGCCCGCAACCGCGCCCTGCGGCTCATTTCCTGGCGGAGTTCGCGGTTCTCGTACAGCAGAAGAATTTTTTCCTTGAGCCGCTCCACGTCGCGGATCGGCACGATATAACCCTGGATGCCATCCTGGACCATTGACCCGCTGTTGGGCGTAGTGATTATTGGCAAGCCGCAGGCCAACGCCTCGTAGATGGCCAGAGCGGAGCCCTCGTGCAGCGACGGATAGACGAAGACGTCGGCCCGCTCGAACCAGTGGTGCACCTCCGCGCGCGGCACGTTGGGAATGTGTTGGAACATGTCCCGGTAGCGCAGCAAGCCTTTGCCGCTGCCCGCCACATTGCCCACCAGGACTAGCTCCGCGCTGGGTAGGCGCAAATTCCGGAAGGCTTCCAGGAGATACTTGATTCCTTTGCGCTGGCTGAGCTGGCCGACAAACAATACGCGAAATGTTTTCTCCGTACGCTCCGGGCCAGGTTGAAACCGTTCTGGATCTACGCCGAATGGCAACGCAGCGATGCGAGCCGGTTCAACGCCGTTCGCGATCAGGCTGTGCCGCACATACTCGGAAGGCGAGAGAACGCAGTCCGCTAGGAGTGCTTCCTGGCTGCACCGCTCGATCAGCCACTCCGGGACCTTCGTCGGGAGGCTGTCGGCAAAATCCGGATGGAGCTTCGCCTCTTCGCGCAACAGCTGGAGACCTGTGCAGATGTGTCCGATGCTCTGATCCAAGACGCAGAGGGTCCCAAGCGACTTTGCCCCCTCAAACGTCCGCTGGGCGCACGAGTCATAGCACACCACCGCCTTTGGTCTTTCCCGAGCAATCCTTTTCGCCACCCAACCGTCGAAGCACTTGTTCCGCCAGCGCAGGATAGCCTCCGAGAACGGCCGCAAAGGCCGCAGTCGGCTCGAGACGACATAGATCAGCTCGGCTGCGGGATAGGTCCTAACGTTCTGGGGAGCCAGCTCCGGCTTGAATCGCCGACGAAACTCCCGTTCAAGCTCCGTTCCCCGCCCGTTCGGCAACAAGCGGAGGGCGCGCCCCAGGCTATTTTCGGGTTTAAAGTAGAAGCCGGTCATGTAACACTGCAGCAGTCCTGCCTCCTGCAGCGCGAACGCGGTTTCATAGGAATACTGTGTGCCCGGATGGGCGAGGATGACACCCCTTTCCGCGCGCGGATCGAGCGAATGCACAGGCGTTCGCATCATCGTTTTGTTCCGATTCCCACAAGAAAGAAGCCGTATCGATGGCCGTAGGCGGCAAACAACCTCCGCGGCAAGAGCTGCTGAAACAGCCAGGCCACAAACGCCAGAGCCTTGAATCCGGTGTATCCACCAAACGAAAGATGCGGCGCAAAACCCTCGACCCGAACATCGGTAAGGCCGGCTTCTTCCATCCGTTGTCGGAGTTCTTCGCTGGTGAACGCCTTCTCCGGCGGCACGGAAGGGTCCATTGCAGATAGCTTGGCAATCCGAGTGCGGTACAGGTGGTTCTTTTGATTTGGCACGAACACCATGACCTTGCCTCCGACTTTCGTCGCCTTCGCGAGGAGGCGGAGAATCTCCACCCGCTCCGCGTCCTCGAACCAATGCTCGAGAACACCTTCGTTGAAGGTGACGTCGAAGCAGTTCTCGAAGGCGAGGTCTTCGAAGCCCGCCTGAACGAAGTGAACCCTCGAGACCAACTCGGGATGGTTTACTGACAATCGTTCGACCACCCTCTTCGCGCTGGCGAGCGCGCGCGGCGAATAGTCCAGCAGAGTCACCTGGCACCCTACTAGAAGAGCTTCAGCGATTCCTGATTTGCCGATTCCGCAACCTGCTTGTAGCAAGGTCGTTCCTTCGCCAATCCCGAGGCTGGAAAACCACTTGCGTCGCAGGTTGTTATAGGTCCATGGCCCACGCTTCAGAATCCAACGGACTGCTTCCTGCACGCCCTGTTCCTCAACCGTTCGGGGAATACTTTCGTAGTGTGCGGCCCACAATTGCTTGACATCGGTTATCGCCATCTCGCTGTTCTCCTACCTCGACAGAGTCAGCCATGAAGGCCGGCACCCTAGGTCCGGCCGAGGACAAAATCGTGTAACTTGCTTGCAATATTTCTTCCTTGCCAGAACAGGTAGTCTCGCCCCTCGATAACCTCCGGGATCTCCCATCCCAGCGCGACGCCGAAGAAAACTCCGCAGAAGGTGCCGCTGCCAACGGCCAGCCCTTCGGCAGCCGCAAACCCGACAGAAAAATCCCGCGAGCCGCCGACACCCAGCGAGAGCACCGCGACCCGTTGCGCCAGCCAGGCCGACAGCAGGGCAAGCAGAAAGATCCGAACGGCAAACAGGACTAATGGCCCCAGGCTCAAGGCCCGGTACCGCAGCGACAGCCAGAGAGCCAAGCCACCGGCGATAAGCCACACCAGCGAGCTGTAAAACAGTGCCAACCGGTCAGCGCCAGAAGAAACCGTGAGGACCGGCGCGAAGAGCGTCAGAAGAAGTGCAGTGGCCAACTGATAGCAGGCGGGGATCCACGTGTTCTGCGCCGCGTAAGTGATTTTTTCCATGTACGCCAACGCAACCGCTGCCGGTGCACCGATCACCAAGAGCCCAAACAGCCGCGCAACCGTTTCAGATGCTTCGGCCGAAAAAGCCCCCCGCTCGAACAGCAGCACGACCACCTGACTGCGCAAGGCGTAGAGCAAGCAGGCGAGCGGGATGGCAATGAAAAGTGCCATGCGCATTGCCCGCATGCAAATCCCGCGAAACTCTTCGCCGGGAAGCGACTGATGCGTCTCCGCAAAACGTGGAAACAGCACTATGGCCAGAGCCAGCGGCGCCACTGAGACCACCAGGCACAACTTCCAGGCATAGCCGAACAGCGCGAGGCTCCCCGGGGGCAGTTCTGAAAGAACCCGATTGATCACGATTGCCGCCCATTGCCCCAGCAACACGGTTCCCAGCAGCGGCAAAGCCAGCGTCAACATCCTGCGCACACCGGGGTGCGTCGGATCGAGCTTCCAGGGGAACAAGGCCCCCGCCTGGCGCACGAGCGGAATGCACTTGACCAAGTACAGCATGGCGCTTATAACCGCGGAGATCATCACACCGAGGACGAGGCTGGCGGCTCCGAGCGTCCTTCCCAGGCTCAGAATCGATAGCACGATCGCCACGTTTCCTGCCAACTGAGTCGCTGGAGGCAGCCAAAAAACTCTGTGCGCGTACAGCACCCCCGCCGCCACTCCGTTCCAAACCAGCAGGGAAGCGGCGGGCACGAACCAGCGGACGAACACAGCAGCCGTCTCCCTGGCCTCTCCCGCCAGTCCTGGGGCAAGAAGACCAACGATGGGTTCTGGATGGAAAAACACTAAAACAGAAAACAGGATTGCCGGAACCAAGAGGAGATTAGCTACCGAGAGCGCTACGTGCCACGCCTCCTTCTCCTGCCCACGCCCCCGATATTCGGCGAACACCGGAACCACCGCGTGGGGCAGGATTTGAATCACAAACAACTGCTGGCCAAACACTAAAAGCAGCATCCCAATCCGAAACGCATCGACGGTAGGCGAAGCACCGAATCGCCAAGCCAAAGCGATCTCCACGGCCAGCCCCGCCAGCGGGCTCAGTACCGCCAGCCCGCTCAGGGTAGCGGCAGCGCGCGCTGTCGCGTAGTGATTCCTGCTCATAGCTCGATTGCGTTATCCGCCCCGCGTGCCAACGCCGCCGCGGTACCCTTGGGTTTTGGTGCCCGCCCTTGGCTGCCAGCGCGCGTTTCGCGGCGCCTTTCCAGCTCCCCCAGAATAATTTCTGCGGCCGCAGGGAGATCCGGCACCATAAAATCCGCCGCCACTCCAACTGGGACACCCAGCGTCGCGGCGACCTGAATCGTCGCGCAGCCCGCCGCCTTGCCCGCCGCAATATCTTTCCAGGTGTCACCGACCAGGAATGACGTCTCGAGATGAATGTTCCAATCCAAGCTGGCGCGGCGGAGCAACCCAGGATTCGGCTTCCGGCAGGTACAGCCGTTACGATCGTCGTGTGGGCAGGCGTAGATGGCATCAATGGGAACGGCTTTGAGCAAACGGTCATGCATGCGCTCGAGCTCGGCCGGAGCCAGCGCACCGCGGGCCAGATCGGGCTGGTTGGTCACCACAATCACCAACAGCGAAGCGCGCTGCAAGGCTGCCACCGCGGGGCGCACTCCCGGCAGCAGCGCAAACTCTGCCAGCCTGCGCGGCGACACGCTTTGGCCATCGCGCGCGACCAGCCGGTTCAGCACGCCGTCCCTATCGAGGAACACGGCCCGCCGCATGAGTAGCCTTCTGCTCCGCGCTGGCGCGAATCCGGTCGGCCAGGCAAAACGTCACCAAGTGATGGAGCACAACGTGGAACGATTCCACGTGCGGCGTGGTGTTGTAGGGCACCACCACGCAGACATCGGCCAGGTCCTTCATCGCGCCGCCGTCGAACCCCGAAAAGCCTAAGGCATAGCCGCCGCGGTCCCGGGCATACTGCATGGCACGGAGCAGGTTCTGCGACCACAGCCCAGCTTTGTCGCGCCCGCTGCCGCCGTGCACGCTGATGCCGACCACAACGTCACCAGCGTGGAACAGCGATTTCAACTGCTCGACGTATACGTTTTCCCAGCCATCGTCGTTGGTCAGCGCGCTCAGCAAGGGAATGTTATCCACCAAGCTCATCGCACGCAGCCGGGGCTGGTTCGGGACAATCGTGCACTTGCATAGGTCCGCCGCGAGGTGGGAGGCTGTACCCGCCGAGCCACCGTTCCCGCAGGTGAAGATCGTGTTGCCACGCTGCCAAGCGCCCCAGACCATCTCAACCGCGCGGCCAATGGCTTCCCGATCGATGGTCTCGGCAATTTTCTTGATACCGTCGAGATAACCCTCGATCCAGCCCTGGTTCACCATGCTCCCCTCCGGTCAGTGAAACTGCACACCGCTTCTCTGCGGATTCATATGCCGCAGCGACCAGCCGCAGCGCTTGCCAGCCATCAAACCCGTCCGCCAGCGGTTGGCGATCTTCGCGCAGGGCCGAAACAAACTCCTCCCACTCGCGGGCCCAGGAACCGTCATCGCCGTCGTATTCGATCAGCTCCTCGGCCGGGGGGCCGAACGTTGCTGCGCGGTGTCCAACCACCAGGCGTTCCCGGCCGTAATGTCCGCCCAAGCCTTCGACGATCAGGTAACCCTGCTCGCCAAAAACCTCGAACGAGAAAAGGTTCTTCCACTGCGTCCAACTGGCGTGCAGGCTGGCCACCTGCCCATCGGCTGTGCGCAGGGTGCAGAACGCGTTGTCTTCCACCGGCGTGTGCCAGAACGAGCTTCCCAACACCGCAAACACCTCGCTGAATTCACCGAGAAACCAGCGAAACAAATCCAAAGCGTGAATACCCTGGTCGAGCAGCTCGCCGCCGCCACTCTGAGCGCGGTTGGCGCGCCACTCCTGCTCATAGCCGGCGCGGCCGCCGTGGCCGTAGCGGCAGCGGAGAAACATCAGCCGGCCGATGCAGCCGGTTCGGGCCAGCGCGTGCGCTTCCCGCAGCGCCGGGTGGTGTCGGTGATTGAAGCCGGTTTTGAGCTTCGCGCCATTGCGCGCCGCGGCCGCAACCAAGCGTTCCGCCTCCGCCGCGGTGATTGCCAGCGGCTTCTCGCACAGTACGTGCTTCCGCGCTTCGAGCGCTACAAGGCTGATGGGAGCAAGCCAGTTGTGCGGGGTGGCCACAACGACGGCATCGATGTCCCGCGCGGTGACCAACGCTTCCCAGTTGGTGCCCGCGCGACACCCGTACGCCTGGGCCAGTGTCTCGGCGCGCTCGTGATCCTGGTCCACAATTGCCACCAGCCGCGTTTGCGAGCAGTGCGCCATCGCGCGGGCGCGCTTTGCTCCCATGCGCCCGGCCCCGACAATTCCCACTCGCAACACCGCGTTCACCTGCGAACCTCCGCGAACTGCCGCCCGTCGATGCGCCGGAGTGTGAACATTGCCGAGCGCTTGAGTTCTTGTGCCTGGTTGGGCAGCGACTTCCAGTCATCCCAAACGGCGCTGATGAGCCGGCCGGTGATCCCAGCGGCCGCTGGCGAGGCCAAAAAAACCGCCAGTTCGGCAGCCAGTTCGGGCGGGGTGCCGCCATTGGCTTTTTGCTCCAGCGCCTTGGCGTAAAATTCTTTGCCTGCCCGATCCTGCGCCGCGAGAATCTGGTCGAGCAGACGCGTGTTCACCGCGCCCGGCGCAATCGCGTTGATGCGCACGCCGGAGTCTTTTACCTCTTCGGCCACGGTTTCGGTAAGACGTACCACCGCTGCCTTTGAAGCGCTATAAGCGCTGAAGCGGGGAAAAGGCGCCACCGCGCCTCCCCCCGAAAAATTGATGACCACTCCTTTGCCGCGCGCGAGCATGTGCGGCAGGCAGGCATGCATGCAAAACACCGCGCCCAGCAGATTGATCTGCACCGCCTGCACCCATTCTTCCAGGTCGTTCTCGACTAGCGGACCGATGGGCCCGTAGATGCCCGCCGCATTGACCAAGACATCGATCCGGCCGAACTTCTCCAGCGCAGCGGCCATGATCCGTTCCACTTCCGACCGCCGGGATACATCCCCGCTCAGGGCAACCGACGTCACTCCCAGCGCCGCGGTCTGTCGGGCCACCTGCTCGATCTCTGCCTGCGTGCGCGAGAGCAACACCAAGTTGGACCCCGCACGCGCAAAGGCATGCGCAATGGCCTCGCCAATCCCGCGGCCCGCGCCAGTAATCACAGCGGTCTCGCAGTCGAGTCTCATTGCGCTACTCCTACTGCATTACGTTCCTCAAACTGGTCGGGGATGCCGACCCCGCTATACTGGAACCCAGCGCGGCGCGCCGCGCGGTCGTCGAGGCAGTTGTGCGCATCAATTAGCACACCCTGTCGCATCGCTCGGCGTAGCCGAGTCAGGTCTAGCTTCTGGAACTCTGGCCAGGGCGTCATGATCACCATTGCGTCCGCAGACTCCGCGGCTTGGTAGGCATCAGCACACAGCGTGATTCCGTGAGTCTCTGGCCGCGGTTGGGTCACGCATGGATCAAAGGCCTGCACGTGCGCGCCGGCTGACAGCAGCAGACGAGCCAGCTCGATCGCATGCGAGCGGCGCAGGGTGTTTGTGCCGGGTTTGTAGGTGAGGCCCAGCAGACCCACGCAGATTCCTTGCAAGCCGCCGCAGGCGCGGCGAATTTTCTCGCGCAACGCGGGCAGGCGTTCCGCATTCACCGCCAGGGTGGCGTCCAGTTGCAGGGTTTTCCGACCAGACCGCTCGCCCAGGTGCCGCAGCGATTGAACGTCTCGTCCCAAGGTGCCGCCACTGAAGCCGGGCCCCGGGCTCAGAAAAGCGCGCGGGCCGATTCGCCGATCGTGCCGCAACGCGCGAACCACATCCCGCACATCAGCGCCGCAAGTTTCGGCCAGGCTGGCCAGTTCGTTTACAAAACTGATCGAAGTGGCCAAGTACGCATTGAGCGCATGCTTGGTCATCTCTGCGCTGCGGATGCTCATGGTTAGGCAGGGCGCGGCCACGCCGGAGTAAAGCCCCAGCAGGCGTTCCGCAGCGGCAGGGTCGTCGGCACCCACGAGCAGAAAATCGGGCTGGAGAAAGGTTTCCAGAGCCTCGCCCAGGCGCAAATTTTCGGGGTGGTAGACAAGGCTGAAGGAAAGCTGCGGCGCTCGGGCGCACAGTTGTTCGGCCAGTTCATGGCACGTTCCCACGGGCACCTGGCTCATCACCACAATCTCTACGGCACCGCGCGCTTCGGCAATGGCCTCAAACGCCGCGAGGATGGGCGACAAATCACTCTGATCTTTTTCGCTGACCGGCGTATCGAAGGTGATAAAGATGAAGTCCGCTCCCGCGAAGGCTTCCTGGCAAGAGGGGAGAAAATCCAAGCGGCCGTTCCCCATCTGCTCGTCAATCAGTTCGGCCAGCCCCGGCTCGTACACCGGCAGGACCCCGCGCAGCAGACTGCCGAGCGTTCCGGCATCGAAATCGGTGGCGCGCACGGTGTGGCCGAGCCGGGCCAGCGACGCTGCAGCCACACATCCGAGATGCCACAGCCCCACGACCGCTATGCGTGCGCATGCCATGCCAGACTCCTCTGCCCATGCACCGTGCCGTCGGTCAGGTTTGCCATGACCTTGGTGCCTTCGAAATCAAACCGGTAGCGCATTTCCCGCAGCCCGGCGGCACACAGGGCTCTGCGCAACTGGTGGTGCCGGGTCTCGGCATAAAATACGAAGAATCCTCCGCCGCCGGCTCCGGAGATCTTTCCGCCCAGCGCTCCGTTTTGTTTGGCGAGTTCATAGAGCTGGTCGAAGCGCGGATTGGTAACCCGCGCGGAAAGTTTTTTCTTGGCTTGCCAATGCTTGTCGAGCGCCAAGCCAAAATCGGTCAGGTTGCCCCGCTCGATCATTTCCAGGATCTGGTAGCCCATCTCTTTGATCGCGTGCAGGCTGTCAACCACCGCGTGCTGCGACGTGGACACGCCGCGGCTTTGCTCGGAGAGAATGTCGAGGCTGGAACGCTCGGTGCCGGTATAAAAAACCAGCAGGTTGCGCTGCAGCTCGTCCACAACGGAATCAGAGACATCGGCGGTGGTAACCTCGACGGCGCCATCGCGAGCGATTTCCAGCACCGTCAGCCCGCCGAACGCCGCCAGGTACTGGTCCTGCTTGCCGATCGGCTTGCGGAGAATCTCGATCTCCAACCGGCAGGCTTCCTCAGCCAGTTCTTGGAATCCGACCGGCTGGCGTTTCATGGTGTGCAAGGCGTTGAGCAAACCCACCGCATAGCAGCTCGAGGAACCCAGCCCAGTCCCGGCCGGCACATCCGCCATCGAGACAATCTCCAGGCCGCGTTCCATCCCGATCAGGCGCATTGCTTCCCGCGCAATCTCGTGCTTCAACTGGTCCCGGTGGCTGACCAGTTCCGACTGCGTGTACTTCACGCGGACGAGATCATCGACAATGGGGCGGTTGACGCTGATGAACATGTATTTGTCCAGCGCCGCGGCAAAGATGAACCCGCCGTACTGCGAGTAATACGCCGGCAGGTCGGTGCCGCCACCGCCCAACGTGATTCGAAATGGAGTGCGGGTGATGATCATCTGCCTCAGCCTCCTGGTTCAGGCGTGCACCGCCGCGACACGCAAAACTCCGTGTTGCTTCATCTCCGCAGCGGCCTGATCGGAGTTGTCTGGAAGCTCTCGCTGCTGGCGGACCCATTCCACATAGTCCGCCACAATTTGCTCCACCGAAAAGCGCGGCATCCAACCCAGCCGGCACAGCTTCGAGGAATCCGAAACGGTGTGCCGGGCGTCGCCGACCCGGAATTCGCCGCGGAGGACCGGAGCAAGACCGGTGCCGCATCGCGCCGCAACTATATGCGCGAATTCCAACACGGTGACGCCCTGGGTCCCACCCACATTAAAGACTTCGAAGTTGCATTCCGGCCGCTCGAGCGCCAGCAAGTGCGCCGCAGCAACGTCGCGCACGTGGACGTAGTCCCGAAGCTGTCTTCCGTCTTCGTAAACGACCGGAGGTTTGCGATTCAGCAACCGCTGCGTAAAGGTGCGGCAAATACCTGAGTAGGCGTTGTAGAGCGAGTTCCGCGGGCCCTGCACAATCGAATAACGCAGTGCCACAGTTGGGATGGCGTAGCGGCGGCCCAATTCGATTCCCACCAGCTCAGCCGCATACTTCGAAATGCCATAGGCCGTGTGTGGGCGAACGACGGATTCATCAAACGGCACCGGGGCCAAGCTCCGGCCACAACGCCGGCAGGCATGTTCCCAGTTGCCGCACTGTAACTGCTTGAGCGGCCGTGGGTCAGGATGAAACACGCCGTGTTCGGCACAAACGTATTGGCCTTCGCCATACACCGCCTGCGAAGAGGCCAGCACGACCTTTTCGATTGCGAGGCGCTTTTCGACGATCAGCTCGAACAGCAGCGCGGTGCTGCAGGCATTGACCGCGATAAAGGTGCTGAAATCCGGCAGGTAGTCCTGGTAAGCAGCCAGATGAAAAACGTGCCGCACCCCTTCCAGCGCGCGCTCCCAAGCTGAGCGGTCCCGCACATCGCCTTGGACGAACTCCACCTGCGCGGAAAGGTAAGAGGGACGCCCGCGCGGGTGCACACGAGGTTGCAGGCAATCCAACACGCGCACTTCGTAGTTGCGCGCCAGCAAGGCATCACAAGTGTGCGAGCCGATAAAGCCCGCCCCGCCAGTCACCAGGACTCGACTCACCGCCCCCCTCCTAATACGCGCCACGGCCTCGCAGGACCACCGGCACCGTTTTCAGCAGGATCTTCAGGTCCAGCCAAAGCGAGGCCTTCTGGATGTACTCGAGATCGAGTTGCGCCCACTGGTCGAAGTTGTGAATGTGGTTTCGTCCGTTGACCTGCCACAAGCAAGTAATTCCCGGCTTGATGCTCAGCTTCCGCCGCTGCCAAAATTCATAGCGGTCCGCCTCTTCCTGGAACGGCGGCCGCGGCCCCACCAAGCTCATATCTCCCTTCAAAACGCTATAGAACTGGGGCAACTCGTCGAGGCTGTATTTGCGGAGGAAGCGCCCGAGCGGGGTGATCCGAGGATCATCGCGCATCTTGAACGCCGGCCCGACCATCTCGTTCCGCCCCAGAATTTGAGGCTTCAACTCCTCAGCGTTGGGCACCATGGTACGAAACTTGTAACTGACAAACGGCTTCTTGTTCACACCCAGCACCTTCCAGCGGTAGAACACCGGGCCATGGGGTGAAGTGAGCTTCACAAGAATGGCAAGCAGCGCAAGCAGCGGCGCAAGCAGGAGCAGCAGCAAAGCGGAGATCGCAATGTCCATCACACGCTTCACAAACAGATAGCTGCTGTGCCGAGGCACACTCGAAAGCGCCGCCACAGGCCGCCCGAAGAAGGAATCGATCCGTACCTGCTGCTGATCTACGGTGTAGCCCAGGCGCTGAACGTAAAAGTCGGGGAGCACCACAACTCGCAAGCCCAATTCCAGCGCCGCGTCCATCAAGTCTTTGGCCTCCGGTACACGCTCCGGGGGCATCGCAAAGACCACGATGTCAACCGGGTGGGCAAACAGGTAGCAACGCAGAATCTTTGTCGAGCCGACGACCCGAACCCCTTCGACCTCCCGGGGAGCCTGGGCGGCCTCCGGCTCGAAACACCCCAGCACTTCGTAATGGCCTTCCTCGGCTTGGCGAGCCTGCCGGATGAACTCCCGGGCCCGCTCGCGCGTGCCAATCACCAGGATGCGCGCGATGTTGTAGATGTGCGAACGATGCGCCTCCAGAACCGAAAGAAAGAGCCAGCGGGTAGCAATCGAAATCGGCACCAGCAACACGCAGAACCCGAAGATAATCAGCCGGCTCACGGTCTGCAGCTTGAAGGCAAAAATCAGCGCAGACAGTGCCCCCAGGCCGAACAACTGCAAGCGCACCGTGCGCGCGATGACTGCTCGCCAAGACAGCCGCGTGGCGGAGTTGAGACCGAGAGCTTCCAGCAGCAGGTACCAGAGCGGAAAGATTAGCAGCAGCAGCCAGGCATGCGCGGCAAAGGGCCCGGGAGCAAACGCTCCGGCGCGCAGATAGTGCCGGTAGTTCGGAAGCAGGCGATAGGAGAGAAAGAAGCTCGACGAAATGGAAAAGGCATGGCTCAGCAGCAACACCCGGCGCCCGCTCCAGTCTCCAGTGGGATGGCACGTGGTAGTCAACAGCAGATCTCCCCGACCGACTCGAGCACGTTACTGAGCCGCGGTCTTGTACTGGCTGATCTGCGCCAGCGCCTTTTCGGCATCCTGATTGAACTGCCGCACGGTTTCCCGGCTGTACTTGTGGTCCACCATCTTGGACAAAAACTGCGGCGGAATGGTGACG
Source organism: Acidobacteriota bacterium (assembly GCA_003224235.1). Classification (GTDB taxonomy): domain Bacteria; phylum Acidobacteriota; class Terriglobia; order Acidiferrales; family UBA7541; genus QHYU01. Next base: position 61,270 of record QHYU01000141.1, read on the forward strand.
ATATGCGCGCCAGCCAGCGCGGCGCTCTGGACATCGATCACTGCGCGGATGCTCCCCACCAGGACCTTGGCCGGGTAGCCCCATTCCTCCAGCCAATGCCGCACGCCGCGAATGATGCTGGCAGGGTCGTTCCCTTCGTCGCTCACGCGCCCCGCGAAAATGCTCAGGTAGGTCGCGCCGGCCTTGGCCGCCAGGATGGCCTGATTAAAGGAGAGAATCGCAGTGGTATTGACAGGAACTCCTTCACGGCTGAGGGTATGAATCACGCCCAGGCAGGAGTCACCGCATTCGTTGACCACCGGAATCTTCACCACGACATTGGGTGCCCAGCGGGCAAACGTGCGGCCCTGCTCGAGCATTCCCTTAGCGTCGTTCGTGGTTACCTCGACGCTTACGGGGCGATTCCCCAGCAACGTGCACAACCGCCGCGCACCTTCTTCAAGGCCATAGACGCCATCCTTGAGCATGATGCTGGGATTGGTCGTCACCCCATCCACCACGCCCTGGCGGAGCCAGTGCTCAATCTCGCGGAAGTTGGCTGAATCGAGAAAGATTTCCATCTGCGACCTCCTGAGAAAACATGACCGGTTCGGCTTCGCGTTCAGCCTTTGCTGTCTCCGCTGGGATGCTCGTCGGAGCCGTAGTAGTTATAGTGATAATATCTATAGTAGTAGTCATCGCCCCCGCGCAGATCGAGATTGTTCAGGACAACGCCGATCAGATTGGCGCCGACACCCCGGGCATATGCCCCGGCCCGCTGCGCCAGCTCTCGCGGCGTCTCACCACCCTTGACCACCAGAACGATGCCCTCGACCAGCGTGGCCAAGATACGGCTGTCGGCCACATTGAGTAGCGGCGGAGAATCCACCACGACAAAGTGGTACTCGACTTTGGCTTCGCGCAGCAGGGTGCGCATGCGTTCGGAAGAAAGCAGCTCAGCCGGGTTTGGGGGCACGGGGCCGCAAACCAGCGCGTCGAGGCTTTCGAGCCCGGTGGGCCGGACGGCTGCGCGCCAGTCCTGCTGGCCGGTCAGGTAGCTCACCAGACCTAGCGAGTTGTCGATGTCAAAAGCCTTCCGCACACTCGGGCGTCGCATGTCACCGTCAATCAGCAGCACGCGCTGGCCAAGCTGGGCAAGCGAAATGGCCAGGTTGATGGAGACGGTGGTTTTCCCTTCGCTCGGCTGCGAACTACTCACGAGCAAAGTGCGCGGCGGCCGGTCCGCAGTGGAAAGCAGAACCGAGGTGCGCAAGCTTCGAAACGATTCCGCCAGCGCGGACTGCTGGGTTGCCTCGGCATCGATCCGGTACCACCGCGGTGTCGTCGACGGCAGGGCCAAGGTTCGCGGCTTTCCATTGGCGAGCGGTTTGCTCCCACCATACAGGCGATACACGCCTCTTCGACGGCCATTGAGCGACTCCACCGCAGGGATCAGCGCCAGCGCCGGCAGGCCCAGGAACCGCTCGACGTCCTCGGAGGTCTTCAAGCTGTTATCTACATGCTCTTGCAGAAAAGCTGCGCCCACACCCAGGCCGGTTCCCAAAAGCACCGCGAGAACCAGATTGAGCGGCAGGTTCGGGCGAGCGGGTTTCTTCGGTGGCTCGGCTGCGTCCACAATGCGGATGTTGCTGGCCTTCAGGCCCGCTGAGACACCAGCCTCCTTGAGCCTTTGCAGCAGGCCTTCGTAGAGCTGTTGGTTGGTTTCTACTTCGCGCTTGAGAATATTGTACTGCACAGATCGGCCAGCAATCAGGTTGGCCTGCTTCTGCTGCTCGGCAAAAGCCTGCGCAACCAAGTTCTCCCGGCGCACCGCGGCCAGATAGTCGTTGATGATGCGCCCGGCCACGCGGCCACGCTCCCGCGCGAGCGTCGCGTCCAGTTCGTTAATCTGGCTTTGGATTTGCCGGACCTTGGGGTAGTCGGCGGTAAAGGTGGTCGCGAGCTGTGCCTGTTCGCGCTGCAGGTCGGCCAGGCGGACGGCGAGGTCGGCGACCAGCTTGTTCTCTGCCATGCCGGGCAGTGAGGCATAGTCGGCGGCCTGGACCAGCCGGTAGAGCGATTCTTTCTCGTAGCGCGCAGCCTGCGCGCGGGTGAGTTCCTCCTGGAGTTGGCGCAGCCGTTCGTTGACGATATTCTCCGGAACGCCCTTCTCTCTTTCGAGGAAGAGCAGGCCGTTCTCACGGGCATAGCTTTGCAGTTCGTTCTCGGACTTCTCCAGCCGTGCCTTCAGCTCCAGCAATTGCTGTGAGAGCCATTCGGAAGCTTTCTGCGTGGCTTCCCAGCGCACCTCCAAGCTCTGCTCGATGTAGTGGGAGGCTAGGGCATTGAGCACCCGAGCCGCCAGTTCGGCATCCCGCGACTCGAAGCTGATTTCGACCAGGCGGCTGCGTTTGATCGGGTCCACGCTCAACCGGTCGCGGAACCTTTTGAGCGCGGTCTGGTAGGCTCGGGGATCGCGCTCCGTGTCTCCGGCAGTAAACGACTGCGGTGCCGCGGCGTTTTGCGGCTTGGCGTCGCCCAGCTGAGACGCTCGCGGGTTGAACTCCTCGAGCATGTCCAGACGAAGCCCCTCAATCACCCGCCGGGCTAGCGTGTCGCTTTGCAGGATCTTGAACTGCGTTTCGAGGTAAGTGTCAGAAACGGTGTCGAGCGCGAACAGCTCCTGCACGGTCAGGATATTGGGGTTTTCCTTGGCCACCTCGAGCAGGGCCTTGGCGCGGTAGATTGGCTTTTGCTTGAGGGTGCCGAGCAGCACCACCGTGAACAAGACAAAGAACACGGTTAAGATCGTCCAGCGGCGCTTGCGGAGCACCCGCCAGTAAGCCAGCAGATCAGCCGACTCCTTCATCTCCACCGGTTCGGCGCGCACTGCCGCGGTGGGGCGCAGCCGCTCCCACTTCCTCACTGCCGGTTCGTACAGCTTGATTTTGTTTTCTGGGTCCACGTTATTTCCTGAAGATCACCAGGCCGCTGACAATGGAGAGCGCAGCCTCCGCTCCGCGGTACATCCCGCTCCGCGCGGCGCTATTCGGAACGAAAACAATGTCCTTGGGCCGTAAGATCGGGTCTTCCGCTTTCCCTGCCAGGATTTTGGCCAGGTCGACAATTCTTTCCCTGCGCTGCCCGGTGTCCTCCTCGATGTGGATGATCCGCGTCCGGCTACGCTGCGAAGTGCGCGTTAAGCCTTCGGCCAACGCAAGCGCCTGCAGCACCGAAATGTTTTCGTTGCTCTTGAGCACAAACCCGCCTGGCTTCCTCACTTCGCCCACCACGTAGACGATTCCCGCGCGGGTGACTTTAACCAGGTCGCCGGGATAGACCGGCACGTTCGAGCCCTCATCGCCCGAATCGAGCAGACGCTTGAGTTCGATTTCGATGGTGCCGTCGCCGGCAGGTTCGGCCGCTGCCGCAGCGGGGCCGAGCTCCTCGCCCGTGGGCAGCGCGACAGGTGATGCGACAGGGCCTGCGAGATTGGTTTGCCCAGTGCCGCGGAAGCCGGCACCGCGCATCACCAGCACGGTATCGCCCGCATCCTCGGACAGGCCCTCGGCCATGGCCAGCACTTCGACCAGCGTCTTGGCACCGCGAATTTGAAATACCCCGGGCTTGCGCACCGCGCCAAAGACCGACACCGCGTGGCTTTGCATCTCTCGCACAAACACACTCACGTGCGGGTCTTTCATTACGCTGCGACGCAACAGTTCCTGCAGCACAAACTCCAGCTCACGCGGTGTCAGCCCCGCGGCTTGCACCGCGCCCAGCAACGGCAGTGAGATCTCTCCGCCCGCGGAAATGCGTAGCGAGCGGTTCATCTCCGGCGCTTCGAACACGCCAATCTCCAGCAGGTCTTCGGGCCCGATGCGGTACTCCTCGGCGGGGACCGGCAGCGCTTGCGACTCCAGGCTCCGGCGCAACTGTTCCAGCCGCAGGTTGTATTCCTCAGCTGTCTTGGCCTCTGCCCTGGCAGGCTCGGATTGCCTGCGGCTTCTCGTCGCGGGCTCTGTTTGACTCAAAAGAAGTTGGGGAGCCACGGCGCAAGCTGCCAACGCCGCAAACAGTGCCAGAAGTGGATGGCGAGGTTTCCCGGTCATAGATTTTGTGTCTCCCCTTTCGGCTGTCCGGCGGTTTTTTCCCCGGCCGGTTTCCCCCTGTGTCCAGTTATCTGACTTCTCGGCGCCCACCGCCTATCCAGACAACCGGCTGAGACAAACCTGTGCCGAGCGACGCTGGAGAGCTCCGGTTGCTTCCAGGCCACAGAAGAATCGTCATCCTGTCCCGCAAGCGTCGAGAACACCTCTAGCCTCAAGGCCGCGTCTGAGAGGCTAGGAACGGTTTGAGGACTAGGAGTTGGGCCAGAGCCGCGTCGCCCGGACGCGGGGCTCGGCCGCTCCACGCGCCTAGGGGCACTTAATTGAGTTCGGGGAAACCACAACGCAATTTTGTGGCGTCGGTCGTTTGACGGCCTTAATCCCCAGGCCCAGGCCAGTGAAGCCCGCCGCCGTGCTGCTCACAAGCACGGCCGTCCAAATCGGACCGACGCCCCCGGCACCGGCTGGGCCCTGGGGTGCCGTGGCGTCGAGAGTCGTGCCTTCCTTAACTTCCACGGTGCGATCAGACGCCTTGACCACAGCCGTGCCCTTGCGTGCCATCACCTTCAGGCTGGTGCCGTTAACCGCCACTTCGTAGATTGCGCCGCTGGTGCCGGACGCCCGCACGCGCACGCCATTGACCTCGACGATCACAGGCCGGGCGCTGCGGTTCACCACCGCTAACGCGCCGCGCTCGAGCACCACCGCCACCTGATCGTCGATGCGTTTAATTTGCGCCGCGCTGAGCGAGGGCAGAAACACCTGATCGCCCCCCGGCAGCGACAGACCCGCCGCCGTCTCTTTGTCGGTGGCGATGCGATCGCCAGCAAACACCGTGGCTTCCTCCGGCACCAGCGTGCCGTTCACGGTGGTCCGGCCCTTGGTACTGATCTTTCCTACCACTGCCGGCGAGGCAGCCGGCACCACCGGCACATAAACCAGTAACACAGACAACAGCGTCGCGAGAACAGCTCTGAATCCCATGGGGTTCCTCCTTGAGATTGTTGGGTATGTACCTTGCCTGTCTTGCTGGAATCGCCCATGAAAGGGAATGGGGTTAGCGGAAATCATCGGAAGGGCGAGAGCAGGGTGCAGATTTACCTCGAAGGTAAACCCTGTTTTTTCAAAACTGGTAAGACCACTCGGGGTTATAGTCACCGTCGCCTTTCCTGAATTGCCCGACAGCTCATTCTGCATTCCAGAACGGAACTCCATCTGGCCCCTTTCACGCTAGGTAATGCAAGCGCCATGCCATCGGGGTTCGAGACGGCCTCGATCTCTTCACTGCGGTGGTTTCTCAGTTGTCTGCCGTCGGAGGTTCAGGTATCTTTATGCGCCTGATGGTTGATATCCATTGTCATATCTTGTATGGCCTGGATGATGGCGCGGAATCTCTCGAAGTGGCCATGGAGATGGCCGAAATGGCCATCGCCGACGGGATTACTCACGTCGTGGCCACCCCTCACGCCAATGCCGATTATTCGTTCCATCCCGAATTGGTACAGCAACGCCGCAATGAAATTCAGGCACGCCTTGGCGACCGTCTCACCCTAGCCACCGGCTGCGACTTCCATTTGAGCTTTGAGAATCTGCAAGACGTGCGCAGGGATCCACAAAAGTACACGATTAACCAGAAAAATTATCTGCTGGTTGAGTTCGCCGACTTCGCCATTCCACCCACCATCGATGAAACGCTTCACCAGTTGCATCTTGCGCGGCTCTTGCCCATCATCACGCACCCTGAGCGCAACGGGCTAATCCGGGCACAACCCGAGCGGCTCCGGCGATGGGTGCACCAGGGTTGTTACGTGCAAGTGACGGCGCAATCTCTACTTGGGCGTTTTGGGCAGGACACGCGCCGACTGGTGGAAACTTGGCTGGATGAGGACCGCATCCACTTCTTCGCCAGCGACGCGCACAACGTCAGTTCGCGACCGCTGCGCCTCCGCCCAGCCTTTGACGCCGTGGCCAAACGCCGCGGAGAGGCGGTCGCGCAGGCGCTATTCCGCGATAATCCGTTGGCTGCCTTCGAGGGACGTCCGCTGCCGTACGCCCCCGAGCCGCTCGAAAACACCCCTGGGGCACAAAGGCCCCGCCGGCGCAAGCGTTTCTTCTTCTTCTGATCTGATCCAGGCGGCCCAACGCAAGCGCGGAGATCAAATTCCCCGTCGAAATCCGCCATGTCCGCAACGGAGTCCCGGACCAACCTGTTAAATAAAATCTGAAGGCGCCAAGACCAGATCAGCCAAGCTCACAATCCTGTCGAAAAAATGTTCCCATGGCTCACCAGCGCCTCTCTCGCTCAACAGGCACAGCCAGCGATTGAGGGGAGACTTTACGGCTGCCTTGAGTCTGCAGAACGGCTCTACGGCTGACTTTTCCCGGTCGGAACGTGAGCTGGGACGCCTGCCGTCTCCATCGCTTGCTGTCCAGGGGTATTCCCGCGGTCCGGAGATTCGAACGGGTTTCTGGGAAGGGCTTCGATGAGCTGACAGGTGTATGGATGGGTGGGTTGAGCAAAGATCTGCTGGGTTTCCCCGCACTCCACAATCTGGCCTTCGTGCAGGATGGCGATGCGGTGGCAAAGAGAGGCAACTGAAAGTAGGTCGTGAGAGATATAGAGGATTGCCATACCGAGTTCGCGATTCAGGCTGGCAAACAGACGCAAGACTTCCGCTTGGGTGATAGTGTCCAAAGCACTCGTCGGTTCATCGGCAATGAGCAGTGGCGGCCGGTGCAGAGTGGCCATGGCAATAAGCACGCGCTGTGCCTGGCCTACGCTGACCTGGGATGGAGACCGCCGGAGGAATCGTTCACCCTCCGGGAGGCTGACGCTCTTGAGGGCAGCCAGGATAGAACGGGTGCAATCCTCACGGTTTCCATTTGCGTGCGCTCTCCAAGCTTCCGCCAACTGCGTGCCAATCCTCAGAGCCGGATTCAGGGAAGAGAGCGGACTCTGCAGCACGAGTCCTATCTGGCGCCCGCGCAGCTCGCACATTTCTCTTTCCGACAGGGACATCAAGTCTCGGCCCTGGAACCGGATTTCACCTCGAGAAACGCCTCCTCTCAGGCCCAGCAGTCTTAGAATCGCCAGAGCCAGGGTGCTTTTTCCCGAGCCGCTTTGCCCAACCAGACCCAGAATTTCCCCACGGCGCATCTGGAGCGCCAGATTGCGGAGTACGCCGGGCTTACTGCGATAGTCGATCGATAGCCTGAGGGAGAGAAGAGATTCAGAAAAACTCACCGGCGACCTCCGCTCTTCTCAGGGGCAAAGTAGATTTTCTCCACGTTCCAATAGGTTTGTGGCCGCAGCACTCCTGGCGTGGCATTGGCGAGGGAAGGGGAGACAGCCGAGAGGGCGTTTTTGTGGATGAGATAGATAAAGGGAACTTGATCCCAAACGATTTGCTGGACCTTGTCAAAGTATTCTTTGCGCTTCTTGTTGTCTGTGGTCGAGGCCTGGGCTCGCATCAGGAGGTCGAGCTCCGCTTCCCAGGGGGTTTCCGGTGATTTCTGGTTCGGATTCCACTGATGGCTGCTGGCGGAGCTCAACCATACGCTCATCTGAGCGCTGGGATCCAAGTCGACATTCACCAGACCGAGCAGGCAGGTTTCGTAGTCAAAGGTTCGGCTGATCCGCTCGATCAGGGACGGAAAATCCAGGGTCACCACGTTCAGCCGGATCCCGATTTGCGCCAAGTCCTGCTGGATCATCGTCGCCATCCGTTCGCGCGACTTATTGCCTGCATTCGTGATCAAGGAAAACTCGACCGAATGCCCTTCGCGATCACGCAACACTTTCCCGTCGAGATGAAAGCCTTCCTGTCCCAGCCGGCGAAGAGCTTTTTGCGGATCGAACGGATGCACATGCAGTGCCTGATTGAACCAGAACCGGTTCGCCGGAGAGACTGGTCCCACTGCAGGACGCGCATGTCGAGCGAAGACGACACGGCAGATATCCTCTCGGTTGATGGCCTCAGAGATCGCCCGGCGAAAATTCTGGGAGCGAAACCACGCTTTTTTGTAAGTCGGGAGGGGGGCCGAGCTAACCTGGTTGAACCACATCTGCTCCGAATCCAACGACGGACCGGCATCATGCGCCGCCGAAGGCATCTCGCCGGCAAGGCGGTCAAAGCTTTCCGCGTCCAGGCTATTAATCAAATGGATTTCGCCGCGGCGAAAATGCAGCAGCTCCATGTCCCGATTCTGCTGAATGTCCAAGCGGATCGAATCCAGGTAGGGCAGTCGCTGACCTGTCGAGTCCCGTTTCCAATAGTTGGGGTTCTGCCTCAGAAGGACGTACGAACCTGCTTTGTAATCCGCCACGTAAAAAGGGCCAAGCACGGCCATTTCTTTTTTCGGCGACCGAGAGGAAAGAATAGCCACCTGGTCAAAGAGTCGCTCCAATCCGGCCACCGGGGCCGGAAATAAGATGACGACACTGTGGGGGTCGGTGACGTTTACCTTCACCTGCCCTTCCGCGGATCGAAATGAGTCCCCTGTCGGAGAGTGGAGGTTCGGGTCCATCAGCGCGCGCATTGTGAAGGCGACATCTTCGGCCGAGAACGGCATGCCATCCGAAAACAAAATTCCCTCGCGCAACTTGAAGCTGATTTTCCGACCCGCCTCGGACACTTTCCAGGAGGCCGCGAGTTCGGGTTGCAACTCTTGCGTTTGGCGGTTGAAGCGGATCAGTACCCCGCCGGTGAGGTAGCGGATAGTTTCCGAGGAATCGTCGGCGACCACAAGCGGATGAAAGGTTTTTGGTTCGGCAGGCAGGTAAAATCGAAGCTCCCGGCCCGACTGGGCAGCCGTGGTGGAGGCAGAAACAGCAAGAAGGGCAACGAGGAGAAGTGGAGACCAAATGCGCCTCATGACCGGAAATCCTCCAGGGGAAGGATGAGCTGGAAGCAGCTCACGACGATGATCAACAGACCCAACGGCGCCACTCTCCACGGGTTATTCAGCACGGCCGAATAATTCTCCAGCCCGCGCAGCAGATTGCCCCAAGAAGGCAGGGGTTCCGCTACACCGAGCCCGAGAATTCCAAGGTTGGCTTCGCTGAGGATGAAGATGGGGATGGAGACCCAGAACTGGGCATACAGCACCGGCTTCAGGTTTGGTAAGACCTGTCGAAGAAGCAGACGCCACCCTCGGCAACCGCAGGCGCGCGCCTGCAGAACAAACTCGGAGTTTCGCAAGGTTCGTGTTCCGGCGCACACCACCCGCGCCGAGGGCGACCAACCCAACAGGCCGAGCAGAGCGAACGTGATCACCACAGAGGTCATCGGGGGCTCATTCAGCGGCAACATCGCCCGCACTGTCAGCAACAAGAACAGCCACGGCAAGGAAAGAGATAAATCGGTCGCACCCATCGCCACCCGCTCCCACCACCCGCCCAGATAACCAGCCACGCCGCCTACCAAGGCAGCGATCAAAGTCGCCAGCAGCGCCGCTGCAGGAGCCAGCAGAAGCGAAACCCGGCTACCGTACAAAAGCCGGGAGAGCGCATCCCGGCCGAGTTCGTCCGTCCCCAACGGATGCTGCCAGGAGGGGAGGGCGTTCGGCGACTCTCGGAATTGCTCGGCGTACGGTGCCGGCGCAACGAACTCCGCCAAGAGTGTCGCCACGAAGATGCTGAGCAGAAAACCCCAGGCCAGTAGGCGTAATGTTTTCATGTTGGCTGCTTGGCGAACGCCTTGCCTATCAGATCGGAAAAGGAGTTGGCCGTGAGCGTGAGCAGGGTGACGAATATCGTGATGTTCACCAACAGGGGCAGGTCCCGCCCGAGCGCCGCCTGCCAGGCCAGCTTCCCGATCCCGGGAGAGTCGCAAATCACTTCGATGGGGATTGCCGCGCCAAAGGCCATGCTGACCGAAACACCCACCAGCGCCAGCAGCGGAGGCGCTGCGGACGGCAAAACGTGCCAGAGCAAAATGCGCGTGCTGTGCAGCCCTTTGGCTTTCGCGGTTAACACATGTGGTAAGCTGTAGGTCTGCAGCAGCAGGTTTCGGGAGTACCGGAAAATACGGGGAAAAACAACGAGCGCAATCGGCAGCGAACCGGGGCCACCAACGTACAAGAAGAGCATGGCCAGCACGGCGGACGGCAGACACACAACTATGCCGCCCACGACCGACGTCAATAAATCGTAGGCCCACCCGCGCCACATGACGCCCGGCAGGGCTAGCGCGAACCCCAACAACCAGCCCTCCAACAATCCAAGGGCAACCGACCGGAGGGTGACGGGAGCTCGCTCAGAGAACAGTTCGGCTACGGGACGTCCTAGCGATGGCGAAACGCCTAGATCGCCGTGAATGATCCCCCTCAGGTACTGTGCGTAGAACCGAAGAATATTGCGCTCGTTAGCGCGAGACTGTCGGAGGACCTGAAGGCTCTGCTCGTTCAGCCGAGTGTCCAACTCCCGCTCATCCACACCAAAACCCGGCGCCAACCGCATCAAGGTGGCTCCCAGAAGTCCCCCCAGAAGAGCGGTGAGCAGCAGGGTGAGCAGGTGACGCAGGAGACGCTGGATCCACATCCCTCGGTAGCCCCAGTAGGTGCAAGCTAGTTTACCGCTGCGGTCGGGCGGTCGAGCGTCACCAACGGAATCGCGGTATACAACTCGTTATGGTGTCGCTGCTTTTCCGCATACATCGCCCGGTCGGCCTCCATGAGAAGCTTCTCGGCGTCGGTGCCTTCCTCCGGGTAGAGCGCATGGCCCACGCTGAGGGAAATCAAATTCTTGCCACAAACCTCACGGCCAGCCTCGGCGGCCAGGCGACGAAGGCGGTGCTCCTTTTCGCGGATCACCTCAGGCCCCAGTCCAGGCAGAATCAGGACGAACTCGTCTCCGCCCATGCGCGCCACGTAGTCGTATTCGCGGCAGGACTCCTTCAACTTCGCCGCAAAAGCACGGAGCACTCGATTCCCTTCAAGATGTCCAAACTTATCGTTGATCTGCTTGAAACCATCCAGGTCGCAGACGAGAACTGCAAGGGGCGTTCTGGAGCGCCGGCAGCGGGCCAGCTCGCTATCCAGATGAAGGAACAGGGCACGCGCATTCGGCAGGCCAGTCAAGTAGTCGGTCGTCGCTGAGCTTTCCGCCATTCGGTATTTCAGGGCATTTTCAACCGAGAGCGCGACCTTGGAAGTGATCGCCAGCAATATGCGGAGATGGTCTTTCGTGAAGGCGTCCTGCTCGGCGCGATACAGGGCGAGCACACCCACCACGCCGTTCACACCCTCTAGCGGCACAGCAAGCACGGATCGCAAAGTGCTGAACTTGCTGGGATCGTCCACGTAGCCCGGCTCGACTGAGGGGTTTCCGTTCAAAATGGGCTTACGGCTCTCGGCAACCCAACCCGCGACACCTTCTCCGAACGGGATCTGGAGTGAAGCGAAGAGGCGGAAATTGTCGCCGCTCACGTATTCCGGAACCAGTTGGCCGTCTCGGACCCCATAGATGGCAATCGAGTCGTACGGGATCAAGCGCTTGAGACGAACTCCCAGCACGGAGAGTGTTTCATCCAGGCTGAGCGAGTTCCCCAGGTGATGGCTGAGCTCAAACAGCATCTGCACTTCTTGCCGCGCTGCGGCAATGGAGGCAAGAAAGTCGATCGACGTGCCCTCCGCGGGGGCAGGACTCGTGGTGCCGGATTCAAAGCCGGAGGCCGGCGCCTTGCCGTTTTCGATTTTCAAATCGGTGGAGAGCCGGGCCCGCGTGGAAGCCTGCGCGGTCGCCTTGCGCTCAAGTTCCGCGTAGCGCCGCTGCAGCACCTCTACGACTTTGGGGTCGAAGCTCTCGCCCGCCAGCGCGGCGACCGCCTCCATCGCCTTGTCTAGCGGTAGGGCGCGGCGGTACTGGCGGTCGGAGGCAAGCGCGTCCAGGCAATCGACAGCAGCGAGGATCCGTGCGCCAATCGGAATCTCTTCGCCCTGCAGCCCATAGGGGTAGCCGCTTCCATCCCATTTCTCGTGGTGGGACCGCACGATGGGAACCACCGGATAGGGGAATTGCACCCGCTCGAGGATTTCCGCGCCCACCACCGGATGAATCTTCATTTTCTCAAACTCTTCCGGGGAGAGCCGGCCAGGCTTGGAAATGATGTGTTCGGGTACGGCCAGTTTGCCGATGTCGTGCAACACGGCGGCGGCGCGCAGTGCTTGTATTTCGTCTTCGCTCAAGCCCAACTCTTTGCCGATTTCCAATGCATAGAGCTGTACGCGGCACAGGTGAGCATGGGTAGTTTGGTCTTTTGCTTCGATGGCCAGCGCCAGGGCTTCAATCGTGCGCACGTGCAGGGAAGCCATATCCTCGGCATACTTCTTTTCCCCTTCCAGACGGGCCAGGTAGAGCCGATAGGAGCGATGGATCAAGTAGATGACCGGCAGCACAAACAACGAGGCCAGCCAGCCAGCAGAGCGGCTGACAAAACTGACGAGTCCGGCGATCGCCGCTCCCACCAAGTAGTAGGGGAAAGACCAGAAATAGCATTCAGACCAGATCTTGCGAACGGGCTTGTATTCCGTGAGCGAAATGGCGCAAGCAACCGGAACCGTATTCATCAGGAAGAAAGTCGAGGCGGTTGCAACCAGCATTAACGCCAAGTTGCACTGGAATACCTCGAACCCGAAGTGATAAACGTAGGAGGAAGCGGCGACCGCGGTCGCCATACTCGCCACGTTGAACAGTACCTGAACCGGCTTGGGCTTCGCCTTGGCGTTCCAATAGCACTGGACGAAGACGCCCAAGCAGCTCATCAAAATCGTTTCAGCAAGACCCAGCTCACGAATGCCAATCAAGATGAAGAGAAAGATGACGGACATCGTGCCGGTGAATCCCGGCAGGCTCACCTTCAAAGTGGAGGCCAGCAATGCAAGCAGCAAGTAACAGGAGTAGCGGAGCAAGTTATCCCACTGCCCGTGGAAAAGGCCGAATGCCAGCACCGAGAATCCGGTCAAGATCGTGATCCCGATGAAGGCCCGCGCTTTAAGGGACATTGGCTGCATGAACTGGCTGCTCCAGACGCTTTGCTTAGTGCATCCAGCCTGCCACAACCCCGCAAAGAACGGTGCTCTGCCATCTTGCTGTAAGCGTTCCATTTGGGGATGAGCTTGGCTGCGGTCGGTATCGGGTCAAAGCAAGGCTAGGGACAATTTGTCACCGGCACTTTGGCGCTGAGTCACTTTGTCCTGCTCAAGGAGTGATGCAACCGCATGAGCAGATTGAGCTTTTCTTCTGTGCTTGCAAAGGATTGCGAGGTACTTTCGTCCTACCCCGAAAGCACCACAAGTACTATCGACGCCCCACCCAGCCATCCGTATCCTTAAGCCAGCATGAGCGAGAACACTGCCGTTCAGGGACCCGAGTTCGCAGTCTTGCTCGGGATGCCGGTGGTCATTCGCAGCGAGGCCATGCGCCAGGTGATGCAGTTCGTTCAGCGCGTGGCGCAAACCACTGCTTCCGTACTCATCACCGGGGAAAGCGGAGCGGGCAAAGAGCTGATTGCCCGAGCCTTACACCAATTTTCGCTGCGCTGCAATATGCCTTGGGTGGATGTGAACTGCGGCGCCCTCCCCGAGCACCTGATGGAAAGTGAGCTGTTTGGATACGAGAAGGGTGCATTTAGCGGTGCGGACAAGATGAAGCAGGGCCTTTTCGACCTGGCTCACATGGGCACGCTTTTCCTGGATGAAATCGGCGAACTCGATCCGAGAATGCAAGTCAAGCTTCTGCGCGTCCTGGATGGCGTGCCGTATTTCCGTCTCGGCGGGGTCAAAAAGGTCTCCGTAGATGCACGCATCATCACCGCCACCAATCAGAACTTGGAAGAGGGGATTCGAGCGGGCAAGTTCCGCAGCGATCTTTTCCACCGGCTCAGTCAGCTTCACATCCACGTGCCACCTCTACGCGAACGGCATGAGGATATTGGTGCGCTCGCCGAGTTCTTTTTGCATCAGAATGATCCCGGTATGCGCTTCTCTCCGGACGCCCTGGAAGCCTTGGGGCGCCACGGCTGGCCTGGCAATGTTCGGGAATTGCGCAACACCGTGATGCGTGCCGCGATTGTGGCCTCGGGGAACGAAATCCGCGTTTCGGATCTGCCCGCGGGGATCAACAACGCCCCACCGCTGAAGCCGTCCATGTCCCCCACAAGCCTGGACGAGATGGAGCGCCAGATGATTATGCAGGTTCTGGGCCAGACGGGCGGGCACCACGCAAAAGCGGCGCAGGTGCTGGGAATTTCCCGCCGCACCCTCAGTCGTAAATTAAAGACCTACGGAGTTGGAGATGCGTGCGAAGCCCTCACGGCGTGCTGAGCGCATTGAACTGCAAGTGATGGAAAGACGGCAAGACGAGCGGAAGCCCGCTGAGGGCCAAGTCGTGTTCTTTCTCCACAATCCAGATATCGAGATTCGCGGAAGTTTGCTGGATGTGAGTCCCGACGGCTTCCGAGCCGCCCATCAGCATACAGCGCTCTGCGCAGGCCAGCAGGTTACATTCCACCATGCGTTCGCAAACGGCTTGGCAGAGGTGGTGTGGAATCGTGTGCTGGGTGATCGCGCCGAAAGCGGCTTCCTCATCCTGACATCGACCCCATAAAACAAGGCTATTGTCTGTTTTCATTGCCGCCCTCTAAGCCTTTCCGCGAACTTGCTTCTGCAAAATCACTGCACTGTTTTCGCGCTTGACCCGACTACCCCGGACGGATTGGGCATGTGCCTGGGCCAATGACCTCTGAGTGGGGAACGTTCCAGTCGTCTCCTTACTAGAAATATCTTGCAGGTTAAATATTTGGACACAACACCAGCTTCGGGCTTTGGGTTTTCTTTATGTTGAAGGTAAGTTCTGTCTCGGCGCACCTTACGCAGTTAAAGCCGAGCTGAGGGGACGATTTTCTATCACTGACGAGCCGCCAACCTCCTCAGATAAGGCGAAGGCATTTCCTCTCGGCAACGCTAAGACGCGGACCAGGCCAAATGCGAATTAACCGTTTGCCTCCTACATTGCAGGCTCTACTTATCGGTGCGGCAATTGAAATGCCGTGCGCCGCATTACTAGAGAGGGCAGGCAATGACATTCATAACGCAGTGGAAACAATCCTCGCGATACTCCATATGCCGACTATCCTTTTCATGCTGATCATCATCCTGCCGCTTAAGCACTATGTTGTGCCTGAAGTTCTTGATTCTATCTGGAAGATAGGTGCCTTCCTTCTCCAAGGTATGCTCATTGCGCTGCTAGCTTTTCTGGTCCTGGAGCGGCGAGGTCAGCGGGGCAAACGCGTGATCACGGATAGGGTATAAGGCGAAAGCAATCCTGAGAAGTCAGACTCTAAGGGCCCAAAAGATCAGAAACGTCAACGCCCAACGCCTCCGCAATTGCACGCAGGGTCTGGAGGCGAGGATTAAAAGAGTGATCATTTTCGAGACGCCAGATCGTGTGTGTGGTCAAACCGACCTCTCGGGCTAATTCTTCCTGGGTCAATTCTCTTTGTAAGCGAAGGCGGCGAATTCTTGCCCCTTCCTGCGAGCGCTTGTTCTGTGTTCTCATCTGTTTTAAGAGCGCTGCAAGGTCCTGGCACACGCAGCCTTTCGAACCCAACATCTAGTGCCGTGGGTGTATCGACCGGCCGGCGTACCCGGGCCGTGAACGCCTATATGTTTGTGGGACGTACGGCCATCGTAACTGGTTACCGTGAAGATGAAAGCTCAGTAGGATTGAACCTGCATAGTTTCTGCCCGCAGACGTTCTTGGGCTTTCCGAAGCATTCCTCCGCGCCCTGCTAATTCACACTCTCGCCGCGCTCCAGTGAGAAGGCCCCTCTCCTGGTCGTTCTGAAAGGGGCAGGTCAGGGGGATACGTAACCTGTAGTTGGTTAAGTGGATGGGCTCTTGACGAACCGCGATGCCTCCACAACTGGCCCGCGAGGACAAATTGGCTTTCAGCCCGAATATCTACGCAACCTCCCATCCTGCAAGGACTTGTGCCTTGAAGGCTCTCCATGCCAGAGAGGGGCGCGACAAATTGTCCCCGCACCAGTCCAGCCTTCTGTCTGTAACCCACTGATTTTACACGTGTTGACTAAAGATTGAGGTTGGAACATCCGGTGCATATCCAAGGGGGCTCGACAATTCGAGCCTACAGGAGTTCTGCGATGATACAGATAGAGCGCGACAAAGACAAGCCCACGACCCCGCGTCTCCCCAGCGGTGCAACCTGGGGGAGATGCCTGAGCGGGCTCGCGCTTTGCGTCTTACTGGCTACAAATTTGGCCTTCGGTGGTCCAGAGAAGCAGGCCAACGAAGTCGACAAGCCCGCCCACACCAAGATCTCCAAGGATCTGGAGGGGTTGGATGGCGACACCACAGTTAAAGTGATCGTACGGTTCAAGCACACCCCCACCGAAGATCAACTTCAGAAAGTTTGCGATTGGGGCGGCATGCTCAAAAACTACCGGGACGGCGAGAAGAATGCTGCCTTTACCCTCCCGGCAGCCGCGCTCAAGGATCTCGCCGCGGATCCGGACGTGGTTTCCATTTCAGCTGATCTGTCCTCTCAAGATCCGCCGGACTACCTCTTGGGACTAGTCGGCAATAACCAGCCAAGGGACCCCGGGTCGAAGATCTCCAGTGACCTGCAGGGAGCCGATCCCAACTCGAACCTAAAGGTCATTGTTCAATTCACCGCACCCCCAACCAGCAGTCATCACGAGACGGTGATTGCTCAAGGTGGAGAACACGTCAAGAATCTGCGTCTGGTGAACGGCGCGTTGTATTCCGTGCCGGCCAGCGCGCTCGCAGAGCTGGCAAAGGATCCCCGGGTTGCATTCATCTCCCCAGACCGCCCCGTGCGAAGGTCGCTGGACCACGTGGTTCAAGCGGTTAATGCAGACATCGCGCAGAGCTATGGCTGGGACGGCACCGGGATCGGGGTGGCCGTTGTGGACAGCGGAATTCAGGCACATCCTGACCTGAAAGCTTCGGGCCTATCGACCTCCCGAGTGGTTTACAGCGAAAGTTTCGTCCCAGGCGATCCGAGCACGACGGACGGGTACGGGCACGGCACACACGTAGCCGGCATTATTGCCGGTAACGGCCAAGGCTCGGCCAGCTACCGTGGCGCCTACCGCGGAATCGCTCCGAATGTGCAGATCATTAATCTCCGTGTCTTGGATAACAATGGCGCGGGGACCGACAGCGCGGTAATCGCCGCGATTCAGCGCGCGATCCAGTTAAAGGCCGTTTACAACATCCGCGTCCTGAATCTTTCGCTGGGCCGCGGAGTGCATGGGAGCTACACGCTGGACCCGCTCTGCCAGGCCGTGGAGGCCGCGTGGCAAGCCGGCATCGTTGTGGTGGTTGCCGCCGGAAATTCTGGGCGCGACAACTCCCTGGGCACCCACGGCTATGGCACGATCGCCGTCCCGGCCAACGATCCCTACGTCATCACCGTGGGCGCTACCAACATGCATGACACTTTCTCGCGAGCGGATGACACCGTCACGAGCTATAGCTCAAAAGGCCCCACGTTGATCGATCACATAGTGAAGCCAGACCTGGTGGCGCCGGGCAACCGCGTTGTCTCTCTGATTGCGCCGGGCAGCAAACTGGCCACCACCTATTCGAGATTCGATGTCTTCCCATGCGATGGCACTCTGGTTCTATGTAGCAGCGCGTTCGGCTCACCTTCATACTTTCGGTTGAGCGGCACCAGTATGGCTACACCGGTTGTCAGCGGGGCTGCGGCGCTACTGCTCCAGAAGGATCCGAGTCTGACACCGGACCAAGTGAAAGCGCGGCTGATGAAAACCGCGTGGAAGGGCTTCGGCCAGTATAACGATGCGATTGATCAGGTCGGCGCGCATTATTCCCTCCAGTCCGATATCTTTGCGGTCGGCGCCGGGTATTTGGATGTCGCGGCGGCGCTATCGAGTACTGACTTGGCCCCGCCCACGGCGGGGAGTTCCAAATCGCCACAGGTTGCCTTCGATCCGGTCTCAAGGAGCGTGTCCGTAGTGCAGGATTCCTCCGTGGTCTGGGGTAGCTCGGTGGTCTGGGGCACCTCGGTGGTCTGGGGTACGTCCGTATTCTCAGGCACCACCTTAACCGGAAGCGCGGTCCTCTGGGGCAGCTCCGTAGTGTGGGGCAGCTCCGCCGATCTAGGCTTCAGTGTGGTTTGGGGTACCAGCGTCGTTTGGGGTACCAGCCTCCAGCCCCTGAGTGACGGCGACGCTGGGGACTCCCAATAAGGAGCATCGACGATGAAGAACATAGAAAAAGGAACAATGCCGATGCCCAACAAAGCCAAACTCTACGTCGCCTCCACGGCTGCCGCGGGACTCAGTCTACTGGCGGTGGGACTCTTCCAGGGAGCGTTCCCCAACCTGACGCGGTTCGCCACCTACCTGGCTCTCGCGCTGCTAGCCTCGACCCTGAAACTTCGTTTGCCTGGTATGACCGGCACCATGTCGGTGAGCTTCTTGTTCATCCTCATGGGGATCGGCGACTATACCTTCTCCGAAACCATCGCCATGGGTTGTGCCGCGGCCCTCATTCAGTCGGTGTGGAAAGCTCAGCGGCGGCCAAAGCTAGTGCAAGTCGTTTTCAATATGGCCGCCCTGGCCATCGCCATCGGCGTAGCGTATTGGGGCTCTCATTTCGTTCTGGCGGCAGTGCACACAGACTCCCTGACCGTTCTGCTGGCGCTGGCGGCCTGCCTCTTCTTCCTGACCAACACCGGGTTGGTAACAACCGTCATTTCTCTGGTTGAGGAAAGGCCATTCCGGAAAGTCTGGCAGCAGTGTCATGCCTGGGCGTTCCCGTACTACCTGGTCGGGGCCGCGATCGCCGGGCTGGTGGTTGCATCGGGCCGTTCGGCCGGATGGAAACCCGCACTCTTGGTGCTGCCGATGATGTATCTGGTCTACTTGTACTATCGGCTGTATCTGGAGAATGCGGCGCGGCAACAGCTGCAGCTCGCCGCAGAAGGCGGCCACGTGGCTATGGCTATGCCCTCCTCCGAAGCCATGGCCGCAGCAATCAGGGACTAGCACTCTAGGGGGCCTTCAGCGTGAAGGCCCCCTTTCACTTTTGAAGGATATGCGCCCCGCACTCAAACTCATCCACGGAGTATTAGAAATCTACGAGGGCGAGGGGAATCTCCAAACGGTATAAGAACCGACTCCGGTCAACGGAGGCATCTTTGAACCACCTCCGCCGTCCGACTAGGAGCTTTCCTGCTAAGAGCTTCGAAAATGGAGAGGGTCTCTGAGGTTTTGCAATTCCCGGTAGTAGTACAGTGCATTCGGCCGTTTTCCCTTGAACTTCAGCTTCTTTAGAAACTCGATCTCCTCCTCGGTGACGCCACGGCTCAGGGAAACATCCCCAAGGAATTCTTTGAACCCCGGCTCTTCCTCGAAGTGGTCGGGTTCCCTTTCAACAAACTCAAATCTCCTGGGGTGCCCCGGAGCCAAGCCGCGGTTCAGAACAACTTGCACTCCAAACGTGGCGAGGTCGATGTCCCAGGATTCAATCAGCGGATACAAAAAAGCGGCACAGTTCTCAACCGACAAATTGAAGATATCGGTGTCTAGGAACTCGAGAATGATGACTCGCATCTCTTCATAGCTTCGGTCGCTCAGCCCCGCCACCAGGTGGAGCCAGTTTTCATTTTTCAATTCTTCTTTGGCGACCCTCTTGCCCACGTCCAAAAGCTTTTGAGTGACCAGGCGTTCGAGTTCGCCGAACGGCTGCTTCTCAAAAATCGCGCGTATCTGTTTTTCTTTCCCGGGCGCGCATTTGCGGAGAATCAACTCTCGAACTTCTTTAAACAACGGCGCGGGCGCGTCTTCTAGTTTTCTCTTCAATTCTTCCTTGCGCTGGCCGCCAGCCAATTGCGAAAGCTGACCGCTTGGGAGCCTCAAAAAGCCTTCCATCTTGGCATAAATATCTGTGCGGTCCGGCGCGGGCGGCGCTTTTTTTCGCGTCAGCAACTGGGAAATATAGGACTCCGTAACTTCGGCGGCGGCCGCTAGATCTCTCTGCTCAAAACCCAACTCTTCCAGCCTCCGCTTGATGACTGATGCCCACATGCTTCCTCGCCTTTCTTTCCTTTATTATAGGAGGTTCAACTTTTGAACAACGGGTATCCGCACCAGCGACGGCGTATCCGCAAAGTGGGCGACCTCGAAGCCACAGTAGGGGCCAGGTAACATCCGGAAGGCTGGGGGTGTCGCCAACCACGCATTCCCGGTCCGTCTTCTTCGGCGGCGCCAAAAGTCTACATGCCCTGGGACTAGTTAAATTATATGTCCTGGCGAGGGCTTCCTCAAAATCAAAAGAAGGAGAGCACCCTCATGAACGCGAAGTCAGAGTCGTTCGAGCAGGGCGTTGCGGAGCGTCTGCTGCTGGCCGGCGTCGAGTTTGGAGCCGCGGGCGGTGAGGTAGAACACGTCGATGACCTTCTGGCCTTCAGTGTCGATGAGCGCGACCCCGATATCGCACCCCAGCTCGGCCATCGCCGTGCTCACCTGATAGAGCAGACCCGGCCGGTCCTGAGTGATCAGCTCAACCAGAGTGCTGTGCGAGGAGCTGGAGTTCTCGAAACGGATTTGCGTAGGCACTTGCACCTTGGCGCCTGAAAGCGTCGGGGGACGCAAGCGCCCCTGTAGCAAGTCCTCGAAGCTGGCCTGCCTTGACAGAACGTCTCCGAGACTTTTCTCGAACCGCGCTACCTCCGAGGGATTCAGTTCGAAAGTCCGGAACGGATCCACGAACCGAAATGTGTCGAGCACGATTCCGGCGGCGTTGGCAAAGGCCTCGGCCTTCAGAATGTTCATCCCCCACGCCGTGAGCACACCGGTGAGCGAGGCGAACAGAAACGGCCGGTCGGCTGTGAGCACGGTCAGCTCGTAATCGTGCGGGCGAGACTGCAACCTCCAATGGGCGGGCGTCTCAGCCAGGCGCCGAGCCATCTGGTAGTGCGCGGCAATCTCCTCCGGCAATCGCGTCGCGACGTAGCGCTTCGGAAAGCCTTCGAGAAACGCGCCGAGCTGCTGCGCCGCCGCGCGGTCGGGGACGAACGCGCGGATGCGCTCGAGCTGCGAGGTCCCGCTCCCGGCCGCGTAAAAGCGCTCGTCGTCGAAGTTGCGGGTCAGGACATTGGAGGCGGCGACGTAGAGTTGCCACAGCATCTCCGCCTTCCAGGGCGTCAGGGCTTCGGGGTTGACCGCGCGGATGTCCGCGTAGGTAAACAGGCACAGCATTTTCAGCCGCTCGGAAGTGCCAACCACTTCGGCGAACTGGCGGACCGTATCCGGGTCGAAGATATCCCGCCGAAGAACGGTTGCGGACATCGCCAGATGATTGCCAATGAGAAAGCGAACCGCTTCGCAATCCGCTCGCTCCAGTGCCAGTCGGTCGAGAACGGCTTCGATGGCATGCAGGCTTCCCTGGACGTGGTTCTCGATGGGCATGCCCTTGCCCACGTCATGAAACATCAGCGACAGCAAGAGCAGTTCGGGCTGCTCGAGTTCGGCGAAGATTTCGCCAAACCGGCGCTCCCAGTTGTTCTGCGGACGGCGCAGGCGGTGCAGGTTTTCGATGGTCAGCAGCGAATGTTCGTCCACCGTGTAACGGTGGTAGAAGTCGCGAATCACCAGCGAGTCGATGGCCCCGAACTCCGGGAACAGCGCCACGAGCGCACCTAACCGATGCATAGCCCGCAACGCCGTGGCCGCCTGCGGCGCGATCAGGATTTCCCGCAAGCTGACCCATAGGCCGCGCGGTTGCCCCGCAGGGCTCTGTAGGCAGTGCAGATTCTCCGTCACTACGCGCTCCGCTTCTCCGCTCAGGGCCAGCCCATGGCGGGCCTGGAACGCAAACAGACCGAGCAGCGCCACGGGGTCCCGCAGCGCCGCAGACTGCCGCAAAAGAATCCGGCCGCGCAGTACAGTGAAGTCCACGTTGGAGAGGCGCGATCGCCAGTCCTGAAATACGTCGTAGAGAGAAGGCCGCGCCGCGGAAACCTCCTCGAGGAGTTGCATGCTCAGGCGGTGAATGGAGCGCGCGTGACGGAAGTAAGCGCGCATCCACTGCTCCGGGGGCAACGCTTCGCCCGGCCGGTGACCTACTCCCTCCAAGGCTGCCTCGGCCTGCAATTCATAGGTTAATTGGTTGGCATCGCGTCCCTGGCGATAATGCAGGAAGCAGCGCGCTGCGCAGAGAAACTCAAACGCGCGCCCGCATTCCTCGCCCAGCGGCGAGGGCCACAGACCTTCCGGGGTCACCCAGCGGCGATTTCTCTCGAGCTCCGTAATCAGAGCGAGCCACCCGGCCAAATGGTAATCCCGCAGGCCGCCGGGGGCTTCCTTGAGGTTGGGCTCGAGATGAAAAATGGTTTGCCCGTGCTTGTCATGCCTGCGACGCGTGAGCTCGACGAGGTGGCGCACCAGCTCCTGGCGTTCCCGCGCGACCATCTGCGGAATCACCTCCAAGCGCAAGCGGGCAAACAGCCGCGCGTCGCCGGCCAAGTATCGGCAATTGAGAAGCGAAACGGAGAACTCCGGATTGTCGCGGTTCAGCGCGTCGCACTCCTCCAGCGTGCGCGGTGCCGAGCTGGCCCGCAGCCCGAGATCCCACAGCAACCGCGAGATCTCGGCCACCACTTGCCGATGGGACACCTCCAGAGAATGGTCGGCCGACAGGAAGAGAATGTCCACGTCGGAATGAGGAAACAGCGCGCGACGCCCATAGCCGCCCAGGGCGGCAAGGCAGAAGCCCCCGGTTGTCCCGGGGCCCGCGGACAAGCAGTCTCGGTAGAGTCTTGCCACCACGGTGTCAGCCAGCGCAGAGCGCTCGAGCGCGGCAGCTTGGCCGTTGCGCGTGGTCTCAAACGCTTGGCGAATCCTCGAGGTCTCCGACTGATAGAACTCCCGCAAGGAAATTTCAGGGGGAGAAACGAACATGCTCATAGCCTACTTCAAAGCGCGCAGACACTGGAATTGCCAATGTGGGAAGAGTGCCGAGAAATGTTAAAGGCATGTGGTGCGGCAGCGTGATGCAATGGCGCCTCCGGGCAACCTACAAAGCGTTCTCCCCACGCTCCTCGTTGCGAATGCGGATGGCGTCGTCGACCGAGGACAGGAAAACCTTCCCATCACCGATTTTACCGGTTTTGGCAGCCTTCAGGATGGCGTGCACGGCAGCGTCCACCAGATGGTCGGGCAAGACCATTTCGAGTTTGATCTTGGGCAGCAGGTCTACCGTATACTCGCGCCCGCGATAGACCTCGGTGTGCCCCTTCTGCCGGCCGTGGCCGCGCACATCGCTAACCGTCATACCTTCCACGCCGATCTCAAGCAGAGCTTCCTTCACCTGCTCGAAACGTGAAGGCTGGATGATTGCTTCAACTTTCTTCATCGGACGCTATCTCCCGGCACAGGCAAAAGGTAAGGCATCAGACCTCCAGGTTGTACCCTTCTTCGCCATGCTGCGACACATCTAGGCCCTCGATCTCCTGTTCCTCGGTGACGCGCAACCCGACCAGCAGATCCACCACCTTCAGGATGACCAATGTGGCCACCATCGCCAGAATCCAGGCCACGGCCACGCCGACGAACTGGTTCCAGACTTGGCCTGCGTTGCCGTCCAGCAGCCCCACCGCTGTCGCATTGCCCAGGCTGTCTTTGAATATGGGATTGATTGCCTTGGTGGCAAAAATGCCGGTCAGGATGGCGCCGATCGTTCCGCCGGCGCCATGCACGCCGAAGGCGTCGAGCGAGTCGTCGTAACCGAACCGGGCTTTCACCTGGGCCACCATGCAGTAGCAGAGAACTCCCGCGACCAGTCCAATCAGCAAGGCCGACATCGGCCCCACGAACCCCGACGCCGGAGTGATGGCTACAAGTCCCGCCACTGCTCCGGAGATGGCACCCAAGACGCTCGCCTTGCCATTACGGAACCATTCAGCCAAGCTCCAGCCAATTGCTGCCGAAGCGGCGCTGAAATGCGTGGCCACAAACGCGCTGGTCGCAAGGCTCCCGGCGGTCAGAGCGCTTCCGGCGTTGAACCCGAACCAGCCCACCCAGAGCAGACACGCGCCAATGAAGCTCAGTACCACGCTATGCGGCGGCATGGGCTTCTCGGGGTACCCCAGGCGCTTGCCCAGATAAAGCGCGCATACCAGCGCTGAAACACCTGAGGTGATGTGCACCACCGTGCCGCCGGCGAAATCGAGCGTAGGAACTTTGCCGCCCAGGGACGCATTGAGCAGGCCTCCCTTGCCCCACACCATGTGCGCCATCGGCGCGTACACCACGAGGGACCAGAACGTCATGAATAAAACCATGGCGCTGAACTTCATTCGTTCGGCAAACGCGCCTGAAATCAGCGCCGGCGTGATGATGGCAAACATCAACTGAAACACCATGAAGGTCTGCTGTGGGATGGTGGCCGCGTAGTCGGCGTCCGGCATCGGCCCGACGCCGCGCAGGCCAAAATACCCCAGCCCGCCAATGAACGAATTCCCGGAATGAAAGCTGAGACTGTAGCCCACCACCGCCCACAACACGGTGATCAACGCCATCAGCGCGAAGCTCTGCATCATGGTGGCCAGGACATTCTTCTTGCGCACCAGGCCGCCATAGAACAGCGCCAGCCCCGGGCCGGTCATCATCAGCACCAGCGCGGAGCTGACCAGCATCCAGCCGTTGTCGCCCGAGCTGCGCGCCTCGGCGATGTCCTGCTCGAGCTTGGCAACTCGGCTCTCGGTTGAAGAGGAAGAAACAGCCGCGGGCGAAGAAGCGGAAGCGCCCTGTGTTGCCCCGGATTGCGCCCAGAGGGGAGCCGCGACTGCCCACAGAAAGCCCCAGGCCAGGAGAGTGAACCCCAAAGGCAACCAGTGTGCGCTGTTGCGACAACCCTTCGCCCGGCGCCGGCCTCGCAACACGTCGGTCGATTTCCGCATGAACAGACACATGAACAGGCGCATAAAAGAATCGCAGAGTATAGCGAAAACCCGTTTGGTGTGCCAGCCCAAACGGCTGCGCGAACTTCTTGTTCACACGCGGCAGTCCCACGCGGAGACTCTGGTTCCCGATTGCTCGCGGAACGAGCGCACCTGCGACCGATGGTCACCCTACTGGGTTTCAGACCCAGTCGGAGCGCCTTTTTCGGACGTCTCCACGGCGGCCGGACAATGACGAATGTGATCCAGGAACGTCCGAAATCCGTGGTTCTGTAAACCCGGGCAAATCTCTGATAGAAGATTCGGTAATGAGCCAATGGCAGCGCTAACCGTGGAACTCGCTGCTAAAAGGGAGAAGGCGGAGACAACCCGCGTCGAGCGGAACAAAAGCGACTGCTGGCCAGCTATGGTCCGTGTTGCCGCCGCGTTGCCGTCAGCCCAGCCGGCGCTTTTCTGCGAAATCAGGCGGAGCCATGTCGAGAAAATGATTGTACACGGTGCAATGACCACCGCCTTATTTCACTTAATCGGTGAACGCTTTCGACGGTTGGTGAGACAGCTCAAGAAGAAGGGGCTTAGTTGAAACCAAAGCAAGCGAAACCGCCTTGGAATGAACGGCTTCTTTTCGAGCTTGGTGGCCTGCCTGACGCAGCGAGCCGGGAGAAGTATCTGACCCGCCACCCTGCACTCCTGAAAGCAGACGTGATCACGCAACTCACCGAGATGGTTCGCGAGCGAGTCAGAGTAGATACCCAGCAAGCACTTGGCCTGGCCGAAGCGGCCATGGCCATTGCCCAAAGAATCGGCGACCGTGGATCACTGGCCCACAGCTTTCGCGCCAAGGCTAATGCACTCTACGCCTCGGGCCAAAATCAATCCGCGGCCGAGCTGCACGAACGGGCCTGCGGCCTGTTCCAAGCCGTGGGAAACATGGCTGAGGTCGGGCGCACCTTGAGCACCTCCATGCAGCCGCTGATTCTGTTAGGCGAGTACGACCGCGCCTTGGCAGCTGCCGAACAGGCCAGGCAAATCTTCGCGCAGCAAGGAGAGGTGAGGCGGCTGGCACGTTTGGAAATCAATCGCGGAAATGTTTTTCACCGCCAAGACCGGTTTCCGGAGGCGCTGGATTGTTATGAGCGCGCCTTACAGGAGCTATCGCCAGATCAGGATGCGGAAGGTATTGCCGTGGCCCTGAGCAACATGGCGGTTTGTTTGATGAGCTTAAATGATTTTCCTCGGGCGCTGGTCACGCACCAGCGTGCGCGCGCTATCTGCGAGCAACACGGGATGCCTCTCTTGGTAGCGCAGGCCGATTACAACGTGGCCTATCTCTTCTACCTCCGAGGCGAATATAGCCGGGCAATCGGGATGTTGCGGGAGGCGCGCGAAGCATGCCAGAAGGTCGGCGACCATTACCACTCGGCGCTCTGCCTTCTTGACCTGTCGGAAATCTACCTGGATTTAAATCTGAGCGGGGAAGCGGCGGAAGTGGCTCAAGAGGCCTATGCCCGCTTTGGCGAACTCAAGCTGGGTTACGAAGCAGCCAAAGCCCTTACGTACCACGCCATCGCCCTTAGCAAGCAAGAAAAGGCATTTCGCGCCCTGGAGCTTTTCGGACAGGCCCGAGCCATGTTCGTCCAGGAAAAAAACCTCGTTTGGCCTTGGCTGATTGATCTTTACCAGGCTCTAGTCTTTTCTGAAGAGGGCCGCTTGTTCGAGGCACGCCGCCTGTGCGTCGGTGCGCTGGAGTTCTTCCGTTCTTCTTCGCTGGCCAGCAAGACTGTCTTGTGCCATCTGCTGCTAGCTCGTCTGGCCCTTCGAAGTGGCGACACAGAGGGCGCCCGCCGGGATTGTGCTCTCGCCCTGGAACGACTCTCTGCGCTCCAAGCGCCTTCATTGAGATACCAAGCTCACTTTCTGATGGGCCAAATCCAGGAGGCGTCAGGAAGCCCCGAGGAAGCCTACGCCAGCTACCACTCGGCTCGTGAGGCGCTAGAAGGGGTGCTTGGGAGCCAGCGGGGTGAAGAGTTGAAGATCCCTTTTCTGAAAAACAAGTTGGAAGTTTACGAAGCACTCGTGGGGATCTGTGTGAGCGGCAAAGGCGGACAAGCCTCCGCCGAAGAAGCCTTCGGATACATCGAGCAAGCCAAGATGCGCAGAGTAAGCCAGTTATTGTTCCAGGGTATACCAATCCCTCCGAGCGGCGATCTGGGACAGAGTGCCCTAGTCCGGCGCATTCGTGATCTGCGCGAGGAATTGAATTGGTACTACCACCGCATTGAGATTGAAGAGCTTGAGCAGAAAAAGCACTCCCTGGGACGTATTGCGCAACTTCAAGAGCAAACGCGAATTCGGGAGCAAGAGTTCCTGCAGGCGTTGCAGGAGCTGCCCTCGTCGGAATCGGAAGGCGTAGGTCTCCACCCTTCGACCGGTGTCACCGTGGAAGCCCTCCGCGCCGCCCTGGCCCCAGCCACAGCTCTAGTGGAATACTTTCAGGTTGAGGGCCGCCTTCTTGCCGTCCTAGTCACGAAAGAGACATTGGAGATCGTTCCGCTCACCCTGGTGTCCCGCGTCAAAGGCTTGCTGGAAATGCTTCGGGCCCAACTCTCGAAGTTTTCCATGGATTCAGGACCTGGGGTTCTTCACAAGCCTCACCTCCAGGCGATCCAAGCTCACTTGCACGAGCTATATCAGGGGCTGCTTGCGCCGCTGCTCGAGCGTTGGCAGGGGCAGCATCTGATCTTTGCGCCCTACGATGTACTGCACGACGTGCCCTTCCACTCGCTCTACGATGGCCGGCAATACCTCATTGATTCCTGTACAGTCTCTTACGCTCCGAGCGCCACCCTTTACGCCCACTGCCATGCTAAATCGGCCTGCTCGGACGGGGCATCCCTGATTTTGGGCGTCCCTGATGCGCATGTGCCCTTCATTCTGGAAGAAGTGCAATCGGTCGCAGCCGCGCTTCCCCGGCCGGAGTTGTTTTTGGGAGACGCAGCCAGTCCGGGCGTCCTAAGGGAAAAAGGACGGCGCAGTCGCTTTGTTCATATCGCCGCTCGTGGCGATTTTCACCGGGATAATCCTATGTTCTCCGGCATCCGTCTGGGCAGCTCCTCTCTCCCCCTGCGCGATCTCTATCAGATGAATCTGCCGGCGGAGTTGGTGACCCTCAGCGACTGGGCCCCGAGCTTAAATGCCAGCGGCGCGGGGAACGAATTGCTGGGGCTGGTTCGCGCTCTGCTCTACGCTGGGGCGCAGTCTTTGTTGGTCGCTCTGTGGGAGGTTCACGACCGCAGTACGGCCGACTTCATGAAAGTGTTCTACACTCGTTTGCTGAACTCTGGAGAAAAGCCCGCAGCGCTTCAGCAAGCTATGGTGGAGACGCGCGAGCGTTACCCCCATCCCTACCACTGGGCCCCCTTTCTACTGGTGGGAAAGATTTTTCCCTCATAAATCTGTTAGAAGCTTCCTTCTCGTATCTGTCCACTTTTCATTTCACCGATGGCCCCCAGGCAAACTTGGAGTACTAACGTACTAGTTCGGGGGTGGTAGAAGGGTTGGAGCGAAAGATACACCAGTACCATTGGCGGAGAAAGCGCTCTCAGCCAAAGTGACCCATGCGTATCTCCGCCGAAGACGAGCTGGAGAACACAAGAGGAGAGAGATTCATGAAGCGTGCGATCTGGATTTTAATCATGCTGGTGCTGCTACTAGGGGCCAAGCCCGCGAAAGCAGCGGATAATCGGTTCATCGTTCGCACGACTGGTGGTCTGCCGCTCATCCAAGGCGTCTGTGGTCTCCTGGGGTGTAACGTTGTCCATGGCCTGGATGGCTCGCTGAACCAACTCTTTCTCGTCACCGCTCCCAGTTCGATAGATCCGACCGCTTTTCTGGCCATCCTGCAAAGCCAGTTGGGCGTTGTTGCAGTGGAACTGGATCACCTAGTCGGCCTTGTCGGGGGCTTGGCTGAGGCTTCCGCGCCGCCGGCCGGCCTATGGAACTCGTCTCCAGTAAATTACTATGGCGCCACGGTCTGGGCCGGCTATGCCAACCAACCCGCTGCTGGAATCGTGCGCGTCTCGGACACCCAGAAAGCTTTCAACGTAGCCGGCGCTGGAATTGTCGCTGACATCGACACGGGTGTCGATCCGAACCACCCAGCGCTCCGAAATGTGCTGCTTCCGGGCTATGACTTCACCCGCAACCAGCCCGGTGGTTCGGAAATGCAGGATGTGCCTCCCTTCCCGTACAGCGGCCAGGGTCAGCCCGCGCGGGTTAATCAATCCACTGCAGCCGTTTTGGACCAATCCACCGCCGCCGTGCTCGACA
This sequence comes from Acidobacteriota bacterium, assembly GCA_003224235.1. Classification (GTDB taxonomy): domain Bacteria; phylum Acidobacteriota; class Terriglobia; order Acidiferrales; family UBA7541; genus QHYU01. Next base: position 90,658 of record QHYU01000141.1, read on the forward strand.
CCAATGTTCAGTATGCGGCATTTGGACATGGCACGATGGTTGTTGGAATCATCCACCTTGTCGCCCCGCACGCGCTCCTCATGCCTCTCAAGGCGTTCCATTCTGACGGCACCGGCTACGTTTCCGATATCCTTCGCGCCGTTTACTACGCCGTGCAGAACAAAGCCAAAGTGATCAACATGAGTTTCGATTTCACCACCTATTCAAAGGAGTTGGCACGCTCGATGAACTATGCAAACCGTGCGGGGGTGATTTGCGTCGCTTCGGCGGGCAACGACGGTAAAGACGAATTGGTTTATCCGGCCGGTCTCACCAATCTAGTAATGGGCATCGCCTCGACTTCGGATGCGGACACGCGATCGTCCTTTTCCAACTACGGCCAGGACATTGTCTGGGTGGCCGCGCCCGGGGAAGCCATTATTACCACCTATCCATTCAGCACCTACGCGGCCGGTTCGGGTACCTCCTTCAGCGCGCCATTCGTTTCGGGCGGCGCTGCCTTGCTCCTCAGTGTACGAATGAATTGTAATCAGTACCAAGCGTCCCAGGCGTTTGCTCACGCCAAGCTGCTCTCCCCCGACATGGGACACGGGCGCCTGGACCTCTACCAGGCCGTATCCGCTTGGCGCAAAGCCGCAGGATTGCAGTAACGCAGACCGGATCTCCATGCGAACCGCTGCCACGCTCGCTCTCACTCGACCCACGAGTGGTTTCTGGGCGCCATTGCAGGTCGAAGAACTCAAGGAGCAGCTCAGCGACCTGAGCGCTGCGCTTATCTGCGCCTTCAACCAGCTTCTGGATTTGAAGGATCTCAACACCGGGGTGCATAGCACCCGGCTGGCCGAGTGGGCGGTGCGCGTCGCTCAGGAACTTGGTATCGAGGAAAAAAGCCTGCACGACATCGAAGTGGCCGCCCTTTTGCACGACATTGGCAAAGTGGGTGTTCCCGATGCGATCCTGAGGAAGCCCGGCCGCTTGACCGAAGAAGAATACGCGCTGATTAAGAAACACCCGGAATACGGCTGGGCTGTTCTGCGGCACCTTCCCGGCCTGGAGCACACCAGTCACTTTGTCCTGCATCATCACGAAAGCTTTGACGGTAAGGGCTACCCGGCTGGTTTGAAGGAGGCAGAGATTCCGATCGGGGCGCGCATCGTCTGTGTCATCGATGCCTTTGATGCTATGGTATCCTCCCGACCTTACCGCCAGGGCCTGCCGCCCGAAGAAGCCATCCGGCGTTTGATTCTCTCCAGTGGCACGCAGTTTGACCCCGTCGTGGTGCAATGCTTTCTTCACATCGCCCAGGCAGAGATGCCAGCGGTTTTCGCAGCCGCAGGCACTTCTGTTTCCACCGCCCTCTAGAACGCATCTCATAAATTCCTCAGGAGGATGATGAGGCAGCCGAGTTGGAGCATCCCGAGGAAGTTGGCTTCGTAGAACTCCCAGCGAGTTACGAGCCGACGGAAGTTATGCAGCCAAGCGAAAAGGCGTTCGATTTTCCAGCGACGACAGTAACGGCGCAACTCGCGACGGTCCTGGGTC
>QHYU01000047.1 GCA_003224235.1 Acidobacteriota bacterium
CGCAGCAACCGCAGGATCGCTGCCGCCTTGCGTTTGGCCGACCAGCGTCCCCGCCCGTCGCGCCGCTCTTCGGGAGCCCCTCCGGTCGCCCTACGGGCTCCCTGCGGGGCTCCCGAAGCTGGTTCTCTCTCTTTGCTCACAGACACCTCCATGTGTGATTTCTCACTCATTTTCACCACAATTCGGTGTCCAAGAAAACCCTAGGGCGCGGGACCGCTTTCAACCCCCGGCAGCCCCGGACACGTCTACAGCAATGTGCGCTGTGAGTGCTGCGCTTGCAACGTTCTAATCAAGCGCGCCCTTCTTGACTCCGACCTGCTAATCGGTAAGAAGACTGCCGATTTTTTCTGATAGATGCCTACTGCGAACGAAAGCACTATCCGGCATTGAATGCGATTGTGGTTTCAGCGGTTCCGCCGAACTTGGGCTTTCCGGGAGACGGATTTCCAAAGAAATGGACACCTCAGCAACACTTGGAGGAACGAGCGCGAGTATTTGCCTTTGGTTGGTCTGGCAAAGATAAGCCCCGTTCACAAGATTTTGAGGGATCGCAAACCGCAACAGCCTAAACTCGCCACGGAACGGCAACGCAATACAAACCTTGCCCCGAACCGTGCCCTAACGGAGACAAATACACTGCATTTCACTCCCTTGCAAGACGTTCGCGCCCGCTTTTCCTTTCGGCGGGACGCCGAAAAAGTAGGGACTGCCAGTCAATATGAGCGATTTTCTAGGGTAGAGGTAATGGCGGGAGCGGGCGGACTTGAACCGCCAACCTAGCGGTTAGGAACCGCTTGCTCTATCCTGTTGAGCTACGCCCCCACACGACGAGAATCGTTGACACGCGGTTCGGAACCGCTTGTCAACTCTGTCCACATTTTCTGTCCACAGTACCCCAAAAATACCACAAAATAACACTACTGACAACAGCCTAAACCATTGAAAACAAACGAGCACAAGATAGCTCTTGTGGTTTAGGAAACCGCTGCTCTATCCATCTGAGCTACAGGCCCGCGCAGTCTAGCGGCTGATTTTATCCCATCTAGGCTCCTTGCGCCGAATTTGACGAGTTGCTAAAAACTCCGGCGTGCGCGATCCCCGAGTACGGAGTATCTTTCACCACTGCTTTCATGCTCCTAATTTGTCCTGAGAAATACACAAACGCGTGCCCTTACATCCCGCATCAGTGGCCGAGAAGGTCGTGCCCCAGGGCTTTGTGTCGCTGCACGCTGCGGCTGAGCATTTCCGGAGGTGGTAGATCTACCTCGGTTCCCACACTTTTGCGCGGTCAAGCGCTGTGCTCCACCGTTCCCGAAGCGCTTCCGCCCCCGCCCGAGTCATCTGAGGCTCGAACCGCCGTTCGGCGCGCCATTGCGCCGAGATCTCCTGTGAGTTCCGCCAATAGCTCGCTGCTAGACCAGCTAGGTAGGCCGCACCCAGCGCAGTCGTTTCGGTCACTGCCGGCCGGACCACCGGGACTCCGAGAAGGTCCGCCTGGAACTGCATCAGAAGGTTGTTGGCTGAGGCGCCGCCATCTACGCGCAGCTCCTTGAGCTTAATGCCGGCGTCGGCGTGCATCGCGTCCAGCAGGTCCGCTACTTGGTAAGCGATGCATTCCAGTGCCGCCCGGGCGATATGCGCTGCGGTGCTACCGCGCGTCAGTCCAATGAGCAGGCCGCGCGCATACTGATCCCAATGCGGAGCCCCGAGACCAGTGAACGCCGGGACCAGGTAAATCCCGCCATTATCCGGAACAGAACCCGCGAGTTGCTCAATCTCCGGGGCCGAGCGGATGAGACCTAAGCAGTCCCGCACCCACTGCACCACCGATCCTCCGCTAAAGACACTTCCCTCGAGCGCGTATTCCGTGCGCTCTCCTATCTTCCAAGCAATCGTGGCCAGCAAACGGTTCCGGGAGGCCACCGCTTTCTCGCCGGTGTTCTGCAGCATGAAGCAGCCCGTCCCATAGGTATTCTTGGTCAGCCCCGGGGAAAGGCACATTTGGCCGAAGAGCGCCGCCTGCTGATCGCCCGCAATCCCCGCTACGGGCACACCTTCCAGCTCCCGCGGGGTCGTGATTTCCCCGTACACCTCGCTCGAGGAGCGCACTTCAGGCAAAAGGCTCCGAGGAATGTCAAACAGACGAAGGATTTCCTCATCCCACTCGCCCGTGTGAATGTTGAAGAGCATGGTGCGTGAAGCGTTGCTGGCGTCCGTGACGTGTTTTCGCCCGCCGGTGAGCTTCCAGACCAGCCAACTGTCCACGGTCCCGAAAGCCAGCTTCCCTGCTCGCGCGCGCTCCCGCGCCTTGGGCACGTTGTCCAGGATCCAAGCGATCTTGCTGCTGGAGAAATAGGCGTCAATCAACAAGCCGGTGCGGTGCTGGATCATCTGCTCGCAGCCATTGGCCTTGAGCCCGTCACAAAACGATGCGGTGCGGCGGTCCTGCCAGACGATCGCGTTGTAGATGGCCTGACCCGTTGTACGGTCCCAGACGATGGCTGTCTCGCGCTGATTCGTGATGCCTACGGCAGCTATATCGCGCGGCCCGAGGTTTGCCCGGCCAAGAGCCTCAGCGGCGACACTCATCTGGGAAGCCCAGAGTTCGTTTGGATCATGCTCTACCCAGCCGGGTTTGGGGAAGATTTGGCCAAATTCCTTTCGCGCAACCGCGTGGATCCCACCGTCGTGGTCAAACAGGATCGCGCGCGAACTGGTCGTGCCTTGGTCGAGCGCAAGAATATAGGGCAATGCAATCCTCTCGTGAATTCTACGATCTTATCCCCGGAAGAACGCTCGGGCAATCTGCCCGGTAGTACGGCTGATAACGGAACGGAGGCAAAGACGCGGGGGTTGGGACAGAAGAGTTGCGTAGCGCAGGCTTCCAGCCGGCAGCGGATTCGGAGAAAGCCGGCAAGATGCCGGCGCTACAAAAAATGGCGGCCCCCAGGGCCAGTTCCGCAGTCTCAGTTCGATGAAAATGCCGGGGTCATCGAATGACCGGGACGATTCTGAAGCGCGGACGTAGCCCGCCTTTCTCCGCTCCGGCTCGCGTGTGAATAACCGGGTTCCGCGGTGATAGCGCCAGTGCTCGCGAGGCTCCTCGTAGGGGGAGTTGAAAATCAGTTGGTCGATGGTCTTGGGCATGTTGTAGCGCCGCCATCCTGGCGGCGGTTGTTATCGGAACGCAAACAGAGCCGAGTAGCTAAGCTAGAAGCCAGCCGGCAAGATGCCGGCGCTACAAAAAAACGGCTTTCTCCGAATCCGCTGCCGGCTGGAAGCCCGCGCTACGCAACTCTTCTGTCCCAGCCCAGGGCCAGTCCCGCAAACCCGCCTTCTGCGGGTTGTCTTGGACGTACCGGATGATTCTAGATAGCGACGCCTCATTGCGAACCAAATGGTCGAAATACTCGCGTTGCCAGAAACCCCCGGAACGCCCCAAAAGGCGGTTCGCCCCCTGGGCGGAAAACGATTTCCAGGAATGCAGAATGGCTTCTAACTTGCGTTCTCCGAGTGTGGAAAACACCACATGCACGTGATTCGGCATCACACACCACGCCAGCACCTGGTAGCGCTTCCCATGAAAATGCC
>QHYU01000142.1 GCA_003224235.1 Acidobacteriota bacterium
CCCCTCCTGCGGGGGTGACCGAGCGCACCCGCGGCACTGCGACCTGCACCGCTCCGCCGCGCAACACCAGCCGCCGCGGCTTCACTCCATGTCGGTAATCGCTGCGCGTGGCCGCGCGCTGGGAGCGCGGCGCTCCCAGCGCCTCCTCCACTTCCTCTTCCAGCACCTGCTCGATCAACTCCCGCATCCGCTCCCGCAGCCTTTGCTCCAAACTCTCCCGCCAGGGGTTGGCCTCCTCTTGGCCCAGGTCCATCGCAGTGCTGCTAGTCTTCCTCATGGCGTATCCTCCTCTTGCCGAGACCTCCAGCGAAGAGATCCCGGCTTTGTTTTCAGGAGAATACGCCTTTCACTTTTCTACAGGAATCGGGACAGAACCAGTTTCCCGCCGGAAACCACAGCAAACCCGCCAATGCCGGAACAAGCGCGAATTCGGCGCGCAGGGATAACATTTAGGGACTCTCTTGGGCAGCTTGGGTTCCCGGTTTGTCTTGGATCGAGAGCAGCTCCACTTCGAAGATGAGCGTAGCGTTCGGCGCGATGCCGCCCACTATGCGCTCTCCATAAGTAAGCTGAGGCGTTATGTAGAGCTTCCACTTGGAACCTACAGGCATGAGCTGAAGAGCCTCGGACCATCCTTTGATAAGCGACTTGACGGGCAACGTCGCCGGCTGGTTGCGCTTATAGGAGCTGTCGAACTCCGTCCCATCCAGGAGCGTGCCCCGGTAATGACAGACGACCTTGTCACCGAGTGTTGGCTTTTTACCTTGGCCCTGCTTTAGGATCTTGTACTGCAACCCGCTCGACAGCGTCACTACCCCGTCCTTCTTCAAGTTCTCAGCGAAGAATGCCTCTCCCGCCTTCTTGTTTTTCTCCGACAACATCAGCTTGGCGTGCTCGTAGTCCTGTTTCCGCTCTTCCTCGAGTGTTTTCACCGTTGTAGTCACTTCATCGTCGGTCATGAGGAGCTTCTCGCCCGCCAGTGCATCCCTCATAGCTTTTACCAACAGGTCCGCGTTGACATCGATCCTTTGCCACCTTAGGCTCCTGCCAAAGTCAGCCCCAATGGCGTAGCTCAGTCTGTCTTTCCGGCTGTGAAACTTTTGTTTTTCCTGCGGGGCGTTCTTGGTTGCTGCGGCTTGGTCTTCGGTCTTGATCGCGGGGGCCTGCTCCTGGGTCTTGTCCTTGTTTGGAGCCTGCTGCGAGGCGGCATTTCCGGCGAGCAGCGCCATTCCGACTACCATCATGCATCGGATTCCCAATTGTGAGGTCATCGACTTGTCTCCACTTGTCAGCGTCTCCGACTGTATCCGGCGTATCGGAGCCCTACCTTGCCGGGAGGGAACTCCCGGCAGCGGCGGTTTCCCGGATCGAAAGCAGCTCCACCTCAAAGATCAGCGTGGCGTTCGGGCCGATCCTGCTACGGCGCGGAGCGCGTTCGCCGTAGGCGAGATTGGGGGGAACGAAGAGCTGCCACTTGGAGCCAACGGGCATGAGTTGCAGGGCCTCCGCCCAACCTTTTATGACTCCGTTCAGCGGGAAGCTGACCGGCCCCTTGCGCTTATAGGAGCTGTCGAACTCCGTGCCGTTGAGGAAGATTCCCCGGTATTGGCAGACGACCATATCGTCAGCCGTGGGCTTCTTCCCCTCACCCGCTTTGACGATCCTGTACTGCAGCCCGCTCGGCAGGCTCACCACCCCTTCCTTCTCCTTGTTCTCGGCCAGAAATGCCTCGCCTTCCTTCTTGTTTTTCTCCGCGAGTTCTTTCCTCTCCGAAGCGGCCTGCACGTTCCTTCGGTCGGCTTGCACTCCAATCAAGGTTGCCCGGACCTGCTCTTCGTTCATGAGCGTTTGGCTGCCGGAGAGTGCGTCCTTAAACCCCTGCATCAGGAGATCCGCGTCCACCTCTACCGACTGCTTCTGAAGAGCCTTCGCGACATTCATGCCCACGGCATAACTGAGCTTCTCCTTTTGGCTCTTGAAGGCCGGGGCGTTCTGCGCGGCGCCGGCTCCATCGGACTTCCCCACTGCGGGTTGAGTGATCTCGACCTGGATGGCCTTGCCCACATACTTCGCCTTGACAACCAATTCCTTGTAAAATCCCTGCGCAGCTACTTTCAGCTTGCTCTCCCCGGCGCGATGCACGATGATCTTGACTTGATCGCCTTGACTGGGCGATACCGTCACCATCTCCGGGTCTGACGGAATCCATTCCGGGCTTGTTTTCGTTGGCTGCCCCTTCGCATCAATAACTTTGGCTCTGGCTTCCACCGTGTCTTGCGCGTTGGCGCCCACGTAAGTGGGTGCCGAGACCCAGCGCTCTCCCCCATACGTTGAGTCGGTGAGCCGGGGATCCAGTTTGAAGGAAAGCTGGATGCCAGTGATAGTGGAGGCGGGGACGGCCTTCTCTTCCGGCCCTTTCTGTTTTTCCACAGCCTGAGCATCACCAAACGGCAGCAATGGACCGGCGAGCACCAAGAGTGAGAGAATAATCGTGAACGCCTTAAGAGTGCTTTGCTTGTTTTCCATACTTCTCCATCAGAACTGCCCATCCTCTTCCCGGTAGGGGGAGAGGATGGGCACAGAGAGAAAGAGCCACTAGAGAGCTGCTTAGTGGCAGTACTGTGAAGTCGCAACCGGCGAACAGTCGGGACCTGAGGCCTGCGGGCCCACGAGCCTCTTGTTCGAGATTCCCAGGAAGTTCGGGATCGCACCCCCGGGGTTGCCCGCCGTGCCCGTCGCCGGAACGTCCAAGAACATGCGACCGCCGGATAGTGCGGGAGCACCACATGCCCGTTGTCCGGGACCAAACTGACTAGCAGCATCGCACATGGCCCCCGGCTCCACCCCAAAAGTGAAGACCCGACCGCCGGTATTTTCTGGGGCCGTACCATCCAAGGGCAGGATCAGTTCGGGATGGTCGAAGGGCGCCCGCTCGAACCTCACGCGGTCGTCAGTGAGTTCCAGCAGAAAGTCCACGAGTGCGACCTTCTCCTCCTCTGTTAGGTTGGATTGTTTCTCAAGACTGAGGTTGATGATGTTGAAGTCTCGGTGCTCGGCGTTAGTGATGGGGTAGTCTCCGCCGCGGACGTAGAAATCAACCACCTGCCGCAGCGTCAGCTTGCCGCCGTTGTGGAAGTAGGGGCCGGTTAGCTCCACTTCGCGCAACTGGGGCGCCTTGATGCTGCCGAACCTCCCCACGCGGTTGACCATGGGCCACGTGCCCATCTCCGGACCGTCACCATTGTTGTAAGACTCATTGAGGACGCCCGCAGGATTGAAGGGACCCAGTGCGTCAATGAACCCTTCAGTGATCGCAATGTCCGTGAGCGTGTTGATCCCGGCGTGTATCTCGTCCAACTCCGGCATCGAGTCGCCGACGGGAATTTTATTTGCAAAGGGCGCCAGGTAAGGAGGCAGCTTGGGATTGACGACGTCGTCGCTCTCCCCCGGGTTGATAAGCTGGTCTTGTGCGGTTTCCTCGAACAAGCCACCACCGTTGCCGAGACTCGGGTTGAAAGTGACCAGCGCCTGTCCAGGCTCAGTACTGCAATGAGCGCTATCGGCACACGGAGCACCGCCATTTCCGCCAAGGTTCTTCATCAGCAGGGCTGCCAGCGACATCGGCCAGCCGAAGGCGTCATTTGCTCCCCGGCCAATGTCGTCGCAACGGCCAACCACATGTGATTGATCTGCCTCACAGATTGTCACCCCGAGGTTGTACACACCGTTGTCGAAAAAGGCGGATCCGGCTCCGGTTGAGTCGGGCGTGAACGCCAACACGCCGTTGAAGTTGGTGATTCCGTCGGGGAACGCCAGACCCTGCGTAATCAACGGGCCCGTGTTGCTGGGAACGATACTCTGGTTGATGATTCGGCGTTCGACTGCGTCTTGTCCGTTCTCATTTAACTCCGACTCGAGCAGGAAACCCGTAATCACTCGCGTCATGCCCAGGGGCTCAACAAGCGCTTCATTTCCTGCGGTGATAAACTCCCCAATAAAGTCCAAAAGTTGAGCCTTGAAGGTAAACGGCATGGTGTTGTCGGTCAGGGTGGCTCCGGCATGGCACTCGCCGCACCGCGCGGCCCTGAAGTTGGGGTTCTTGAGTGAGAGGTTGGACCCCTGGAAGATATCCAGGCCCAGCAAGGGATCCGGTTGATTCGATCCCGCCGTACGAGTCCCCTTGCAGGGCGCAACCGATACGAGCGTTTGCGTAATTACACCCTCGCCTGCATGCGGGAACAGGCAATTGTTGGCATTTGGGTCTGCGAAAGTGGCATCCCGCTTGAAATTTCCTACCTCTCTAAAGCAGTGCCGTTGAGTCGCGGTGGTACACACAGGCAGCGGGCCAACGAGCCCTGGCTCCCCTACTTCTCCTATGGACTCAAACTGATCCGGATTCTTGTCCAGAAACTGGTCAAGTGGGGTATTGTCCGGCATCAGGAGGGTTGCCCAGACGGCAACTGACAACCCGAAGAAGAGGGACATGTTGGCTTCCATGTGAGTGAACTGGTTGGTGTTGGTCGCACTGGCCGCACCGTTCGCAATCGTGAGAAGGTAGTGATCGAACGGGTCGTCATCAGTTGGCAGGCCGGCCGCTAAGCCCGTTCCGGACGCGCAGTTTGGCGTCAGGGGGTCGGTGGGTGTCCGGCCGTCGGTGTAACACCCGTTGAGGTGGTGGTCGGCGTTCGGCCCGGAATTCGACCAGAGATGGGGGTTGAACGCCCTCCGGATCAGACCCGGGTAATTGATGCAAAGGCCCGGCTTGCCAATTGCAGGGGTTCCAGGTGAACGCTCTCTAGCCAGCAGAGAACCACAAGCCGAACCATTCTGATTGGAGTAGGGTCCGAGCACGCCGTCGGTGGGATCCACCAACTGGTTGGCTAGAGGCGTCACACCGGCCTGCAGCAGCTTCTTGCCAATCTTGGCCCAGTTGCGTCCATCGAAAGACATCTCGAACTTGCTGAGGGCCGGGCCGGTGGCGAGCGAAGCTATACTGACGAAGCGGATGATCTGCCGGGTTGCCGTGAGCCCCGTACCGGAGTCCTCGGTTGCGCCCGGCGTGGTGATGAAGACGTGTTTCTGGGGGTCGGCGGCGCCAAAGACGCTGCCGCCATTGAAGTCATGACGGGCGCGCCCGTCCCAGAAGTTGTCAAAGTTCAGTGCCGCGGCGAAGACTGTGGGAGTGTTGCGGGGCTCCACCCTTCTGAATTGATTTCCACTTCCGTCTGTGCCTGCGAAGCCCGGAATGGGGTCAACGTTGACACTCGGCGGGATGGTCTCGGTCCTGCGCAGATCCGGCAGCAATGAGCGTACCAGACCCACGGCGGAGGGAAGACCGAATGACTGGCCGGGACCAGTTCCAATCGGGGGGATGTCCCGGAACATGCCGAAGTGGACGCCCATGGAGGAGGCGACATCGTTCTGGTCGGTGCCGTCCGGCCTTTGATTGGCGATATTGGCTTTAGCACACACCGTGCGGCTGAAAGGACCTGCAAAGTGAGGGGCACCGTTCAAGGTCCCGGGCGTGTTTTCCAGCACGCCCGCATTGATGGTTGCCACAATCGGACTACTGCACGCCGGGTCGCCGGCAATCTCGGGGTCTCTCAGCTTGTGAATAGGAAAGTCGCTGGCGACCAAGTCGTGATTCGCCCCTTGCAGCGTCGGCGACGATTGGCCGACCTCGAAGAAGAAGTCCGGGCCTGCAGGCCCCGCCTGTATGTCGTTCGGGTTCATCTGGTTCTTGGTGCGGTTGTCGGCGCCGGCGTGGGCGTGACAGGAGCCGCAGGCCTGGACAGTATCACTGCCCACCTGCTGCTCCCAGAACAGGGCCTTGCCCAACACGGCCGCCTTCTGCCTGTTCCTCACGTAATCGTTCTCGTTGGATGGGACGACGTTATTGGCGTTTGTGTTAACGAGGTAACCCGGGTTTGCCCGATTTCCATAAGGAGGCACCCTCAACGAAGGCTTGCGCAGCCCGTTTGGGCCAGTGCCCCCGGCGCCAGTCAGGGGATCGCCCCCATTGGCGCGCCGGATGATATTCCCTCTGCCGGCCGGATCGAAAAGTCGCGCGCCCGCCGGAAGGGGGTTCACGGTACACCCCGGCCTGTACGTCCCGTCGCACTGGCTCGTTATAGCCAACGTCCCGCCGGGGACGGCAGGCCTCGAGTACCCGCTGGGGTTGTTGACGCCGAAGCCGAAATAGCTAGGTTCGCCCGTATCGCCACCGCAGATCATCGAGCCTTCCGCAGGGACAACTTCCGTTGTGATGAGGCAAGTAAAGCTAGCCGGATTGGGCGGAAAGGTCGTCGTGTTGATATCCGGCTTAATTGGGGCGTTGTAGTCAATCTTAGTGTCCTGCACACGAGGGGTGCCCGGCGACACCTGCACGCTCTTGTATGTCCAAACCCACCTGTTCGGGTCGAATGGACCAGTCGTAACTGGAACACCCTTGGGGTTGTTGGCGGTCTTCGTGCCGGCACACCCGGTTAGCTGGTGCCCTTGTGGAGTGCTACACTGGACGAGTATATCTGGGACCATCCATGTGCCCCCGGGATAGTTAGGATTTAGCAGCCGCATTTCTTCCCCGTCGGTCGGATTGTAGTTGAGCGGGTGGAGCAGGAGGGGTGGCAGCGTGACGCCGAAGCCCGGACGGCGGATGACACCGTCGGAGCAGTACGCTGGATAGACCACCGCACTTGGCGATGGAGTATCCGTACCGTGACCAACTGTGGTGGTGCCCGGCGTAGTCTGCACCAGGGGGTCCGCAGAGGTTAACGACGAGCAAAGCGCCATAAGGTACGGATCGTCCAGGAGTTGCTCTAGCTCGTTCCAGATGGGAACGCCTTTCAATGAAGCTAACGGAAACTCAGGTTCGAACAAGAACGCACCCTTGAGTTTTGGGCCCAATTCACTCGGTCCCGAGAACGATCCATTTAATATTGTGCCACCCGATCCCGGGGTGATCTGCTGCTGCTGAGCAGCGGCGGGCATAACGGCCATGGCGTACGTCAGGAAAACCGCCATCGCGGTCCGGGCCGCACCCAATACTCTGAGCCTCGTAGCTTGCGTGATCCTGGGCCGCCTCCTTACAATGGAGGACTCCAAGCTCTGGTAACCGATCAAGCGCGAGACCGCCCGGACGTAAGTGTTCAAGGCCAACCAGCTCGTTCTCATCAAATTTCCCTCCTGTCAAGATATAAACCAACGCACTGTGGGAAGGCCGGCGGAGGATTTGGAAGGAAACCCCAACTCGTCGTAGAATGCGCGCATATTGGGTGATGTCGTTGAGCCAACGCAAGCGAAGAAGAGCGCATTGCGTCGTTTTTCGCCGTTTTGCGTCTTGCCGGTCAGGCTGGTTGTTGTCTAACAGAAATTCTCAACGTTAATTAAATTTATGATATTAATTCGCGTAGATTAACTTTCCCATAGGAGGGTGGTGGACAATGGACAGAGCACATTGTCAAGGAACGGTTCAAATGGCTGAAATCACACGGGGCTAATCTCTATTTTTCTCATCCCAACCCGGTTTATCGATGCGCGGGCGCTTCTTGGACGTGCTCGTAAACAAGCAAGCCGGGCGCGACGGCGGAGGAGATAAGGCTCCTGAGGTCGGCAGACTCCCCACGCTTGTCGCCCATTCGTTCTTTGGCCTACTTCCAACCGGTCATCGAGGAACTGCTTTACAACCCCGTTCCCGACAGCTACCTAGAATATCTGCGGAGCAAAATGAAGCCATTCGCGGCGAGAAGATCAGCAGACGCGGACAGGGTCCGGCCGATGTTCAGAAAAATACGGATTCGGATGATCGCTAACACCCCGCCTCGGCACATTAACGGATCGCGTTCACCAGCTCAATTTTTGATGCAGCCGGGTGCAATCAAAACGGGTCCTCAAGTGTCTTCAGATCCTACCGCTGATCGGAAACCGAAAGCCTGCCAGTGACCGAACTCACTGGATCGAACCTGCGCCATGCTCGTCCAGGCGCAGGTCGTGCCCTGGTGGGGAACGGGGAGACCGGCAGAGTTCAGTCCCAGCGGATTCCACCCCGTCACGGGCACCGCCTACCGGCAGAAGGATAGGCGGGTACGATTACAAAACCGAGTCGTTTCAACAACCGAGCGGACAACCACACACACTCTCGGGAAATGAGAAATTGGAATTTTTCCTGGATTTGGTGTTCGGGAAATGAACACTAGAGCAGGTCGCCGTAGACCCGACGCCGGTACTGCCGGTAGCGATACTCCTGGTAGGGGATGCGGGGGCCGGCGATCGCCAGAATCAACGACACTGGAAGCATGAAAACAAAGAACTTGACCATCATCCACAGGAAGGGCGCGAAATCGCGATGACCCCCAGACCATCAGTGCCAGCAGGACGACCTTCATGATATCCATTGTCGTTTCGGAGCAGGCCGTGGGCGTACGCGAGTCGTTCGCGGAGCCTCCGCGGACGGTCTTTTTCCCGGCATTTTGCGTCGAAAACAGGACAAATTGACGCGCTTTTGCCACCTTTTTGATTGCCTTGTTGGGCGCCAGGATGGCGTCGGCGTCGACGTCGCGCGCCGGCTGCGTGTGACCTGCTCGCCGGCCCGCGACTGACCAGCGACCGGGCGGCACTGCTGCGCCGCGGATGCGGGCGACTTACTCGTCGGTCAGGTAGGGGTTGCGTTCCCATATCGTGGCCATGATACCTAACGTGGCCGAGCGGCACCCTGCACCCTGCCCGGCAAGAGCGGCCCGGCGCTACGTGGTCGAAGGCACGTCGCGCTTCGCCAAGGACGTGAGGATTCCCAAAGCACAAGGGGAGCACTATGGCAGCAAAACAGTGAAGGGTGGCATGAGGGCGGCACCAGAGATCCACGCAGAGATCACGTGAGGATTCCCAAGGAGATCGTCCTGATCTGGGGTCGGCTGTGGTCGAGTTCGTGGCCGACCACGAGCGAGTCCCCGAGAAGAACCGAGCCTCCAAAGGGTGCTCGAAGGTACGCAGCGGGGCACGTTTCATGGGTCTGCGCCGACAAAGAGCACTCGCTCCGCGCGAAGACGGTAGATTTTGGTGAGTCGCTCGCCCAGTGTTGCCTTGGTGATAGGTTCGCTATTCAGCCTGACAGGGTTCGCATTTGAGACGTGGACAACAATCGTTCTGCTGTCACCGCAGTCCTCGGGCGAGATCGACCGCGGTAGGTGGACGAGAAATCCACTAGAGCCAGGCGGGAGCGTCGCGATCACTGTCAGCAGTAGGAACAAACCGGCAAATCCTGCCCCACTCAGGTATTCTCCCTTGGCGCTCATGTCAAGCCGCGTGTATTTGGACACCGGCGGGAGACAAGTCGTTCCCGCGAGTTATGGCCGTACTGCAGTTAACTTTTCTGCGCCTTGCCCTCAGTGTTTCGGTTCACCTTATTCTTGCCGGTTAACTAAGGTCTCGAGTTCAAAAGGGAACCGATTTGGCCCACTATGGTTTCGCCACTGCCAGGCCAGCTATACTCCTGGGGTTTGGGAGAGGGCCATGAGGCCTAAGGCGACGCTCCTCGTCACTGTGCTTACTCTGGTTAGCGTACACAGCTTTGCAACGAGATTGTTGGAACAAAAGGTCCCGCGCCCTAGGGTTTTCTTGGACACCGAATTGTGGTGAAAATGAGTGAGAAATCACACATGGAGGTGTCTGTGAGCGAAGAGCGGCGGGACGGTCGGGGTCGGTGGTCGGCGAAGCGCAAGACCGCGGCGGCATCCACAGACACTTCATTTAGGAGAACCGCTTCCCTATATCGAGAGTTATAGGACAGCGGTCACCTCTTTATCTATGGAAACTCCTATCTCAAGCAGAATAGCAGGCGCGCGGCCCCACTAGGTATTCTTTGACAGACTCTGATTAGTGGCTGTGTCGTTGCCGTACTGAGGTGAATTGTGAAGCTGTACTTCCTGCTGACGCGTCGGGGGCTGCCGGGACCGAGCCAAATCGAGCTAGAGGTCTCTGAGATCTTGCGGTGTCGCGGCTTCCTGATTGAGAGCGGCATCGCCGAGGAGATGTTGGTGTCCCCCGACCAGCTGGCTTCCACACATGATCTCTACCTGCTCAAGTCCTACACCGCGTTATCGCTCAGCCTTGCCGGTGTCTTGCACGCCGAGGGCGCACGGTTGCTCAATCCCTATCCGGGGTGCCTGGCCTCGCGAGATAAGATCATTGCTTCCAAACTCCTCCGCGCCGCCGGGATTCCGGCGCCTCGCTGCTGGGTCACAGCGGACCTGAAGCTCTTGGGCCCGATCGTTGAGGAGACCCCGCTGCTCATTAAGCCTCACATGGGCTGGCGCGGTGAGGGAATTCACATCGTGCGTAACCGGCGGGAACTCGCCGCCGTTCCGCAGCCTCAGACACCCCTGTTGATCCAGGAATATCTCCAGGGCACCGGTGAGGGCTTGCGGATGTATGTCGCCGGCGATCAAATCTTCGCCGTGCTCAAGCGTTTCTCCTCCGCCAGCTCACCCGAACCCGGGCAGCCGTGTGCAGTCACTCCGGAACTACGCGACATCGCTTTGTGCTGCGGCCGGGCTTTCGGCCTGGGCCTGTACTGCGTAGATCTAATTGAAACTCCCAACGGCTTCAAGGTGGTGGATGTAAATGATTTCCCCGACTACAAAGGGGCGCCCGACGCCGCCGTCGCGGTAGCTGATTACATCGAAGGGTTCGCCACCCGGTGGTGTTCCCTCCAGCCATCGGAAATGGTTGTGCCGACTAGAGCACCGCACGCTTCTGGACCAGTAGGCCTCTTCAAGGCCTCCGGCAAGAGTGCTGAAGGCACGCTGAAATTGAGAATGTTGAAAACGGATTTAGGGGCATCGCGGCCGATCCCGCGACTCATTTGCTCGGACTGCTCCTCTGATTTGGTGGACGGGGCCGGGAAGGTTGTCTGCCCCCAGTGTGGGCGCAGTTGGCCTATCCTCGATGGAATTCCTCGCTTTTCCCAACCCTCCTACTATTGGGGCGATTTGCCGCAGAGGGATGCAGCCCGGTTGCTGAGCGAGGCGAGAGAGCTAGGCTGGCGCGAGGCCCTCCTGCGCCAGTTCGCAGGCGATGAAGATCGGTTGTTCTCCGTTGTCAACTGGCAACGGGCCACATGGCTGTCGCTGCTCGGGCTCGGGCGCGACGCCGTGGCGCTCGATCTAGGCAGCGAGTATGGCGCTATCACGCATTCGCTGGCCCACTTGGTGGCAGAGGTCTATTCGGTGGAGGCCATTCCCGAGCGGATCGAATTCACTCAAACGCGGCTGCAACAGGAGGGCATCTCCAATGTGCACCTGCTGCAGGACAACGCGGTCGCCCCGCGCTTCCCAAATAATTCCTTCGACCTCATCGTAGTGAACGGCGTCCTGGAATGGGTGGGCGAGTGGGAAACCAAAGGGCACCCACGGGTCGCGCAGGCGCGCTTCCTCTCCAGGCTGCACCGATTGCTGAAAGATACCGGAGTAGTAGTGATCGGAGTTGAGAATCGATTTGGCTATAACGCTTTGTTTGGAGGCATTGATCATTCCGGGCTTCCGACCACCAGTCTGATGCCGCGGTTTCTTGCCAGCCTGTACCAGCGTTATAGCCGCCGGCTGCATCATCGCGCGTCTCTCAACCCCGAGAAGCCATACCGGACCTACATCCACAGCGAACGCGGATACCGGAAACTGCTGGCTGAGAGCGGGTTTGCCTCAGCAGATTTCTACTGGGCCGATCCTGGCTACAACCGACCCTACACCCTAGTTCCTCTCGTGACCGCGCCCTTGCAAGAGCATCTGCGCGCTAAACTCAGTGATCCTTCGCAAAGACCGCGATCCAGACGGCGGCGCCTGGCCAAAGCCCTGTGGTTCAGCAGTGGCTTGAAACGCTCAGTGATTTCAGACTTTGTAATCTTGGCTGAGAAAGGGGTTGGCCTTCGTCGGCCCCTGAGCGAACGTCTCTCGGAGCACGTGCGCGCCGCTGTGCCGCAAGGGCCCAACTTGGCAGAACCGGTTTTGACGCTCTCGACGAATCAATTCAGCAAGAAGAACGTAGTGCGGGTGTTCGAGTCGGGCGGAGAGAAACCGCGATTCATCCTCAAAACCTCCACTCCGGCGCCGGGGAGCCAAGAAGCCGTCCAGTCGGAGTTTCGCGGCCTCACGCTGGTCCGGCAGCATCTGCGCAGCCAGATCAACCCTCCCTTTTTCGTACCCGAGCCTCTGGGTTCTTTCTCGGTGGGATCGCTCCTTTATACCGTCGAGTCAGTGGCTGCGGAGCAGTCGTTTTCCCGGCTTATCTGCGCGCAGCCGCGCCACCACCAATTGGAGTATCTCCGTCGAGAACTGCCTCGCTGCATCAATGCGGCCAGGCAGTTGGCCCTGATGCTGCGAGGGGAGGCGACGGTGGAGAGGGTCCGAGTTATCGATCCAGGGATGTGGGGTCTCCTGCCCGAATTCATGACCGAGCCGAGCCTGCAGCGGCTCTTACACTTGGCCTCGTCAGTCCCCTTGTCTATCCATAGCGGAGAAGGGGATTGGGTGCAGCACGGAAGCTTTACCGTCGAGAACCTCTTTCTAGAGCCCTCCAGCGGGAAATTGACGGTGACTGATTGGGGGCATTTAACCCGGGGAGTTCCGCCGCTTTATGACGTCTTCAGTTTACTGCTCTCCGTGGTCCCCACAGTGGTCCTAGAAAAGGAAGCGTTAGCCCCAGCGGAAAACCTCCTGGAAAGACAGTTTTTGGCTGCTTTCTTTGGGCAGGGCCCCTGGGTGGAGTTCTTCCAGAAAATGATCCTCACCGCCTGCCAATGGCTAGCCAGTCCACCTGCCCTGGTCTGGGAAATGTTCCTGCAATTCCTATTTCTGCGTATTCAGCATTTTCTCTTGCAAGGCCGTCCATTGACGCGGCGCCAAACCCAGTTTCTGCATCCGATGATGCACAACCTTGTTAGGTTTGTCCATCTGGCTCTGCGACACAGCGGCCAGTTCTTGCTTCCTCCGGACCAGTGGCGCCAGCGGGGAGCGCACCAAGCTTATGGCGCGAATTGTTCTCCAGAGGCTCCCGGGCGCGCGATTGAAATGCCTGCGCGGCGCTCAGCCGAGGTCAGCGAAGAATGACACCTGGGCGAAGTTGAAAGAAGGGCTAGAAGCGCACGATGTCCGAATCATCGAAGCACACTTCACAGCGCAGTGACGAGCATTCATCACCGGGTATGGAAGCTGCCGAACAACGTACCGCCCTCCGCTATCCGTTTTCTGCCGATGCAGAAGTGATTGAATTGCCGTCAGGGCCTCGATCCTCGGCCCGAACCTCAGATCTGGGACTGGAAGGCTGCTATATCGATACGCTGAACCCATTCCCAGTCAAGTCACTCGTTCGGTTGCGAATCCACAAGGGCGGGAAGGTGCTCGATGTCGAAGGCAGAGTTAGGTATCGCCACCCGGGACTTGGCATGGGAATCGCCTTCGTCGGACTAACTGCAGGGCAGCAGTCGGTAATCTTTGAGTGGCTGGCGGAGAATGGCTTGGATCTCAAGGCAACTTCCAAGGAGACTCCGTCTGCTGCCGAAATGGATGGCTCGCTCGCATGCAGGCTCGTTTACCTGCTGGTTCGAAAGGGCATCCTAAGTGAACAAGAAGCTGTCACCTTGCTACGTGACGGTTTTCTCTGAAGCTGATTCGTGGCTGCCGAAAGTTTTGTCCTGGTCTGACCTGTAAGTCCTTCAGCTCGCACGGCAAGTTCTTTCCTCTCCCGGTCGCGCCGGAACAACAATTCGGGCCTCGATCAGGGCCATTTGGCCTCTGGGCGGTTCTAGCTTGCCCCAGTGCCGAACTCTGGGCCTGTCACGGAAGGGCAGTACCGAGGTTTGTAACTCGTGATCCGCGACTCTCCCACTCGGCTTGCTGGTCTGGGACAAGCCAGTCGGGTCCGCACATTTTGTTCCGAGCACGGAACTTGGCCTCAGCATTTGGCTCCCAGTCCATCATGGCGCGGCCGAGGTCGCTTGAGGTAAGCTTCCCTCCAGAGCCAGTTTTGCGACTCCGGCAGCTTTTGGCAGCTCATCCAAGGCGTCCGGAACGTCAAAGGCCCCGGCCTCCAATGCCTCGGCCCATTGGCTGAGGTCAAAGGTCCGGGCCAAGAGAACGACCTCAAAACCTAAATCGTAGTGATGCGCAGCTTCGACCAGGCACCTCCACGATCCGTCACACAGAACGGGTGTGGTAAAGACCACCTGAAACCGACCGGATCTTGCGGATTCACAACCCACCGTAATGTTCTTGGTACACTCTGAGAAAAAACCCGCTTCCCTGAAGGCAATGTTTAGCCGTTCCGTGATAGAGTCGTCGTCACAGACGATCAGGATTCGAGCTTTATCCGGGACTCTCAACTTCAGCCTAGCAGCCGGGTGTGTTTTGTCAGCGGCTTCTTGGGCTGGCTTTTGAGACGCATGGCGCACCACCTCTCGTTTGTTTCCCCATTCTCGAACTCGGCCCTACCGCCACGTTGTTGCCTTGCACTGCATACATACGTCCGCGATACTTTTCAGCCGTTTAATAGTGTAGATTTATGGAGCTTAATATAAAATCTTTAAGCCCCTTACTGCTTTTACCACTGGATCGCCTCTCGATGTCAACGCCTCATCCAGAGAATTTGCCCGAAACAGAAACGGCCCCTAAAGAAGACGTGGACGATTTCTTGTGGCCGAGAGCCTCCGTCACTCGCCCCGAAAACGGTCCACTTCCCGGGATTTCAATTCAATATTCAAAGCGGGAACCGGGCTGCGGTCATGCTGTCGGCCAAGACGCAAGTGAGATTGAGCACAAGGATTCGGGAGGAGACGCCGCGATCCTGGGGCCGCTCGCTGCGGGCCAGCTTTTTCGGCCCGGACTGATCCAGCTTTTTGCGGCCTGTTGTCTGCGCCAGCACCTTGTCGACATCTGGCTTCGCTGCGGATTGCATTTCGTGTCGTTGCCGCGCCCTTAAAGAGTCTGAGCCTCAGGAAATTTCGCGAAGGACGATTTCGACGATTCGCTTTGCCGCTTGCCCGTCCCAAAGTGGTGGGACGCGTCCTCCATTTGTCCTACCCGCGAGGATGCTCCGTGCGGCAGCAACGATTCTTGCAGGATCCCGGCCTACGATTCGGTTGGTGCCCTCTCTGATGGTAATCGGTCGCTCCGTATTCTCTCGCAAGGTCAGGCAAGGTACGCCCAGCGCTGTCGTCTCCTCTTGGATGCCGCCAGAGTCAGTAAGTACAAGTCGGGCTTGGCTCAACAAGCAAAGAAAGTCCAAATAGCCGAGCGGTGGGACAAGCCGAAGTTGTGGGTGACTCTGATTCCCCATTTCCCTTAGTCTCTGCTGCGTGCGAGGATGGACGGGGAAAATTACTGGGAGCTGGTCGGCGAGTCGCGCGATGGCCTGCAGGAGTCCTCGCAGGGTTTCGACTGAATCTACGTTCGAGGGACGGTGGAGTGTCAGCACGGCAAAAGGGCCAAACCCGCCTCCGTTTTGCAGACCCAACTCGCGACCGATCTGTGATTGCTTCGCCAGCGGCAGAAAAAGCCGCAAGGCGTCAATCATGACGTTGCCAACGAGATAGATTCGTTCTGTCGGTAAGCCTTCGCGCTTCAAGTTTCGGACGGCGTCTTCTTCCGTCACGAACAGATAATGGGCCAGTGCGTCCGTCACCACGCGGTTGATTTCTTCGGGCATGGTTCGGTCGAAGCTGCGGAGTCCCGCCTCCACGTGGGCTACCTGAATCCCAAGTTTGACCGCAGCCAGCGATGCTGCGACGGTTGAATTCACATCGCCCACAACGAGGACGAGAGCCGGCCGATACTCCAGAAAGACAGGCTCGATTCGCTTGAGGATCTCCCCTGTCTGCCATGCTTGGGAGCCGGAACCAACCCCGAGATTGAGGTTAGGTTTGGGGATACCCATCTGGCGAAAGAAGATCTCGGACAGTTTCTCGTCATAGTGCTGGCCGGTGTGAACGAGAATGGGCTCGATCTCAGGATGCCTGCGCATCTCACGTAGAAGCGGCGCGATCTTGACAAGATTGGGCCGGGCGCCGACAACGTTCACGATCTTCACTAGTTTGCTCCTGCCTGTTCCTGGGAAGCTTCTGGCGCTAAGGACAAAGCCCCTATGCTTGTACCGTCAGCGCACGCCGACGTGCGCTCGAAACCCTCGATTGTCTTGCTGGTAGGGCGGCTGGCTCGTCTTTATTTACCGGCACTGCGCGATTTGCGGTCGAGAGACCTCGAACTCCGAAAAGGTAGGCACATAAGCGTTTTCGTCCTGAAGGATGAGCTGGGCCGCGATTGATGAGCCCGAAAAAAACCGAAGTTCGACGCGGCGCACCTGATCGTCCGGGACATATGCAATGTCAGCCTTGCCGAGATTTTCATGAGTTTTCGAATCCACCACAGCGAGCATCAGGGAACCGGCGCGCAGGCGCACGTCCAGGCTGGCAACATAACATGTTTCTTTGGCGACATGCAGGGGCTGAGAGACGAGTTGCCCCGCGTATTGCGTGACAGCGCTTTTCACGTGCACACCCGTCCCCGTGGTAGCGTAAGTTGAGGCGCTGCTCCGGCCCCAGGTCTCCAGTGTCGGCAGCGGCTGCCACGCTGGCCCGGATCCCGGATCAAGGATTGCAAGTGATGGCCTTGTGCCCCGCTCGCCCTCAAAATAGACCGGCTCGGAGGAAAGCGGGACTGAGTCTGGATCTACTGCGAGCCGATTGCCATATAGATCGATGAAACGGATTCCGGCTGTCCGAGAAATCCGCACCCGGGCGCCTGCTACGACGCTCCACAGTGCCCCCACAGTCCCCTGGGGTGTATCCCAAGCGAGTGCGTAGACGTTAGGACCGGAGGCCAGCTTCATAGCAACCCTAGCTTCCGAGAGCAGCGAGGCCATATTCGCGTAGGCAGAGAGCGTATCCAGATGCAATTGCGGGCGCTGGCCGTGGTAGAAAGGCGCGTGGAGGAAATAGGGAACATTCCGAGCGAGCGAGAGCAAGTTGACCCGTACAACGAATTCGGCCTGCGTGTGCTCGTCGATTCCAGGAGCATTGATGCTTGGCCCTCCACGGGGGCCCATGATCCAATTTGCCTCGGTGCTCCAGATCGGATTGTTGCGGCCGTACAAGGCAATCAGGTTTGCGAGGGCATCGATCCGACCCGAGTAATCAAACACGCCGTCTTTTTCTTCCGGCGGGGTGCCTTGATAGGGATGCAGCGATACGTAGTCGAGCTTGCCGAGCAGACCTGCATCGATGAGTCGCTTGTCGTACAGAAGCCAGGCATACGTTCCCGTCGAGCAGCACACAAGCTTGCTGGTCGGATCGACCGCTTTGACTGCATCCATGGCCGAGTCGAGCAGTTTCAGGTCGGACTGCTGGTCTGCTTGATTCATCGCCGAATAGTATTTGACGTCAATTTCGTTGAAGACGTCCCAATGGTCGACTTTCCCGTGGAGATGGCGGACTGTTTCGGCGACGAACCGCTTCCAGGAAGTGTAGAACTCCGGGCTCGGGGCGCCGGCCCAGACAGGAGACGTCTCTCCGAGGACGCAGAGCACTCGCATACCCTGGCGGCGATAGGCATCCACCACCGCATCGATGCGTGAAAAGTCATATTCTCCCTGGTTCCGCTCCACGATCGACCACCGCACGTAGACCCGCCCCCACTTTGCTCCCCACAAGCTGGCGTATTCATCGGCCAGCCAGAGGAATCCGCTCGTCGAGATGTGCACACCGAAATTGTTCTTGATGGTTCGGGAAAGGTCCACATCTGGTGCGATCGCCACTCGGAGGGATCTTCGAAAGACGGTTCTCCCTGCGACACGTTCCTCGATCTCGACCTGGGCCGGTCCTCTCCACGAAGGGGCAGACCAATTTGTCGTACCGCTCGCCACACCCGGGGCCGCGAGCCGAAGTGGAACATCTAGGGCCTGTGATGAAACCGCTGCACTACCCTGTTCTGGCTGGATGCGGATAGCTACATTCGCGTGAGTGGCGTCCCCACTGAAGTAGGCGCTGATCGGAACTGGCTCACTTGGCCGAAAGACATGGAACAATAAATGTCGGGGCAGAGGCAAGAATTCCACATAACCTTCGCCAGGCCTTAGCCGATAACTCGACATGGCTGGTCGCTTTGCTTCCGAAAAGGCGGCCTGCAAGAGGTAAAAGGGAGCCCCGCTGAACTGGGCGTCGGAAACGATCGCTAGCTTGGTGCCGCCCGCGGTAGGAACTGAGAACTCTATGGCCGGCGTTGTATGGTCCATCAGCGCCTCTAATGTCTGTTTTCCATTTACGAGAAATCGTACCCGGATGCGGTTGAAAGCGGCCGGCTGTCCTTGGGGTACCGGCAGTCGGCCGTATTCTCCGAATACCAGAAGTCCGAAAAAACTGGCCTCTCCTTGGGGAATCGCGTACGTTACTTCCGATTGCGCCAAGAAGCGAATGGCTGTCCCCGCCGAGGACCCGGGCAGAACAAAATTTCTGACGATCTGGGGGGTGGCTTGCTGATTGGGGTCGCGGGCTCGAACCGATTCAGGCGCGAGCGTTTCCAGAGGTGTCGTTGCCTGAACCACCAAGGGATAAGACAGCAGCAGGAGAGTCGCGGGAAGGGAGATTCGTCTGAGCACCGGACGCAGGATAGCCCAAGGATCAGCTGAATGGGGGGATTTCCCTCAGAAGAGCACGCGCCTCAGCGTAAAGATTTGCAAATCTTGCGGAGCGGACACAAATGACCAGCCATCCGACAAGTAAACGCTCGCGGACCAAGTTGTTGAGTCTTCCGGCTGTACTTGCAGCAACGTACCGGAATTCGAAATTGTTGCCGTCTCGAGCTGGTTGGAGAAGCGGAAGAGATAAACTCCTGAAACTCCAACCACCACATTCTCGGTCTGTAACGTGGGAAAGTCGTCCGGCGGATTATTGGCGATATCGGCAAGCGAGCCATTTGGAGGAACCACATTCAAATACAGAAGAACCGGATCCATATAGTAGTTCGTCAGGAAGTAGGTGCCGTAGCTGGTGACCGGTCTTACGGCGATGGAGCTGAACTGCCGGCTTAGGACGTACTGGCTGATGTCCTCGACAGACTGTCCCCGGCGGGTGGCGTCGTCAGAATAGGTCACGCCAAACGTGGGATCGGCGACCGCCCATTTTCCCCAGAATGGATCATAGTATTCGGTAAGCGTGTGGGCATCGAATGAGGTCCCATTAAAGGTAATAACTCGAAGGCGCGCTGAAATGTGATTCTGATACAGCAGCTCTGTCAACACCGTAGCATAATCTAGGCATGTTGCATTGGTAATGCCTCTGGAAGCGACCTGACTAGTCAAAGGAGAACCAGCAAGAGGCTTATTTGTAGGTCCCTCGGTCATGCCGCGGACCTGCGCGGTAAGATTCTGAACTGTCTGGTAGAAATTGGTTTGGTCCGGAAGGTTGCCCGGTGCAGTCTGGAACGTGGTATCGGAAATATACCAACGGGCATTTTTTTTCGTCCACAGGCGAGCAAAATAGTTCTGGCCCGGTACGAGGCCCCAAACAGGGATCGAAGTGTTGCTCACCTCGCCGCTATTGAAGACATCTTTTGCGCCCGGTGTGCTGCCCACATAGAGATAGTACGCGCCCACGTTGGGGACTGCGTTCCAGGTGAACGGGACGTAGGGATCCACGTTGACGGCGTCATCTTGAGGGTAGCTGAGTCTGGCAATCCCGCTGCCAGCTTGGAAGGTGCTGTCTCGATAATTCCAGGCACCGGCCTTTTTTGTCCATAGGCGGACATAATATTGGGTGCCGGAGACAAGCCCTGTGACGGCAGCGCTTGTAACCGTTGTCTCTCCGCCGTCGTAAACATCCTTTGCGCCGCGTGCACTTCCGACATAGAGATAATAAACCTGAGCATCCAAAATCGATGTCCAGCTGAAAGCCACCGTTATATCGACGTCGACGGCTTTGTCGGCCGGGTAAATCAGCGTTCCGATGCCTGTCCCCGTAACGAAAGACGAGTCAGCGTATAGCCAGCCGCTTGATTTCTTAGTCCACAAGCGGACGTAGTAGGTCTTTCCGGCGACTAGAGAGGATACCGACCAACTGCTTGCCTTCGTTTCCCCACTGTCGCCAACATCCTTTCCCCCCAGTGTAGTTCCGACGTAGAGGTAGTATGTGATCGCGTCTGGTACGGTCGACCAACTGAGGGTCAGGTTCGGGTCTACGGCAGTGGCCTTGTCTTGCGGATAGATCAGCCGCGCGATTCCAGTTCCGGTATAAAAGGTGCTGTCAACATAACTCCACACGCTCGCTTTCTCAGTCCAGAGCCGAACGTAATATTTCTGGCCTGTGCGGAGACCGGGAACCTTTCCGTTCGTGTTCAACGTGTGTCCGCTGTCGTACACGTCTTTTGCCCCCATGCTGCTTCCCACGTAGAGGTAATACGCCTGCGCATCTGCTACCGCTGTCCAGCTGAACGGCAGGTGAGGGTCTACATCGACCGCGTTGTCTTGCGGCTGGATAAGCCGGGCAATCCCCGTGCCCGTGCGGAAAGTACTATCAACGTATTTCCAGATTCCAGATATCTCTGTCCAAAGTCGAACATAGTATTGCGTGTTGGCAGAAAGGCTAGTTACGAGCAGGCTGGTCTGATTAGTTGAGCCACTGTCATAGGCGTCCTTGGCTCCCACCGAAGTGCCCACGTACAGGTAAAACGCCTGGGCCTCCGAGAGCGAGGTCCAACGGAAGGTCACATAGGGATCGATGTAGGTTGCGTTTTCCTGCGGATACAGAAGAAAGGCGATTCCAGTTCCGGCTGTAAACGCGCTGTCCACGTACCTCCATACGCCCCCATATCTTGTCCAGAGGCGGACGTAGTACTGCTTGCCGGACACCAGGCCGGGCACCCGGATCGTGGTAACAGCAAGCTCGCCGCTGTCGTAGACGTCTTTCATCCCCGCGGTGGTCCCGACGTAAAGATAGTAAGCATCCGCACCCGAGACTAATGTCCACCCAAACGGCTTCGAAGGGTCCACGTTGACGGCGTTGTTCGGGGGAAAGACAAGAGTTGAGACATTCGTCGGGTTCTGGCCGAACGCTGGGGGAGCGAACCCGAGAGGCAGGCTCAAGAACAACACTAGAATTACAAAGTTTCGGCTTCGCCATGGCTGAAACAGATGGCCTAGCAGGGCCATGAGAAATCCCCCAGAGGTTTTCGCAGGCATGACAGCCTGTGGAAAGATGGAGTTCCTTTGGGACTCTCCCTTCCCAGTTCACCATGCTAAACAGACAGCGGATCTTAGTCATTGGTACGGCGGTTCTAAACCGTATGGGACAAAAGTACTGCGTTTGCCGAGATAGTTAGGAATTGACTCTCTCGAACCTTTCGTTGAGTGTCGAGCGCTTATCTAGCTCACATTCTTCGCCCAGCGTGCCTTCCAGGCCGAAGCGAGATCAGTAAGTACGAGCCAGATAAAGGCCGAGTTAGTTTCCAGATACCGGCGCCAGAGGCGGCCAGGTTCTTGGAGCAAGCGATAGAACCACTCGAGACCAGAGCGCTGCATCCAGACTGGTGCCCTCCCGACGACGCCAGCTAGGACATCGAAACTGCCGCCCACTCCCTGGCACACCGCCACGCCCAGCCGGGGAAGGTTGCGGTCGCCCCAAAACTCCTTGTGAGGCGTGCTCATGCCCAATAAAATCAAGTCGGCCCCGCTGGCATTGATCTCCCGCGCGAGGATCTCTTCTTCGGATTCTTGGAAATAGCCATGGTGAAACCCGACCACCTGGACTCCCGGATAGCGGCGCTCGATCTCCACAACTGTGCGGGTGACAACCTCCCGGCGGGCGCCCAGCAAATAAACCCGGTAACCGCGTTCTGCCGCCGCCCTCAGCATCCTCTCCATCAGATCGGTACCGTTGACTCGGCCTGGAAGTGGCCTGCCCAACAGCCGGGATGCCCAGACAACCGGAACACCATCGGCAAGAAGCAAGTCGGCTCGCTCCAGAACGTCACGCAGCGCCGGGTGCTGACGGCAGCGGACCACCTTTGCCGCATTCACAAAAACTACGTGGGTTCGAATCCTAAGCTCCAGCCGGTAACAGAGTTCCTTCACGGCCTCCTCAAGCGACAGTTTATCCACCGGGCAGCCGGCCACACAGATGCGCGCGGGAGTATTGGCGCCCCCTCTGATTTTTTCCGCGAGATCAACTGATGAGGACATTACCGGGTTCCTTCTCGGCCGCAACCGGTACGGTGGTGGTTGGACAAAGGAGAATGGCGCTGCCAGCGGCAATCGCCTCTTCGATGGCAAAAGTAGCTTCCGTCACCTCACAAAGTTGATCGAAAGGAATCGGAGACTCTTGGCCGGTAATCATTGCCTTGAGAGTTCGCTCGAGTTCTTCTCGGTGACCTTTGTCCTGCTTGGATCTCACGCACCGGGTCTTTCCGTTCCTCGTCAGTTCGAGAGTGCGGAAGTCTTCCAGGCGGGCGATTCCTCCTTCACAGAAAACTTCGTAGTACTCCTTTGCGACTGCTCTATCCCCGTTAGCAAGGTAAAGCAAGTTAGTAAGCGAGCCGTCGCGAAATGAAAGGGTTACCGCGACATTGTCGCGGCTGTAACGCCATCCATCGGGAAGGGCGGCCGCCCACACCCGTTCGATCGGCACGCCAATCAGGGAGCGAGCCCAGTCAACAAAGTGGCAGAGCTCGCCGACGATGCGGCCACCGCCACTTTTCTGCTGCGTCCAATGGTCGCGCGGCAAGAACCCGGCATTTATGCGGACATGAATCATCATCGGTTCTCGACGCTTCGAGAAGAAGCTTCGAAGCTGGCCCGTCAGAGGGGCGAATCGGCGGTTGAAGCCAACCATGAGGAATGGCGAGCCATTCGCTTTCTTTTTCCGCTCATAAATGCTACGAATCTCCTCCAACTCTCCCCGGCGGGTTGCAAGCGGCTTTTCCACGAAGACGAGTTTGTTGTCCGAAATCGCAGCGGCCACGTAAGATACGTGACTGTCATGACGGGAAAGGATAAAGACCGAGTCGATATCCGGGTCCTGGAGCAAAGCGGAAGGTGTCTGCGTTCGTGCGAAGCCAAACCCTCTCCGTGCGGACTCAGCTGCTACACCCGAAGCGGTGGCCACGGATTCTAGGACAACGTTCTTCGCCGATCGCAAAGATGGAAAAATCGCCTCCCGTGCAAAACCTCCCGCACCGATGCAGCCCACACGAAGTGTCCCCGAGATGGAATTCCTTTCTGCCCTTTTGGAGACGGGAGTTAAAGCGGGCTCGACGGGGAGTACCGCTGGGTATTCTAGAAGCGCAGTGTAAGCGCGCCATTCTCGCAGATCCTCGTAGGCCTGGACCGCCTTCTCCATCGGATAACGTTGCTCCAACAGTGGAGCTACATCGATGGCCCCACTTGCGAGGAAATTTAGAAACGCTTCCATGTTTCGCCTTTCCGTCCAGCGGACGTATCCGACCGGATAATCTTTGCCCTCCTCTTCGTACTGGGGGTCGTACCGGCCTGGGCCGTAGGACCGGGAGCACACAATCGATAGCTCTTTGGCATAGGCGATTCGCCGCGATATCCCCATTCCCACGTCGCCGACAATGACAATGCGGCCTCGATCGCGGGTGATCCTGCCCGCCAGTTCGATAGGTTCGGAGGAAGGAGTCGCGGCGGTCAGAATCACCACGTCGACCCCATCCGGTGAAAATTCTCGGACGGCATCCTGAATCTGGGGATCACCGGCGACCAGACCTTTCTGAGCGCCAAGCATGGCAGCCTGTTCGGCTCGCCTGGCATCGGCATCGATTGCAATAACCCGGCAGCCGGCCGCTCGCGCCAATTGGACCGTAAGGACGCCTACCAATCCTGCTCCGATTACGGCTACGCTTTCTCCAAAGGTCGCTTGGCTCTGGCGCAGGCCCTGAACCGCAATTGCCCCGATCGTCGTGAGGGCGGCTTGTTCTAGAGGCACCTTTTCCGGCACGGAAACTGCCAGATTGCGCGGAATGAAGTCGACTTCTGCGTGGTTGGCGTAACCAGCACCTCCGCAGGCTACGCGATCCCCTGGCCGAAATTCGGTAACCCCCAAGCCGGTGGCGATGATGATTCCGGCACAGCTATATCCCAGCGGCGAGAGGTTGTCCAAGCGCGACCGAACCTTATGGTAGGCAGCCCAGACCCCATTGGCTCGGGCATAGTCGATGACTTGCTGAACTAGATCGGGGCGCTGCAGCGCCTTCCCCATGAGCGACTTCTGTCCCGCTTCCAGTTTTGCGCGCTCCGTGCCTGCGCTAATCACGGAGAAGTGCGTCCGGACAAGAATCCCGCCGGCCCGCAATTCGGGCTCGGGAGTCTCGTAAACACTAACTTGCCCTGAGCGTGGATCTTCCAGGATAGCTCGCATTTTTGGATCCTAAATTTGAGTTTTGCTCAGACCCCGCGCGCGGCGAAGACGAAAGTATGAAGCAGAATGGCGAGGTCCATGGAAAAGTTGCGATTTCGGATGTAGTAAAGATCATATTCGATGTTTTCGTGCATGAGGAAATTCCGGTCCGCACTCAGCTGCCATAGACCGGTGATTCCTGGCTTCACCTGAAGCCGCTGCCGCTGCAACCAGTTGTATTGCTCGACGATGAACGGCATCTCAGGTCGTGGTCCCACCAGCGACATCTCGCCCTTAATCACGTTGAGCAGCTGCGGAAGCTCGTCTAAACTCGTCCGTCGAAGAAATTGACCGAATGGCGTAATCCGGGGGTCTGCTGAGGTTTTCGGAGAGTATGCGTAAGGAGGAGCATCAGTATGCATGGTTCGGAGTTTATAGAGCATGAAAAGTTTTCCATTCTGTCCGACACGTTGTTGCACAAATAGGGCGGGCCCGGAGGAGGTTATGCGAATGATTAAGGCAATGAAGAGCAGGAGGGGCGCCGTAAGAAGTAGAAGGGCTAGGGACAACGCCAGATCGACGAACCGTTTCGAATAATCGTAGCTGCTTCGGCTCTTTGGTCCCTCAAACGAAGCCAACAGCAGGCCGTCCAGATTCATGTAATTGATCCAGTAATCCGAAGGAGCAAAATGCTGGGGTACGAAGGAAATGGCCGCATCGGCTGCGATCGCTTCCTTAGCGATCTCAGAGAACCTGTCACGAGAGATCGAGGGATCCGCGATAACGACCATCTCGGCATCGTACTGCCACAGGAGCTCCTGAGTCAGCGGCCCCGCCAAGACCGCGGCGGAACGACGCGGTCGATACGAGGACTCGAAAATCGTCGTGCCAATCCGCGCTAGCTCGTCGTCTACAATAGCAATCGGGTCGAGCCCCAGCTTGGGCGATCTAACGAGTACCGAGAAAATTCTGCGGCCGGTAGGACCCGCGCCATAAAGAACCACCTTTCGCATGCCATACCCCCGGATGTGCAGTGCACGGATCGCACGAATGAGGAATTGCTTTTCTGCAATCAGGAAGACTGGCACAAGTAAGAATGCGAAGACGATCATCCAGCGAGACAGCAGATAGCTGGTAAAGAAGGTGATGGAGAAAGCGGCGAGGAAGACTTGTGAGGAAACGCGAAGAACGCGCTCCGTCTCTTTCACACGCAGCAGGCTGCTGTCGCGACGGTATGCGCCGTTCCGCTCCAGCAGCCAAACACCCACGCATGCAAATGCAAACGCGACGCCGAGAACGGCTGTTGGCGAGTACTGAATCCGCTTGCCCAACTGGAGAGAGTGGTATGCGAAATAGGCGCACAGAACCGCGGCCACGATTGTCGCCAAATCGGCGAGGATTTCACAGCCGGAGACAATTTTGTCGAACCGAGCCTTGACCCATAGTTGGCTCTGTGCCTTCTTGGCGGACACTGTTGGCGAAAAAACCTCAGGAATCGGGGCACTAACTGATTCTCTTGCCCGAAAGGAAGTTGTCATGAGTGACCTCAGAAAGTTGCTGGAGATTGATTAGGCTTTCTCGACTGCAGAAGAAGAGTTCAGAAGCGAAGCAAGTAGGGTGCCCACTTGCCTTGCCCGAGAATCCCAGGTTCCGTCCCGGACAACATTCTGGCGAAGCTGACGGTCTGCTGAACCATCATGCTGCAGAGCATCCGCGACCGCGGCGATGAATTCTTCGGTGGAACGATAAACTCGAACACCCGGAGTTCTCAGGTATTCATACAGCGGAGAAATGACCACCGGCTTCCCGGTGGCTAGATATTCGCGCACTTTGATTGCGCTGCCGTAGCTGGTGAACTCATGGTTCTGCCGCCATGGCAGAACGCAGACATCGATCGCCCGCAGATAGCGTGGGAGCTCGGCGTAGGGTTTTGGTCCGAGGAAATGCACATTCGGAGCTGAGATCTGGACGAGATTGGATTTGGTTCCAATGAACACCCAGTGCCAGTCCGGCCGGCTTCTCGCGACCTCCTCAATGAGCGGCACGTCCATCACGTAATCAATCCAGCCGACATAGCCCAGGATCGGCCGGGGAATTTGGGCGATATCGCGGGCCGGCTCGGTCGCCTCGGTTGCAAAGTGGTCGAAATCCACCCCCTGCTCAAGAAAAAAGCGGTTGGGAGCATCGGACTCTTCGTAGAGTTTGCGGCCGGAATAGAACACGACGCTCGCTTTTTGCTTCAGCCGTCGGTTCATCTCCTGTATCACCCGGCGGGAGACGGTGCTGTCCTCTTGGGCCTCGTATTTATCAGTGATTTGATAGACCACGAGTTTTGTATCCAGCCGATCAACCAAGTCGGCAGCGAAAGGAATGGCAATCCAGAGCACAGGCTTGTGCATGCCACAGAGCGCCATCACCAATCGTATTTGAGCAATCAGAAGCAGACGATTCAAGAAACGAGCCACACGTGAATTGTAAAAAGGGAAGGAGAGCGGGGTTAGCACGTACAGGCCTTCTGGAACTTTGCGGAGCCACCGTAAGTAACTTTTTAGTTTCCGCTGAAACTTCAACAAGAAATCGGCATTCGAAATTGCCGGCAAGCCCATCCCTAGAGAGTTCACGAATAGCACCCGGTTTTGAGTTGCCAGTCGCTTGAAGATGTGATTTTTGGAGTGCGGGTGGTGATACCACCAGTCTTCGCCCGCGAAACAAATGATGGATTCTCCGGAAAGGCCGTAGTCTTTCATCCGCCTAGTTCTCCCACCAGATCCGAGTTTGCAGAGAGAAGGGCAGTGAGGCATCTGCCGCTACGCAAATTCTCCGTGTCAATCGTGTCGTTCCGTAAGCCGTTGAGATTTCGGTCGGTTCCTCCCAGGCGCGCAAAGTGACCGGGGCGCTTAGTCGAAATTCCACGGAGCGAATCCCTTGAACACGGCACCAAATCTGCCTTTCCTTTTCCTCCAAGGATTCGCATTTCCAGATCGGCCCCAGATGATAATGGGCCTGAAATCGATGTCGCCCAATGCCGGTGAACAAGTCATTGATCCGGACGAAGCCCGATGGCTCCAGCAGGAGCGTCCGAGTGTGCAGAACGCCGATCCTTCTATACCCGTGATGCGACGCCTCGAGCAGTAGACAACCATCCTCTTCCCGAGATTCAATAGACGTGACTTCTGCCTCGTTCCCAAGGCAGAACAGTGTCTGCTTGCCTGAGTCAATTCGATTTTGCTCCTGCCCGTCTACTAGGACGGTATTGTGTGCCGCAGTGGCCCGAAAGCGATTCCGTGTGGCGGCTTCGCGCGTGTAGAAAGCAGTCCCCGAATCACAGAGGAGTTCTTCTCTGTCGATGCGGAGGATCAGACTCAGCTTGTCGTTGTGCGTGTGGCTGCCCTTACCTTTTAGCCCATTCGGAATCGCAAGGAAGAGCACTTCGGTTTCCCTCTGGCGAGCAATCGCGATGCCGGACTGCGGGAAAACCACAGCGCCAGGGCAATTCGAGTTAGGCCCGGAGCGGTGTCGCTGGAGGCTCCTGATTGGTCGTAGTCCGTACCAAGCGGTGTCCTCCGACCGCCTGTCAGACGCCTCTCCGAGCAGTGCCGCAACGAGCCCCAAGAGGTTTGAAATCGTCAGGGAATGCCTACGGGAAGCGCATAGTAGCTGTTCGACATCGTCGAGTAGGAGCTCCACTCTCCCATCGTCCACGTCGCCGATGTGAGGGATTCGGCCTTCCACGTCAGCCAGTTCTTCCATCATCTGGTACATACGCCGGAGTCGGGCTAGCAAACTGGGTTTAGGGATGATTCCGGCAACCTGCATGAGGCGGAGCGCGACGGCGAACACTTGTGCCACGAAGACCTGGTAGCCGGTCGAGGCTTCGCAATCGCCTCCGTCCTCGTACACCTGGCGCAGGATCTCCTGCTCAATTTGGCTTCCATACTGATGGCGCTTGGCTGTCATGCCCTCGCCATCAAGGAACATCGATAGGCAAAACAAGCCGAGCAGATTACTCAGATAATGATTACTCCGAACGATATGCGAGAACTCGATGTGGGATTCGATGAAAAGGAGATGATGCCAGAGCGAAAGCGTGACCTCTTGCAACCAATCCATCTCTTCGGTCCGAAACGGCCAAAGCAACTCCAACAGCAGGCAGATGCTGATCGAGCGAAGCGCCGCCTCCATCGCAATGGTCCAATTCACCCCGAATCCGACAGGCTGTTCCCTGATCCAATTGGAGAGAAGTTCCTTGGCCGCTTGGCGATAGCGTCTGTCTCCGCTCAACTTCCAGGCTTTTCCGAGCACCGGTAGAAACTGGAGGCGGGACAGTTCCCACGGAACTTTCACGTCCGAGCCATCGTGACGGACAACCGCAAGCGAACTGCTGGGCTGCTGCGGCCAGCCCTTGCCAGAGACAAAGTCCAGATTCCAAGGTGGCGGAAAACCTAGGGGCAGCGGGCCGTAGCCGAGAAAAGAGAACTTGCCTTCGCAGACTAACTCGGCATAGCAAAGAAGCGTGCGCCTAGCGGCTACTGGATACTGCTCCACAGAAGGGTGGTAGTAACCTACCGGGCAATATCGAACAGGGCAGATCCGCCTGAGAGCTGCGAGGAAGCGCAGGCGCTTCCAGCGCCGAGTGGTCCTCCAGAGCGCCTCACGCGCAAGCATCAGGGGCGATACCCCGGTCAAGACGGACCTAACGGGTCTCATCTTTTTCTCACTGGTCAGTTTCTGTCGCTGGCAGGGCGACCGCCAATTCTTGACGACGCAGGATCCACAGAATCAGCATAGCCATCAGGGAGTAGCAAGCCGAAGACACCACGGAAGCGCCGGCAATACCGAATTTCGGAATAGCCCAGAAGTTGACGCCGATGTTCAAAGCACAGGCAATGAACCAGGCCACGATCACGGATCGCGGGAATCCCAGGCTGTTCAGGTACTGCACAATTACAGTCTCAATGCCTAGGAAAAACACCCCCGGCATGAGCAGCACAAAAGCTGTAGCTGCCGGCTGAAAAGCGTTGCCGAACAGAAGGTGGATGATCGGGTGCGCTAGTAGCGCCGCCAGAAGCACGACGGGGAGGAGCAGCACCGCGGTGCCCAAGGCTACCTTGTTCGCCCACCGGAGGACGTCCTTCCCTGCGGGCATGGCCGAGAGCTTGGGGAACAAGACCGTGGCTATAGCCGCGGGCAGAAGCAGGATGTAGTCAGCCATGCTTCCTGCGACCGCGTAGTAGCCAGCTTGCTCGGCTCCCATCATGTACTTCACCATCAGCAAATCCGCCCGCAGCACTAGGAAGGCGAGAAAGGCGACCAGATAAGCCTTCGCACCGAGGCCAAGACTTTGACGAAAGAGCAAAAGCGAAGGAAGAGGGGCTACTGAAGTGAACTTTCGAAGCTCAGACACGGCGAGTACCGTGCAGGCCACCTGGGCGAGGACAGAGGCGACGAAGAGGGATTCGGCGCTTACCGCCTGCATCGCCATAACCGCAAGGATTATAAGCAAGTTGAGAATCCGTTTCGCCAGCTCGATCCCGTTGTAAGCTCGCACCCGCTGGATTCCCACGAGTAGGTTAACAGTGAGCAGATAGGCCAATCCGATCGGGATCCACGCTAGGCCCAGGGCAAGCAGCTTCCCGTGAACAGGGGCAAGGTTTGGCCAAAGCGAAAAAGCGAGCCCTGCGCCTGCAGCGCCCAAGCTGCCCAGACCCAGGCTCACCACTAAGCTATTGCCAAGAAGACTTGGGAGCAGGTGCGGGCGCTTGGCCGCGTAATAGTTGTTTGAAGCGTGAAGGCCCAGGTTACCTGATTGGACCCCTAGCACACCCACGGCCATTGCCACGGCGAATTGGCCGCGGCCCTCGGGACCAAGGACTCTCGCGATGACAGAGGTGGTGAAAACGCTAATCGCTACACCCGCGAGTTGACTGGCATAGGTCCCGGCCACCTGGCGGACGAAAACAAAGCGGGCTTTGCCACTGAACTCCCTGGCGACCACAGCGGAAAAGCGTTGGCTATCCAGAGTCATGGTTTGATTGGGAGAGTTTTCCGGCTGAATCCCCTGTGTCATTGCGAGGCGATCGCGAGGTCGCGCTTCAGGCCAAAGTACCAGCCGCTGGCGAGCGCGAGCGGTAGCTTATCTGTGATCCGCGCGTTCCACCGGATGAAGCGAGGATAACGCGCCAACGTTACTCCGATAATTGGCCCGGACAGCAAGCTCGCAGCCTCCTGCCGAAAGATCCGGAGAGAGCATTGGGCAAATAATCTTTGCAGGCGACGCAAAGTGAAGAGCTGCACGTGTCCGTTGCCCTGATTATCTGTAGCGGAGACAAACTCGGTCGGGGGTTCAGCAAGCACATCGACCAGGCGCTGGAGCCGCAGCTTTCGGTAGATCCAAGAGTCGATTTCGAATTCGCCGAAGCCATTCGGAACCGTCACGATAGCGATTCCGTTTTCGTGCAGGCACCGGGTGCTCGCGGACAGCAAAGCGCGTGGATGCGTAACGTGTTCCAAGACCTCCGAAAGAATCACGGCATCGAAGGCCCCAGCCGCAATCGTTTCCACACGCCCACACACGAATTGGGCGTTCGGGATGTG
This sequence comes from Acidobacteriota bacterium, assembly GCA_003224235.1. Classification (GTDB taxonomy): domain Bacteria; phylum Acidobacteriota; class Terriglobia; order Acidiferrales; family UBA7541; genus QHYU01. The sequence continues at coordinate 30,977 of QHYU01000142.1, forward strand.
CTGTGCCAGATGAACGGCATGCTCAATCGAAGGTGCATGCGGGTCGACGCCCGTGATTCGAAAACCGTCGTGCGCGAGAGGAAGCGCCAGAAAGGAACCGTTGCCACAACCCACGTCGAGCACCCGCAAAGAGGAAGGCGGACGTCCTGGAAAGGCTTGGCCAAACGTGTTGCGGACGAATCGCAGACGTTTGCCGTAACCCCACTGATTTTCGGGCACTTCTTGCTCGGTTGCGGGAAAGAAAGCCATCATTTTCTCGATCGCCGGATTTTAGGTTCTGCACGTGGGAAGGACGTCGGAGAAAACCAGTTGCTGCGCTCAGGGCTCTGCAGGCGCGATGTAATTGCGGCTGGCGGCACTAGGAGACTGGTTTGCTTCCCTTGGCCCCAAGAAACCACCCGATGAACTGGCCCAGTTTCTGGTTGTGATAACACTCGTATTTCTTGATCGTAAGTCGTATTGGAGCGAAGATTGCCCGGAGCTTTCTCACGGTATAGAGTTCGATATGTACCGGCGCTGTGCTGTTCTCGATCCACAGCCTCCATTTGAGTCCGTGCTTCAGCATCAGAATCAACGGCACATGGGACCACCGGTTATAGACGAGCACATTGAAACGTCCCCCGGGGCGAAGCACTCGCAGAATCTCTTGAACCATCTCCCGTGGCTTATCTAGGTGATGCAAGACGCCGCACGAATAGACGTAGTCGAAGCTCTCGCTTGCAAACGGAATTCTTGTTCCGTCGGCGTAAATAATGTGTGCGAGTCCCATTAGTCGCTGGCGAGCCAGCACCACGTGAGCCGGTGTGACGTCGATTCCATAAGCCTTGGCGCCGTGCTTGGCAAATTGCAGTACATCGCATCCCGATCCACACCCCACCTCGAGCACGCGCCGACCTTGATGATAACGGAACTCAGCGGCTTCGTAGAGCCATGGGTAACGCGAATAACGCTCCTGTTCAGACAGATAGAGCGGCGATTCATTCCAATGAGCGACTGCCAGTTGAGTCGCTGATGTAGAAGATAGAACATTCATCATTTCGTGCTCGATGGGCAGAAGTTGAGACTCATTCTTTATGATCCTGAGATCTCTGGCGTTAAGCGAGCCTCAAGGAGTGGGCCGATCCTGTAGCCCGGCATAGCACCGGCTCCGCGTTCCGCGGCCACGTATGCTGTGGAATCAAGTCTGCCGGTCGGTCGCTCATTTGGTGAGTTCGCATACTAGGCGGTGTACGAAGCATTCGTTGAGCAAGGGGATCCATCGGAGTGGGTGGAAAAAGAAGGCGTAATATCTCATTTTCCACGCTTTCCACTTGCTGTTCATCGGCGAGAAAAGAGGCGCGCAAACAATTTTCTTTTGAGAGAAACGGGATGCTTTCACCATCCGGCGCCAACTGTGGATCGTGACCCCGTTGAGGGTCCACAGACGGTCCGTCGGACGGAGTGGACTTGGACGATACCCGTCGGCACGTTCCGACAGGACGAACTCCGCCGCTTGCATCAGAGTTTTCGGCCGAAAAAGCAGATTGGCGTAGGGCATCTTTGAAACGAAGCCATCGAAGTGCGAGCTGGTGGGATGATAAAAGGGAGGGAACACTGCATAGAGGGTTCCACGCGGCGCTAGGACGCGCCGGCATTCGGCAAGCACCGCTTCCAGTTTTTCCACATGCTCGAAGACATCGTAGGAACAAATGATGTCGAATGAATTGTCTGTAAAGGGAAGCAGTTCGCCAATTCCCACGAGAAAAGATACGTCTGCGGAACGGGACTGAGCAAATTGGTTTCCTTCCTCGGTGGGTGGCAGACTGATCTCGAGGCCGACCACATGCTTTGCACCTAGTTCTTTATAGCGAACCGTTCGTCCACCGTAGCCCGCCCCCAGGTCCAGGACACGCTTACCCCGCATGGCAATCCTGTTACCGAACCACTTGAGGAAACCTCCCTGCAACTCATCAGCGTACTCTTCCCGTGCGCGTCCAAGCGTAGCCGGCGCGGTGTAGTACGCCGGAGGATGAGCGGGCCAGAGCGACAAATATGCTCGCGCAAGTTTTGCCGCCAGATGGAGCTCCTGTGCTCCGGTCAACGATTCTTTTTCAAGCGGAAGCGAACTGGGCATCACTGGTCGATCTTTTCAGGCCTTCCTCGTTTCGGCTTTCGACCCAGCAGGGGCGAAGTTGCGGACAGGGGAACATTTCGACCGGCTGAGCACGCGCTCCGCGTTCTGGCGCCACGTATGCCGCGCCAGGGCAGCGGCCCGTGCATTTCGACCCAAACGGCGACGCAAATCCGGATCTTGTGCTAGCAGCTCGATGGCCGAAGCAAGTTCGGCTGGATTTCCCGGCGGAACGAGCCAGGCAGTCTCTCCGTGCTCGAGAACTTGAGCAAGCTGGTCCAGGTTGCTTGCGATGATCCCCTTCGACATGGCCATGTACTCGAATAGCTTGGTGGGGGATCCGAAGAACGGGCGGCCGTCTGATAGGGGCAGATGCGGTGACACCACGATATCCGAAGCATCCAAATAGGAAGCCACCCGGTCATGAGGCACGAGCCCCGTAAAGACCACCGCGCCGGTTCTCTCTTGTTCTCTCAGCGCCTGGCGCATTTCGGCACGGAACGGCCCATCACCTACGAGGAGAAACCGCAAGCGGAACTTCAGGGCGATTTGTTCCCGCTCGCCGAAGAGCCTCAAGATTGCTTCCTGAAGCACCGGGACGCCGTGCCAGTAGCTGAAAGTTCCTACGAAAGTGATTACCATGTCATCCGGAGCCATGCGAAGCTCCGCTCTTAACTCTCTGCCGCCGCAATTCGGCTGAAACCGGGCCGGATCTACGGCATTCGGATTCACGAGAATCCGATTCTCCGGCACACCACGGCGCAGCAGTTCATCGCGAAGTGGATCCGATACCACGACAATTAGGGAAGCACTTGCGAGCGAAAATTCTTCACACAGGCGAAGCCAACCGGCAAACCGGGAGGGGTCCCAGTGCTTCGCCATCCAGATCTCCGAACCGTTGTATTCGAGAATCAGCGGAATCCGCATCCAGTGGGAGAGTAGCGCTCCGGCCACAACGAACCGTCCGTGCCGCTGGTAGAAGGTCCGGACGCGGCGAACAGCGAGGCACCTGCGGACTTGGGCGGCAAACCTGAGGTTGTACGCGAGCATGGCAGCTTCCCAAAACAGAAAAAACTGTCGAGTCGAGGGAATCACGTCGGACGAGAATTCCTGAATAGGAAGCGGGCCCCCGGAGAACACTTCGCAGCGCACGTCTTGCTCGACCAGCCCTCCCAGGAATCCTCGGATATGACTCATAGCCCCGCCTGGTCCGGGACGATGCCATGGATAGGGGTAAAGGTATGCGACATCCAAGTCAAAATTTTCCGCTGCTGGACGGCTCATAGGTCTCGGCTTGGCCCAACACCCCAACTGGAGAAGAATCCAGCTCAGCGCGAACGTCATGCCATCGGCGAGTGCTGCAAAAACCGTTTTGGGGAACAAGCGCAGCCAATCGAATCGGCGAAAACGCTGGAGGCGCCCGCTGCTCTCCGCGAAGGCGGTTTCTCGGCAATGATGCAATAGCCCGGACCACGCCAACAGGAGCGGTTCGTGCAGGTCGCCCAGAGACTGAAAGAAAAATACAAGTGCCTCCCCCCGCAAGTCACGGAGCGCTCGCACTTGGCCCTTCCACCCGCCTTCGCGCAGCTTGCGATGGGAAAGCAATACGATCTTGTAATTGGCGTAATGATATCGGACGACCTCCATGGCTTGATCAGCCGTGCCGGTCCATACTACGAGGAACACGGTCGGAGGATTCTCACCGTGGTCCCTGCTGCTGAAGGGCTTGGCCTGGGATGGAGGTGCTGGCTCGTCCGTGCTGTCATTAAAACGAGCATCGGCCGATCCATTGGCTGCATCACATTTCCGCATGGTTGAAAATTTAAGATGCAATGCTTTCCGAAACACCGTACTTATAGAGGAGAGCAACTGAGAAGACGTACCATAAATTCAGGTCTGAGTAATAACCGCTTGTGAGATTGAGACCACTCAGCCAGTATCCGAGAAAGATCCAGCGAAAGTACCTCCACACGAGCCGGGAATCACCTGAGCCACGCTGGCGGATCCTCCAGAACGCGGCAACGAGCAGTATTTGAGCCAGTAAGTAAGGGACAAATCCCAGGATCCCTGTCTCAGCCAAGACCGCGCTCAAATTGCTGTGAGGGTAATCCAGTGCCTCGATTCCGTGGAACTCGGTAGAATACTTTGTTTGCTTCTCAGCGGCGTCGTGGAAGTTGTTCAGTCCCACACCCTTGAGCGGGTGGGACCAAAAGAGTTCAAACGATTGCTGCTGCTGTGCGATCCGTGCGTACAAATTGTCGAGGCTCGAAACGCGCTCGTCGTAGATGTCCGGAAGTGCCGCGCTTCCCCAGAGAAACACGCCGACCAGACAGACCACAGCTGTCAGGAGCATCACGCGCCGGACGCTCCCACGTGTCTGCAAGGATTCCAGCAAAAAGACGGTCAGCAGTGTCAATACAACGGATCGAAATAGAGGCATCAAGGCCACCAGGAGCGCGGAAGTTGCGCCTAGAGCGTGCAGACCGCGCCCCCAGCTGACCGTCTTCGCAGACGTGGCCCTCTTGAGGAACCCAAGGAGAAAGAATGTGATCAATCCAATCAGGGCCAAAGAGGTATTACTCAGGAAAGGGCCATTCACCCGAAGGAGCTGGAGGCCCGCGGAGCCTGCATAATAGAGGCCGGCATCAGGCAATGGAAGAAGATCTTCGCCACGCCACATTTCCGCTGCCCCGATCGCAGCCAGATAAATGGCCAAGAGACAGACGAGAAGGTGGATTTTGAGCAGATTTTCACGAACCCGAAAATTCTGGACGACATACCAGCCGAGCACTGCCGGGAAGAAAAAAGCTTCCACAAGTGTCCGTACACCACCTTGAGAAGATTGGACGCCCGCCAAGGACAGGGCACCAGCAAGGAGGAAGCAACACCAAGTCACAGCGGACAAGCGCAATGTCGGATTAATTCTGGGCCAAATTCGCTGCGGTGCCAGTACCAAGCAAAACAGGAGCAATGCAATCATGCCACGATCGAGGGTAAAGAGGGGTCGTTCCCGGGGAAAGGACAGAAAGTGGTAGCCGAGGGGGAAAACAAGGATCCAAATGAGGAGCGCTGGATCGCAATCTCCTCGCAAAGCGGATGCTAAGACATGGACCAACAATATGCAGCAGACCATTGCAAGGCTGCCGACTGCTAACCAGATCCACGGTAGCATGAGGACGGCGACACAGAGGATTGCGATAGTTAGTAACGCGACCGCGTGTTGACGCCCAATGAAGTCTCCTCGACTGGCTGAAATCATGCCTGATCTATCCACGAGAAGCACCAGCCCAATCCAGCGCTTCGCTGCCCGGATGACTCGGAGCGAGGAGCACACTACTCAGGCTTACTTCCGTTCCGCTGTGCTAGGAAGTGAGGAATCTGCTCGCGAAGGCGTCGCAGATGTTGTGCCATGTCCCCTTGGACTTCCATTCCCAGGATCCTGGCTGGGTGATCGGCGCCGATGGAACGCCACTTTTCTGCGACAAGCAGGTGGGCGGTCGCGAACAGACCTCCTAGGAGCACACCGAGTGCCATCATCAGCAGGCGATGCGGTCTCGACTTCTTTTCTGGAATGTTCGCTACATCGAGAACCCGTACGCTCGGGATCTCCTTCGCCTCTTGGATCTTTGCCACCTCGTATTGTTTTGTCAGAGTCTCGAACACCGCCTCTTGAATCTTCACGCGTCGGTAGAGGTCATAGTAAGTGACACCGAGAAGCGGAAGCCTTTTGATGGATGGATACGGCGCACCCGAACTTGCAACCTCGCCCTGGCTGGCGGCAGCATCCGTTCCTCGCAGATTGGAAAGTTGGCGCTGCAGTTCGGCAGCACGAGCCGCCAGTGCGCGAACTCGTACATTGTTGTCGGTATAGATTTGCCGCAGGCTGCTCAGCTGCGCTTGAGCTGCGATCAATTCCCCTTGCAACTTAGCCGTGGCCTCGACCATGGCCTTTCCCTGTTCCTGGATGTCCACGGTTGTATTCCTGCTGGAAAATTGGCTCAGCTCCCGGGACGCCGAGTCCAGATCCTGCTTGACCGCTTTCAACCGTTCTTCGATGAACACACGTTCGCGATGGGCAACAGAGGTGGTCAGTTCCGCATTCAGTCGGTCCAGTTCTTCGAGATAACCGCGGGCGATTTCTGCCGCACGGGTGGGCGAGGTGTCGGTTACTGTCAGAGCGATGATCCCGCTCTTCCGATCCTCGTTAATGTCCGTGTTTTCCTCCAGCAGCTGCCTTGCATCCTTCCACATCCGCACCCCATACACAGCGCGAAGATCAAAGCGAGCGATCAACCGGTCTTCCACTGTGCGGCTCTGCAGGATTCCTATGAATAACGCTCCCGAATTTTTCATCCCCAGCGCGTTGGAAACCAGACTGCTGAGATTGTCGTCCATCTTGCTCGCCAGCAAAGCAAGCCCCATTGTCTCGGTCCGATCGGGTGGCATCAGCCGGGTCGTCGATTCGTAGCGCGGGAGAATCGTGAAGGCGACACCGGCGGCCACGATAAAGCCGACCAGGCAGGCCGCGGCGACATACCGTCGCGAGTGCCACAAGCACGAAATCGCGGTCGTCAGAATAGGCTCCTCTCGTTTCCCGAGTGGGGGTTGCGAGACGACCACCTCTGTCCCAAGTTCTACGGTCTCCATCTCCATATTTTCCCAGTGCCCCGTAAGCCTCGTATGAAAGGGCTGACTTGTAACCAGCAGCTAGGCTGACAGACCCGCGGGGACGCCCAGTACTTCCACCCTGCTACTCTGACCGGGATCCGCCAAGTATTCTTTCCACCAGAGTGCGAAATTCAGCAGATACCACACCTCGCCGCCGTGGCCTCGCTCGAAGAGCTGTCCGACTGCAGTGTAGCTCAGGAAGTCTGTCTCCTTGCAAAACTCAGCCAGTTTCTGGCGCGCGTAGTCCCCTAGTTTGTCGAAGAACCATTCGTAAACCGGCACCCCAAACCCTTGCTTCCGCCGGTCGATCAAGTCGTCTGGGATTACCCCGCGCACCGCTTTCTTGAGAATGTATTTCAGGACGCGGTTCTTTGTCTTGATCGCTGTCGGTATGCTCATTGCGAGCTCAACGAATTTGTGGTCGAGAAATGGGACACGTCCCTCTAAACTTACGCCCATGCTCATCTTGTCTATGCGCATGAGCAGGAGCTCTGGGAGCCGAAGATTCAAGTCTAGATACGTCATCCAGTGGAGATGTGATTTTTCCCAACTCTTTTCCTCAAATCTCCGACGGATCGGCTTCAACACATCCCAGGACGTCTGGCGAGTGAACTGTTCGCGGAGGCGAGGGGAGAGCAACCGTCGCTTTTGGGCCTCTGTGAAGGCTTCTGCCCCACCCCAGAAGATCGGTTGCCCTTCCGCGCCACGGCGAAGCAGTTCGTAGGGGAGACTCTGGCCCTGACCCAAGATCCGCAACCCGGCCAGGGCCAGCCGTTTCAGCAGTCGCGGGAGGGGCAAGTCATCGAGGCTTTGCAACTGGAGTTTTATCTTCCAACTCGGATAACCCCAGAACAGCTCATCCGAACCTTCTCCCACCTGGCAAACAATTACGCCGCTCTCCCGCGCCAGTTGGGAGACGTAGTAGATCGGAACACAGACCGGGTCCGCGATTGGCTCGTCTTGCAGGTAGACCATCCGCGGCAAGAAATCCAGCAGGTCCTCCTGTACCAGAATGCGTTCGTAATGTTCTGCCCCCACGAGGCAGGCCATTTCCCGCGCGAACTGGAGTTCATTGGGGCAGCTCTGGTTTTCTCCCTCGTACCCGATGCTGAATGTCTTGACTGGCCTGTCTTCTCGTTCCGAAAAGAGAGCAGCATTAGTGCTGGAATCAATTCCGCCTGACAGAAAAACCCCCACGGGCACATCGCTAACCTTCCGCAGCCTGACGGCAGTTCGCAACTCAGCGAGAATCTGTTCGGCGATGTCCTGTTCGGAGACCCCAATGAGCGGGTGGGTGTGATCCCAAACGTCCCAGTAGCGCTGCTCCAGGACTTGACCATTTTCTCGGAATCGCAACCAGGTCCCGCTCGGCACCTTGCGAATGCCCGCAAATAGAGTTTGGGGTGCCGGTGTCGTCAAGAACGACAGATAGTGGAAAAACGCCGCTTCGTCCAGGGCACGATTCTGCTCGGGGTCCTGAAGCAGAGCTTTGATCTCTGAAGCAAAAGTGACGCGTCCGTGGTGGACACTGTAATAGAGGGGTTTGATGCCGATGCGGTCGCGGATCAGCCAGAGTTCCCTTTTCTTCGCGTCCCACAACGCGATCGCGAACATGCCCCGAAACTTTTGGAGGCATTCGATGCCCCATTGCTCAAAGGCATGGAGGATGACCTCTGTATCCGAGTGATCGGTCTTCCACCGATGTCCTCCAATTTCCTCGAGCTCTCGACGGATTTCTGCGTGGTTATAGATCTCTCCGTTGAACGAGACCCAAAGGGAACCATCCTCATTACACATCGGCTGAGCGGCAGCCGGAGACAGATCGATGATAGAGAGGCGCCTGTGCCCCAAGCCGATGCGGCCGTCGTCCGCAATCCAAGCGCCGGCTCCGTCAGGTCCGCGGTGGACCATCGTATCTCTCATCCGGATTAGGTAGGGCTCTGTGACCCGGAATGAGCTGTTTCTAAAATCTAGTACACCGACAATTCCGCACATAGATTCCTACGCGAAGTCCCGCACCGACATGCTGCATGGCTGGATTGGTTCCACATCCGACAAGTCAACGTCGACGACTACCGAGCGCCTGATCAAATCCACCGAGAGAACAATTCGGCAGTTTCCTTTCCTCCGCAGCAAGATCCCTTCGAATCCCTGGAGCGGTCCGCCCTTAATTCGCACGCGACGCCCGACGGCTGGATACGGATGCGGCTGCATCCTAAGACGCTGATTCAGGGCGGTGCGAATGGCTTCCATTTCCTCTTCCGGGAGCGCAGTCGGCAGACCGTTGAAGCTGACCAGATAAACTAAGCTTGGAATCTCCAAGACACGCATGCGGTCCCGCAAAGCAATACGCACGAAAACATAGCCCGGGAAGAGCGGTAACTGCAGCCGCACACGCCGGTCTTTCCATGGGCGGAGCGCCTCGTGCAGAGGGAGAAAGAATTCGACACACCGCCTGCCTAGCTGCTGAGCCACTCGTTTTTCGTGGTTCGCGCAGGTATAGGCTGCGTACCAGCGTGGTTCGGTGTAAACCGCGGGAAGGGCGTACTCATGCTGCCGCTTCAAATCGTAGGGAACAGTGGTTGCCATCTCGCTAGGCACCTCAGGCCGCCCGGATACAGCTTCGCCCCGTCACCTACAGGGCGCGTGTGACATAACCCTTTGCGTTTCAATTGGTTATAGACAGGCCAAGTAGCTAATGCCTGTCTTTCTTGGTTTGGCGCTTTCGGCGCCCGAACCAATTCCAGCGCCTGCTCCCTGCCGCACGCTGAGGTGACCCGTTTTGCGATGTGTGCGTGCAGTCTGCACGTTCACGGTTTCGAAAACTTCATGCGCGCGTTGCCCAGGCGGGGACAGGTCGTAACGAAAAGTAAAACCGCTCTTAATCATGGTCCACCTGCTTATTCCAAAGTCTTGGGTGGAACGTGAGCTGGAGGGAAGAAGTAAGGTTCGATCTTGCACCCGGCGAGAGGACGGGAAACGCCCATCTCTCGTACTGGAGAAAGGTTGAAAGGTTCATCTGCGGACGAATCCTGAAACTGGCGTGCAGGCTGATGTCATTTACTGTGCCCCCGCCCGGAATGAAGTCGCCGGACACCTTACCGTGCCGCCAGCCGAGCTGGAGGGTGTTCTGCGGGCTGAACCAGTAAGTAGTCCACGCCTGGACTCCGTGGCCCTGACGGCCAATCCAGTGGCCGATTAGGCGTCCCTTGTAGGTGTAGCCGCTCAGATACCGAACGTTGAAGTAGTAGAAACCAGGGAAGAGCAGTCCATCTGGAAGGTCGGTGTAGGCTCCTTCCACGCGCAGATCCAGTTTGGGAATGCCGGGAACGCGGGGAACATAAATTCCAGGATTCATGGCGGAGCGATGTGGGAAACGAATGGGAGAAATTTCGTCTTCGGCGAATGAGTCAGCATAGAGGATCAGCCGATTCCTCAAGCCCGGGATGCGATAGCTGAAATCAAAGCCGGATCGGCGATCACCGGGGTCCTTTGGTCCTAGGGTGCCTTGCTCGCCGCCGTAGTCGGTCAGGCTTCGAAAAAAGCCGGCGAAGGTCATTGGCAGTCCCGGCCCCCCATAGATCGTTGTCCCCGAGAACCCAAATTCAAGGTTTGCAGTCGGCTTGAAGCTGATCTTTAGGCCGTACAGGAAGGGTTGTGGGTCGACCGGACGCCCGAACAGCCCGGACTGGGTTTCGATGAAGCGATGTCCGGAAAGCCGACCAAAAAACGAGTCCACCCGCGCCGGGCCCAGCCAGCCTAGTAACGCTGGCAGCTTGAACGGCACCACCCGGGTTAGGCGCATCATCGGGATTGGCTCAGCGTTGTTGCTGAAAATCAGCGAGCCTCCGAGGCCGGGGCCCCACCACAAGCTCTGCTTGCCAAAGGAAAACTGCCAATTCTTAAAGTTCAGGGCGAGGTAGGCGTCCAGCAGTTGAAAGCGATTCGTTTCCGGAAAGGGGGCAGCTGGTTGGATCGGGGTTTGGTCGACCTTCGAGATCAGGGTCCGAACTGCCTCAGAGAGCGCAGGAACCCCAGGCGCGTGCTGATATTCGCCTCTCACGTAGATGGCAAAATGGCCTTCCTGAACGGCGGCGGAGAATCCCGTCGTCAGATTCGCTCCTTGCGCGAAAGGCCGGCCGAAATCGTTCACAATCGTTTCCCCAAAGTGATAACCGTCGGTCAGCGGCCGCCCGCTGATGGACATCACTCGCGTGTAGACAGATTCCACTCGCAGGGAGCGAGTCCGCCCTCCTCCCAGGACTTCCAATTCAAAATCGAACTCGCGCTCGAGCGCAGCGTGCAGCCTAACGGCCAGGTCACTGGGCCTGTGATCTTCGAGGATGCTTTTTTGCAATGCGTCGCTCGCTTCTTCGACGAGGCGCGCGCATTCGATTCGGGTCCACGGCTTCATGCCGGTCATTGCGGTTGTCACGTAGCCCAGCGCAGACAATTGTTCCAAAACGGGGTAGACCCAGCTATCGAGTGGCTGGAAGATCGAAGCGGCTACTCGGTATCGGGGATATTCCTGCGTGAGTGCAGGTATCACTGCTCCCACGACAGTGATCACAATCACCAATAGGCGTTTAACCCTCACGGGAGGCCCTCCCCTTCACTTCCTGATCAAAGTAGCAGCAATCGCGGAGCCTTGAACCAGTTGTGCAACGGGCAAGAGGTTCTTCCAGAAAGAAGATTGCCCAATTGCCCTTTCAGGAACGATAATGGTGTCCCCGGGTTCGATTCGCGCGGAAAGTACCGCGCCGGTGCTCCACCAACGCTCTTCCTTGCCCGTGACCACCGATCCGTTAGCGCGGACGATGAAGATGGCCTTCTTTTCTGCCAGGTTGGTAATTCCTCCAGCCTGCTGCAAGTACCAAGCAGCATTCTTTCGGGGAACGTGGGTAATGGCATTGGAGTTGTAAACCTGGCCCGTAACCAAGACAAAGTCCGGTCGCTTGGGGATAAACAGAGTGTCGCCGGCGCGCACCTCGACGTCGTCCGGGGAATTTTCAAATGCGGCCAGATTGGCCCCGAGTCGAATCACCAAGCGACCCGTGACCCGCGCTTTTCGAAGAGCCTCGAGTACGCGCTCGCGTTGGTGAAGCGCAGCCTGCTGCAGTTCGGCTTGCCCTTTGGCATCTTCCGAGAGCGAAACCTTCACGCTACCCGCACTTTGTTCCACGCGCTGGATAAGCTCCTGCTTGCTTTTCTCTTGAAGCTCGCGAACTTCAATGCGCTCGAATACGGCAGCCTGAGGATAGGCCGTGGGCCGGAATGCGCCGGCGCGTTTGAGGACCGAACTCAACCGTTCGCCGGGCCGAATCCCATAAACGCCGGGGTGTTCGACTTCACCCCGTACGGTGACGGACGCTCCGATATCCCGCCACCCGGGGAGCTGGCGAATCGTCAGGACGTCGCCGTCGCGCAAGGTAAGGTCATGGCTCGGGTCGCCTGCCAGCGCCGCTGGGAGATTGATTTCGAGGTGTTCTCCGGTCGTCTGTTTTTCGCCCTTGGCGAGGTATCGAGTAAGATCCGCGCTTTCCGTGTAAGCACTACGCAACAGGCCACCTGCAAGGCGGATCAAGTCTTCGACGCGCAGATTGCTCGTGCGCAAGTATCGGCCGGGCTTGGCGACCTCGCCCTTGATGACTACACTGGGAGGATCCACCCGGATCGGATTGGGGTGTATCAGAAGGCGATCGCGGGGAAGAAGAAGGATGTTCTCTGTCGGATTGCCGGCCAGGGCCTGTTCCAGGTTGATGTTCAAGACCTTGAGTGAGCCATCGGGCATCGTGCGCATCAATTGCGCGGAGTCCAAAACCGCGTCGGGTGTCAGGCCTCCAGCGAACTGGATGGCGTCCCGCAAATGTGCCTCTCCCGGCGTGCGATATGTGCCTGGGCTTCGCACTTCCCCACCAACCGAGAAGCTGGGTGGGTCCTCGAAGTCGTACCGACTGAAGATGCGCACTGTGTCTAAGGGCAGGAGCTTCGGAGCCGAGGCTGGGTTCGCCAGAGCGGCGCCGAGATGGAAACTCTCCACATTCGGCCGATAGTCGGGAGGATTCAAACGGATTATTTCGGCGTACTTGGCTTCCGGTTCCGGGAGAAGATCTTTGTACGAGGATACAAGGTCGGTGACCCGCATGTCGGGCTGGAAAGCATAGCGCCCAGGCCGCAGCACATGTCCTTGCAGGTACACCGCATCTTGGTTGTGCGGTGCGATGGGAAAGATGTGAACTTCATCGCCGTCCTGGATGGCAATAGACTCTAATCTCTTTTCGTCCGCATTCCCGTCCTGCGCATCCGAAAGATCCACACTCAGCATGGTCCGCTTTTGGTGCGCCTCGATGCGCTGCACCTCGATGTGTCGCAGCGTGGCCGTGGGGAGGATTCCTCCGGCGAGTTCCAGCACCTCGGCCAGCGTTTTTTCTCCCCGCAGTTCATAGATCGAGGGGCGCCGCAACATGCCTTCCACGGTGATTTGCGGGCCCAGCGGCGGAACCAGTAATGTGTCGCCGTTTTCCAGTCTTTTCAGGTCCGATCGAACGCCGTGAAGCAAGAGGTCGTACACGTCCACTTCCTGGACGAGTTGCTTGCCGCGGAAATGGCGCAGCGTGCGGAGCGAACCCCTCTCGGTTGGACCGCTGGCGGCGAACAGAGCATTGATCGGCGTGGAAAGCGAGCTGATATCGTACGCACCGGGGTTTTCGACGTCGCCGACTACGTACACCCGGATTGTGCGCAGCCGGGAAAGAGAGACGTCGGCCGAAACGTCACGAAATTGCGTTCGCAGAATGCGTTGTACTGCTTGCTGGACTTCGCCTAGGGCTCGACCACTGACCAGGATTGGGCCTACCTCGGGCAATGTCAGACGGCCTTCACGATCCACGGTTCGCACAAGTCGTTGAGAGACCCCGCCCCAGATGTCGATCGTCAAGCCATCTCCTGGTCCTACAACGTAGTCAGACCCAACAGGCAGATCCATGGGAACCAGTTGCGAGTCCAGAGCGTTGCGTCGGAAGACGTCCGTCCCAAAGCGCTCCATCACAGGCTGGCGCGCTGACGCCTGCAAATACATGTCGTAAAGCGAAGGGATGTCCGCGTAGGGATTTGGCCTACGCACCATGGTTGCTGCTGGCCGATTTCGTTCTCCTTCTTTCCGCGAATTCAGAGAAGAGCCGGGTGAGAGATGGGTTCGCCCCTCAGGCAGCTTGTCGAAAGGCGTTTCCCCTTCCCTCCGGTCTAAAACGCGCGCCACTTCGCTTTCTTCGAGAGTAGCGGCGCGTTCACTCGGGGAGGAAAAGGGCTCACCTGGGCGCTGCATTAGAGGCACGCTCAGCCCAGCGCGGTCCTCCGAGCCAGTCTGTACAAGACGGGGGGAATTGCCACGACCCTGGCGCGGCGTCACGCGCTCTTGCAAGTCGGGCGAGTTCGGTTCTCCTGGCAGCTCCCGTCCGTAGAGCGATTGCTTACTGCTTTGCAGTTGTGGGCGCTCTTCCTCCGCACAGTGCCGCTCGCGCACCGGATCACAAAGGACTGTGGGTTCCAAACCTCTATCTGTCCGTCTACGATCAGTCGCGTCCTCCTCTTCGGCTTCGGCCTTGGCGAGTCGGTGGGCGCGCTCCTTGCGCACAAGATCTTGCTCTTTGGCAAGCTCGGAGTCCGGGTTTAGTTTGGGAATCAGATAGCCATAGCGCTGCAGGAGTCGAGTGCCCAAAGCGCGGAACGGCAGATCACGTGACAGTCGGTCGAAGATCGCTTGGTCGCTCAAGTCTGTGTCGTCAACAATCTGACCCTGATCCGTCGCTTCCTTTGCGACCCAACGCTTCAGCTCAACTAGCAGACCGGGCTCTTTCCGCAGCACTTCCTCGATCTGGCCCGGCGACGCTCCCACGCGATTCAAGTTTTCAGAGGCCAGGTCCGAAGGGGATGTTCTGACGCTTCTCTCCCGCTGCGACTGAGCAGCAGGGCAGACGAGGAGTGCGGCAAGCAACAAAGCGACAGCTTTCTTAAACTGCCCTCGGAGCGTGACCGCGATCTTGGCGATGACTCTCAATCGAGAAAAACTCACCGGTACCTCCTGGGGAATTGCGCTTTGCCGCGAAGCGCGTCGAGGATCCCTTCTTCGGAAGCCTCGACGCGGTTGGAATGAATGTCGAGAGAAGCCCAGTAGAAGACGCTGCTATTGCGTTCCGGCGCCAGCGCCAGAATCTTCATGTCCGGAAACTGGCAGAGCAGCGAATCGCAGAGGCGAGGTCGCTCGCCGGGCTCATCCAGAGCGATGATCAGAAAGTCCGGTTTTTTTTCCTCGACGACTCGGCGGATGTCGGCTTCGTCTTGGACTTCGCCGACGATCTCGATGTCAGGTTGCTCAGAAATTGTCGCGAGAACAAGCTCCCGCATGAGGCGGGGCTGATTTGCCACGACGACCCGAATGAGTTTCTCCATGCCAGGCTCCACTCTCCGTTGCTGCAAGTATCGGATAATGAGGAAATAAAGGAAGGTTCATCGTGGAGTGGAGCAAAAAGGTCCCAAACATACCGACCTGGTACCCACCGTGGTGACTCGTCAGTACCAAAAAAGTACCGGTTCGCACCCACCAGTACCAACTGCGGCGAGCCGTCAGTACCCAAAAAGTACCAAGTTTTCAGAACAGACAAAGAGGCAGGCTAGACGAAGACGCCCTGCTCGCGAACCATCTCCACCACTGCCAGGCGGTCGTCCGCCCCGACTCTTTGGAGCATGCGGTGAATGTGGTTCTTCACCGTCTGCTCCGATAGATTCAGGCGCATGGCGATCTCCTTGTTCGTGAGTCCCTGGGCGATGAGCGGAACCAGTTGCTGTTGACGGCGCGTCAAGCCGAGCTTGTACCGTATGCGGAGAGTCGGCAAAGCTGTCGAATCGCTGCAAACCAACTTGAACAAAGAGAGGCAAAGCCGCGGAGGGCACACTGCCTCATCCTGCGCTACCGCGCGGACCGCCGCGACCACATCTGTTGCGGAGGCATCTTTGAGGACGTAACCGAAAACCCCGGCCCGAACGGCACTCAAGAATGCTTCTTCGTTTTCATCCATGCCGATCATGATCACCTTCAGACCCGGTACAACCTCGATGACCCTGCGAACGAACTGAAAGTCTGACGCCGCGCTGGTAACCGAATCGAGAAGAAGGATCTGGCAATTGGACTCGGCGATCTGTTGGATGGCTTGTGGAGAATAGGGCGCAGTGCCTGCAACCGAGATATCGCTCTTCGTTTTCAGGATGCGCGAGAGTGCTTCCCGCAGCAAGCGGTTGCCTGCCAAGAGGAAGACTGTGGTCTGAGGACTCATTGACACATCCCTCCAACCAATGGCCCACAGTGGATCAACATCTGGCACCTGGGAGATCTTGATGTCGCAGCGAAACGTCTCATGGCTATTAAAACTGGCTGCGCCTACCAAACTGCATCATCGATTCGTTCCAGCCTAGTTTGCTCTGTCTGTGGCCACTGACGGGCCTGCTTCGAACAAGTAACTACTCGACTGCAACAATGACGTGTTTGCTTGTTGCGAAAGATCCCCGGACGGTGCCGTCGAAGGCCACCTGGTTGTTCCTTGGCTCAGGTGCTGCCTGGTCCAGATAGGGGTATTGATTCACCTGATTTGACATGTCGCGCCGATACCTGTACCAGCGATTCACACCGATTTGTTCTCGATTTGGTATCCCGGGAGCGAGATGGAATTCGGGCGCACCTGGGTCACCACTACAAATTTCATGGGAGCTTCAAGCAACGCGAGAATCTTCACCGTGATTCGTTGACAGTACGCGGAGTCAATGGCCTCAATTCACTTCGGCTCGAAAAAAACTAACTAATGTAGAACTCGAGGAATTCGTTCGTCTTTCCTCTGGGAGCCCAGGATAAATTCTCCCCACGCAGGAACTGAGTAGCTTGTTTATCCTACTCCGATCGTCTTCCTCCTATCTTTTTCAGAGCTATTGAAGAGTCCAAAAGGTAATCACCGCAATCGTGGCCTGAGCCACTCGACTCAAAGGGAAGTAGGAGCGAACTCGTTGCTCCGACGCTGCTAGCCCGGATTTCTCACGAGGTGTGGACTGACGCGATGGGAAGCAAGTCAGGAGCGAGGAATTTCGGTAGCGGGAGGGCTGGGGAGGTGTTTCGGCCGTTGTTGGTGGCCGGTGAAGTTGTGCAGAGCAGGCACCCGGCGATGTGCGAGCACACCTCGCCGTTTGGAAACAGCGCGCGCGGTGGGTTTCAGGCCGAACAGGGTTTTTTTAGCAGCGGAGTGCGGACCAGGCCGCGGTGAACAGGTGCTTCCAGGGGTAGGCGCCGCTGTAGCAGACCCAGATGCGGCGGGTGGTGACCCGCACCCGGGCGGCGATTTTCAGCAGCTTCAGCCGAATCGTTTCGGCCTGCGCTTCGGCCCACTCCGTTCCGCGCAGACCGATGCGCCGCAGAGCATGGACCAACACATAGGCCAGCGAGGAGAAGTAGAGACGAAGCTGGTTGGCGAGCAGGGTCTCGGTGCTCAGGCGATCCGAGAACAAACTCAACTGCTCCTTGATGCGGTTCTCCATGTCGCCCCGCGCGCAGTAGAGCTGTTCGTATAGCCTTTGGGCCGGCCCTTGCTCCGGGGCCAGCGACGTGACGACGTAGCGCGGATTTTCCTTACCTTCGATCTGCTCGGCCTTGGCCACCACACGCCGCGCCCGCGACCAACTGGCCCGCGTGCGATAGAAGAAC
>QHYU01000105.1 GCA_003224235.1 Acidobacteriota bacterium
GTGGCGTTGGGAACGATCTTGGGCGTTGCCGCGAAACACGGCCGCGATAAAGTGACGCTGATTACCTCACCCGCCATCCACGACCTGGGCGCCTGGCTCGAACAGCTCCTGGCCGAATCAACCGGCAAAGAGGGCAAAGGGCTCATCCCCGTGGATCGCGAGAAGGTAGGTCCGCCGGCGGTGTATGGACAGGATCGCGTGTTCGTTTATCTGCGGCTAGAGTCCGGTTCCGATGCCGGGCAAGACGCTGCGGTCAGCGCCCTTGAGCAGGCGGGTCACCCGGTGGTGCGCATCGCTCTGCGCGACGCGTACGACCTGGGGCAGGAGTTTTTCCGCTGGGAGATCGCGACCGCGGTGGCCGGCGCCATCTTGGGCATCAACGCGTTCAACCAGCCCGACGTCGAAGCCAGCAAAATCGCCACCAAGAAGCTGACCTCGGAATACGAGCGGACCGGAGCCCTCCCGCTGGAGAGGCCGTTCTTCGAGGGCAACGGCATTCGTCTATTCACCGATGAAAAGAACCGTGCGGTGCTCGAGAAGACGGCGGAGAAATCGCTTGTCGGCTACCTGAAAGCGCATCTTGGGCGGCTCGGCGCCGGCGACTATTTTGCTCTGCTCGCCTTCGTCGAAATGAATGAGGCGCACGAAAAAGAGCTGCAGGCGCTGCGGCACGCAGTGCGCGACGCGCGGCGAGCGGCTACCTGCCTGGGCTTCGGTCCGCGATTCCTGCACTCCACCGGCCAGGCGTATAAGGGCGGGCCGAACACAGGCGTTTTCTTGCAGGTTACTTGTGACGACGCCGCCGACCTGCCCGTGCCCGGGCAGAAGTACACGTTCGGCGTGGTAAAGGCGGCGCAGGCACGCGGCGACTTCGAAGTGTTGGCCGAGCGCGGCCGGCGGGCGCTGCGGGTCCACCTGGGCGCGGACGTGTCGGGGGGTTTGGCGGCGTTGCGCAAAGCGGTAGAGCAGGCGCTCGCGTAAGGCGGTTTCCGCGACTAGGTTCGGACGTATGATGTAGCGTCTAACCTCTCTGGGGATAGGCGACAGCTTCTCTCGAGGGCGTGGGGATGACTGGCCAAATGGACTGTGTTGCGGTGCGGCTCGATGGCTAAGGTCACGACCTTATTCTGGGACGTCGGCGGGGTAATCCTTACCAACGGCTGGGATGGCGGCTCCCGCAAACTAGCCGCTGCGCAGTTCAACCTCGACTGGGAAGATTTTGAGAACCGCCACGATCTGTGCTTTCCCGCCTTCGAGAGCGGGCAGGCCACCTTGGACCAATACCTGGACCGGACGATCTTCTACCGTCCGCGCGCCTTCAGCCGCGAGCAGTTCAAAGAGTTCATGCTTACCCAGTCCCAACCCTACCCGGAGTCACTCGCCGTTGTCGAACAGTTGGCGCGCTCGGGGAAGTACCTGTTGGCCACGCTCAACAACGAGCCGCGGGAGCTGAATCAGTATCGCATCGACCAGTTTGGGCTACGGCGGGACTTCGTCGCTTTTTTCAGCTCTTGCTACTTGGGGGCGCGCAAACCGGACGAAGCCATCTATCGCCTGGCGCTGGGGGTGACGCAGCGCGCTCCAGAGGAATGCGTGTTTATTGACGACCGGGCGCTCAACCTGGAGTGTGCCCGGCGCTTGGGTATGGGCACGATTCACTTTCAGAACGCCGCGCAGTTGCGGGAGGAACTCAGCCGCCACGGCGTGGTGATTCCAGACAATTAGTGTGGAGGATTCCCAATGGAACTGGCAATAGTCGGTCTGGGTCGTATGGGCCTGAATATGTGCAAGCGTTTGCTGCGCGACTCGCACACTATCCACGCCTTCGCTCGCTCCACTTCTTCGATTGCGGAAGCAGTGGCGGCGGGCGCGGTGGGGGTGTCGCGCCTCGAGGACCTCGCGAAGTTACCCACCCCGCGCATCGTATGGGTTATGGTGCCCGCCGGCAAGGCCACCACCGAGGTCATCGAGCAGCTGGCCGGGTTGCTGGCGCGGGGCGATATCATCATTGACGGCGGCAACTCCTACTACAAAGATTCCATCGAGCGCTACAAGAGTCTCCAGGCCCGCGGCATCCATTTCCTCGACGCGGGCACGAGCGGCGGCATCTGGGGCCTGCAGGTCGGCTACTGCCTGATGGTCGGCGGCGATAAAGAAGTCTTCACGCGCGTCGAACCCATCTTCCGTTCGTTGGCACCGAAAGACGGCTATGCACTTGTGAGCGGCCCAGGCGCGGGCCATTTTACCAAGATGGTTCACAACGGCATCGAATACGGCATGATGCAGTCCTACGCCGAAGGGTTTGAAATCCTGCGTGCCTCCGGCCAACAGTTGGACCTGCGGCAAGTCTCCCACTTGTGGAATCAGGGCAGCGTGGTGCGCTCCTGGCTGCTTGAGCTGGCCGAGTTGGCCTTCGCCAAAGATCCGGACCTGGCCGCGATCCAGGGCTTTGTCCAAGACTCCGGCGAGGGCCGCTGGACCATTCTCGCTGCTATGGAGCACGACGTCCCCGCTCCAGTCATCACCATGTCCCTACTCACGCGATTCCGTTCGCGCCAGCAGGATTCCTTCACGGCCAAAGTGATTGCCGCCCTACGAGCCCAGTTCGGCGGCCATGCTGTGAAAACCGTGGGGAAAACATAAGGAGCCAGCCATGTCCGCTCAGACCACCGTAATCGCTGAAACCATCCAGTCCGGTTATTCTCCCACCGCGCTGCCCGCCGATCCTTGCGCCATCGTCATTTTTGGCGCTTCGGGAGATCTGGCGCGCCGCAAACTGATCCCCGCGCTCTACGACTTGGCAGCCAACGCGTCGCTGGCCCCCAGCTACGCCATCGTGGGCTTCGCGCGCACGGCCATGTCCGACGACGCTTTCCGCAACACCTCTGGCGAAGCTACGCGCAAAATCTCCGAAGTGGGTCCGGTGGACGACACGAAGTGGACAGCCTTCGCCCCCTCCCTGTTTTACTTCCCGGGGGACTACAAAGACCCGGAGGCATTCCGCAGACTCGGGGCGCGCCTGGCTGAACTGGACCGGGAGCGCGGTCTGCGAGGCAATCGACTCTTCTACGTCTCTACGCCTCCGGAAGTCTATCCACTGTTGGTCGAGCAATTGGGCCGCGCCGGCTTGGCCAAACCGGCGGACGAAAGATCCTGGGTGCGCATCATCATTGAGAAGCCCTACGGCCGGGATCTCGAGTCTGCGCGCCAGTTGAACCAGGCTGTCCTCCGCGTCTTTGACGAATCGCAGGTCTATCGTATTGACCATTACCTCGGCAAAGATACGGTGCAAAACTTACTGGTCTTCCGCTTCGGCAACGGAATCTTCGAGCCGTTGTGGAACCGCCGGTATGTGGATCACGTCCAAATCACCGCCGCGGAAAGTCTGGGGGTCGAGAGCCGTGCCGCGTTTTATGAAACCGCGGGGGCGGTCCGCGACATGATCCAGAACCACGTTCTGCAGCTCGTCTCCATGGTGGCGCTGGAGCCACCCGCCTCCTTTGATGCCACCGCCGTGCGCAACGAGAAGCTGAAGGTTCTGCAATCCATCCGGCCGTTTAGCCCCGAGGCGGTCGGCAAGTTTGTTGTGCGCGGCCAGTACGGCGCGGGCACCATCCACGCCAACGCCGTGCCCGGCTACCGCCAGGAGCCTGGGGTGAAACCGGATTCGCGGACGGAGACCTTTGTCGCTGCCGAGTTCGCCATCGACAACTGGCGCTGGGCTGGCGTGCCGTTTTACGTGCGCACGGGCAAGCGCTTGCCCAGCCGTGCCACCGAAATCGCCATTCAGTTCCACCGCGCGCCTCACCAGGTTTTTCGAGGCGCGAACGTCGAACCCAACTGGCTGATGCTGAATATTCAGCCCGACGAGGGCATCTCGATTTCGTTCGGTGCCAAGCTGCCCGGTCCGGAGATGCGCATCAAGTCCGTCAGCATGGACTTCTGCTACCGGACCGCATTCGGCGCAGGTTCGCGCAGCGCCTACGCTACATTGCTGAACGACTGCATGCGGGGTGATGCCACGCTGTTCGACCGCGCCGATAGCGTCGAAGCCGCTTGGGCGCTGGTGGACCCGATCTTGAACGTGTGGCGCGATTCCGTCCCGACCTTCTCGAACTACGCCGCAGGGAGCTGGGGCCCGCGTGAAGCCGATCATCTGATGGGTCGCAATGGACGACGCTGGCACAACCCGTAACTCGCTCCCTCGCGAGATCCAGCCGGGTGTGTTGGTGTGCCCTGATGAGGTCGCGGTGGCGCGCGCGGCTGCCCGCCAGTTCGTCGAATGGGCCTGGCAATTTATCGCGCGTGAAGGCAGGTTCTCAGTGGCGCTGGCCGGCGGAAACACGCCGCGCGAGATGTATCGTGTTTTGGCCACTGTGGAATTTCGCACCCAGGTGGACTGGAGCAAGGTGCATCTATTCTGGGGCGACGAGCGCAGCGTGGGGCCTGATCACGTCGAGAGCAATTATGGGATGGCCCGACGCGAGTTGCTCGTACGCGTACCGATCCCGCCTGCCAATGTCCACCGCATGGAAGCCGACCGGCCAGATCTCGGCCGAGCCGCAGAAGACTATGAAGAGGTCCTGCGCAACGGGCTGCAACTGGATTCCAGGGGCTTCCCACGTTTCCACCTCATCCTGTTAGGTGTGGGGCGCGATGGCCACACTGCCTCGCTGTTTCCGGATTCGCGGAGACTGCGCCACACTTCGCGCTGGGTCAGCACGCCCACGGTCTCAAAACTTCACACCCGCCGGATGACTCTGACCCTACCCGTGCTGAACGCCGCATACAACGTGATGTTTCTGGTCACCGGCGCGGAGAAGGCCAGCATTCTTCAAGCCGTGCTCGACGGCAAGACCGACCCGCCGCTGCCGACGCAACTGGTGACCGTGCCGGATGGCCGCCGCATCTTCCTCGTGGACGAGGCCGCTGCCAGTCTGTTGGCGCGCGAGGCTCTCTCGAAACCGTTCCGCGCGTCGCCGCCCGGCGGGAAATCGAAGGAGCCGAAAGGATAGAAACCGCGGGGGAGTCTATGATCCTGGCCGGCGACGTCGGAGGAACAAAGTGCAATCTGGCTCTGTTTGAGGCCCGGCCGGGCGCCCTGCGCCGCATCACGCAACGCCGCTTCGAGAGCAAAACCCATCCCCATTTCGAAGAGATTGTCGCCGAGTTCCTCCAGCAGATTCGCGCGAACACCTCCGAAGGCGGCACAGGGAAGATCACCGCTGCAGGATTCGGCGTGGCCGGGCCAGTCGTCGAGCACAAAGTGCGCACTACCAACTTGCCCTGGCTGGTGGATGGCGCCTCGCTAGCGCGCATCCTGGGCATCGAGCGCGTCGTGCTGTTAAACGACCTGGAGGCCACGGGACATAGCGTGGAACTCTTGGGGTCCTCTGAGCTCCTCACCTTGAACGAAGGAACGCCCACGCCGAAGGCTAACAAGGTGCTGATTGCCGCCGGGACCGGGTTGGGCGAGGCCATCCTGTTCTGGGATGGCAATCGCCACATTGTTGCGGCCACCGAGGGCGGTCACACCGATTTCGCCCCTCGCACTGAGAAACAGATCGAACTGCTGCGGCATCTCATGAAACGCTACACGCACGTGGACTTCGAGATCGTTCTTTCCGGCCGCGGCTTCCGCAGCATTCATGAATTCCTCGACCCCACGGTAAGGCATCCCAGTTTCGACAACCCTGAGGTCGACCCGGCGCCGGAAATCACGCAACTCGGCCTCGCGGGGTCCTGCCCGATCTGCGTTCAGACGCTGGATCTGTGGACCTCGGTCTACGGTGCCGAGGCCGGTAACCTGGCGCTCAAGTGCTTGGCCCTCGGTGGCGTCTATGTAGCTGGTGGCATCGCTGTCAAGATCCTTCCAAAGCTGAAAGATGGCACTTTTTTTCGGGCCTTCTGCGACAAGTCAAAATTCGAAACCCTCTTAAACCAGATTCCCATCCATGTAGTGCTGAACCAGGACGCTCCGCTCTTGGGGGCGGCGGCGCAGGCTGCGGCAACGATCGGCGGATAAGAACCTCCGGCAAGCGCCAAGGCAACATCTTCTCTCGCGATGTTACGCGCCAGGAAACTTCTTCCCACACTGCAATTCGGAGCCGTGCCTGCCTGCTAAAATTCTCCTATGGAGCTTTCCTGGGAGCGGCCCGAAGAAGAGTGGCGGAGCGTCTCGCACCTGGCGCTGGGTGGATGGCTGGCCTTCTACGCGCTGTTTCTCTTACACGCTGCCACCAACAAAAGCGGCTTCCTGGTGCTCGACAACGTCAATCTGGTTGCACATGAGGCCGGGCATCTTTTCTTCCGATGGTTCGGCTACACGGCGACGATTCTGGGCGGTACTCTTGGTGAACTCCTGGTGCCCCTCCTGATCGCCGGGTATTTCTTCTGGCGGCGTGAAACCGCAGGAACGGCCTTCGCTGCCTTCTGGTTTTTCGAGAACTTCCTCTATATCGGCACTTATATGGCCGACGCGCGCACCCTGGCCCTGCCGCTGGTGGGTTCAGGCGAACACGATTGGGAAATTCTGTTCGGCCAGTGGGGTGTGCTCGTGCGCGACCAGCAGATCGGCGGCGCCACGCGCAGCCTCGGCTGGATCGGGATGCTGGCGACGGTCGCCTGGCTGGCCTGGATGTCACGCCGTTCCGGAGCTCCGGGTCGCGTCCCCAGTCCGTAGGCGCGCTCGCAGTTCAGGCCGCGCCGGCGCGTTGGTGCCGCGAGCCGCGCCACACTGGGACAAATCCGAAGGAGCATCAAGCTGAAGAGGCTGGGCAAATACGAGATTATCCGGGAGCTAGGCCGCGGTGCCATGGGTGTGGTTTTCAAGGCGCGCGACCCGCGCATCGGCCGGCTCGTGGCACTGAAGACGATCACTGCTGGGCTCGCCGACGACGCTGACCTGCTGCAGCGCTTCTATCGAGAAGCTCAGGCCGCCGGAAGCTTGCAGCACCCCAACGTGGTCACCGTATATGAAATGGGAGAGGAGGCCGTGGGGTTGTAATAGATGCCGTACCCGCCCCGGACCACCGTGCGGCTGCCGAGCCCCAGGGCAAAGCCGACGCGCGGCCCGAAATCCTTGTTATCGCGCTGAATCTGGGAACCGAAGTTGGGATTGAGTTCGGCGATGCGGTTGATGGGCTGTCCGTAATTTTCGTAGCGCAGTCCCAGGTTCAGCGTAAAGCTACCGGCGATGCGGATATCGTCCTCGAAGAAATAGAACTGGCTGAATTGCCGCAGGGGCAGCTCCTCGCCGCCGCGCCCGCCGAAATTTCCAAACCGCTGCAGGGCGAACGTGGGAGCGTTGTTGGCAAAATTCTGGAAGCCGGAAGACGCGCTTGCGGCAAAAAAGTATTCTCCCAGATTGGAGGGAATATCGCGGATATTACTCAACGTGCGCACCAAGTTGGCCCCGAACTTGATGCTGTGCCGCCCGCGGGAGATCGAGATGTTTTCCTGCACCTGGTATAGATTGCTGTTGATGCGGCTGGGCCGGGTGTCGCGTCCCATGGTGAACACGTTTCCTGCGGCCGGAAAGGCCGCCAGGAATGCAGACGTGCCCGCGGGAGTGCCGCCGGGCGCCGGGCTGGTCGCAAAGGTATCTGAGACCGTCACCGAGGGCAGCGTTT
This sequence comes from Acidobacteriota bacterium, assembly GCA_003224235.1. Lineage (GTDB taxonomy): Bacteria > Acidobacteriota > Terriglobia > Acidiferrales > UBA7541 > QHYU01. Next base: position 7,632 of record QHYU01000105.1, read on the forward strand.
CCTGAGCGTTTCCGCTTACCCCCAGCGCACCAAGTTGCGAGGAGATCCGCGTATAGGAGCCACGCAGCTCGTGTAGCGCCCGCGGCCAGGCGTGCGTCCAGAACAACCCGGCATTCTGTGTGCGCTGGAGAAACAGCTCGTGGTAGGACGGCATCAGCCCCGGATCAAAGAATCCCACCTCAAGCGGAGCCGCTCCGACCGTTCGCGGAGTTCTCAGGTCGTCGAAAAGGTAGCGACCGTACAGGTCGTCCTTTTCGGTAAGCCTGTGGTCCACGCGGAACGAGGTCTGATGGTCGCGCACATCGAAAATACCCGCCCGGGACACCAGAAAGGATCCGAACTCAATCGGAGTCCCTCCCACCGTGATCCCGTTGTTGGGCGGTCCGCTGATAGTACATGGGTTGTTGGCGGGTAGCCCGGCGAAGAAGCTGAAGCAGGGAGCAGCCACAAGTGGGAGCCGACCCACGGTTGGGTCATTCAACAGCGCGCTCAGGGTCTGGGTTAGCGGCTGGCGGGACAACGCATTGAGCCCGCGGACGGTCGGTAAAGTGGCTACCTGGGGGTAAAGCGGCGAAAGATCGTTTCGCGCTCCGTCCCACTGGTAGGTCAAGAAGACCCAGGTGGATTCATGCTGCATCGGGCCGCCCAAGCTTGCCCCCAGCACGTTTTCTGCAAAGGGCGCCGGCCGGTCCAGCCCCGCGGCGCGTTCCACGCGATTGGTGGCGTTGAGCGGATCGCGCTGGGCGAACCAGAACGCGCTCCCGTGCCACTGGTTGCCCCCGCGTTCAGTGATGAGGTTGACCACGCTGCCGGAATTGCGCCCAAATTCGGCTTTGTACTGGTTGGTGATTATGCGGTATTCGGCAAACAGGTCGGTGTTCGTGAATTGGGTGGCCGCCCCGCCGAACAGGGGCTCGTTATTGTCCACGCTGTCGATAATGAAACTATTCTCGCGGCCGCGCGAACCGTTTACCGCGAAAGGCACTAGCGTGCTGGCGAAGCTGAACGTACGCACGCTGAATACGCCCGGGGCGAGCAGGGCCAGGCTGTTGATATCGCGCGTCAGCAGCGGCAGCTCGCGGATCTGTTTCTGGCTGAAGGCGGTGCTGAGCGCTGGTGAGTTCGTCTCGATCATGGCGATCTCCGCCGCTCTCACCTCGATGGTCTCGTTTCCCACCGGGGCCACCGTCAAGGTGATCTCCGCGACGTGCACCACCTGGGTCACGCTCAGCCGGACGTCGGAAACCTTAGCCGTGTTGAACCCCCCTTTCAGCACGGTCAGGTTGTAGATACCTGGGGAAACCTCGCGCGCCTCATACCGGCCCTCGTTGTCGGTGCTCACCGCGCGGATCTGGCCGGTCGAAGTGTTCACGAGCTGTACCAGCGCCGCCGGAACACTGTCGCCGCGTTGGTCCTTCACCCGCCCCACAATGCCTCCGCCGATGCTCTGGCTTTGCGCGCCGCTTGGCATCAAAAAGTAGATCATCAGGACAGCAAACAAGAAGCGGTGAACTCTTTGCGGCATGCAGCTCCCCCCAAATATCTGCGGACCCACTTCGCTTGGCCCCGCGCCTTGTTGCGAGAATACGCTAGTTCGAGACCGGCGAAATGCTCTGCTACCTAACAAGCACTCCCAAGGGAGCTATGATTCTTCCGGCACATTCGATTGGCGGCGCCATGGAATTACCCCCAGCCAACGACAGGAGACCCTGCGGGCGTTTCAGGCGGTGCAGCACGCCGCGCCTAAGAATCGAAATGCGGCTTCACGATCCTGGGCTATCATGGCAACAGGACACTGGAGCGTGGCTACCCATCCGGTCCATTTCGATCTCTCGCCTCCGCCTCTCCATACGGCGCGGCTTGTTTGCTCCCTTGCCAGCGGCAAGACGCTTTTTCTCGCTCCGGGTTTCGCAGAGGCCCAGCCCGGAGGCGGCTGCCTACTACACGGAAGGCCGCCACAGGCCGCACTGCTCCGAGTCCGCGATTTGACCGTGCAGCTCGCAACCGACACGGGAGCCGCGATACCCGTAGTCGAAGCAGTCAGTTTTGACATTGCGGCGGGCGAAGCGGTCGGCATCCTTGGCGAGTCCGGCTGCGGAAAGACAACCACCGCGCTGGCGCTCCTGCGCTTGCTGCCTCCGGGGGGCAAGATTGTTCGCGGGTCGATTGAGTTCGCCGGGCGCGAGCTGGTCACCAGCGGCGAGCGCGAACTGGAAAAAATTCGTGGCGCGGAGATCTCCCTGATCTTTCAGGAGCCCGGGATCGCACTTCACCCAATGAGGCGCGTGGGGGACCAAGTGGGCGAGGTAATTCATGCGCACCGCGGGTGGAACTGGAAGCGGTGTCGCGAAGAAGCGGCCACCGCCCTGGCGCAGGTCTTCTCCGGCGAGATCTCTCGCATCTCCGAGGCCTACCCACACCAGCTAAGCGGTGGACAACGCCAGCGCGTGTTGATCGCGCAGGCGCTGGCCTGCCGGCCGGCGCTGGTGATTGCCGATGAGCCCACGGCCTCGCTGGATGCAACCACCCAGGCCGAAATCCTGGCGCTGATCAAGGACCTAAAGCTGCGACTGGGGGTCGCGTTACTTCTGATCAGTCACAATCCCGCCATTCTTGCGGGGCTCGCCGACCGCATCCTGGTGATGTATTCCGGCCGCGTCGTCGAAGAGGGCCCCCTTGAGCGGGTGTACCGCGCGCCGTTGCATCCGTATACAAAGGGGCTGTTGGCTTCGATGCCCCGGGGCGCCAGCGAAAGTCCCGCGGCGGGGAAGGGCAAGCTGCCGGCAATCTCCGGCAGCCCGCCAGACCCGGCGCGTTTGCCTCCGGGTTGTCCCTTTGAGCCTCGTTGCCCGGATCGCCTGGCCATCTGCACCACCCGCGGACCCGCAGAAGTACAGCCCGAAGCAGCGCGCCGGGTGTGGTGTTTCAAATATGGCGGCTGAGCAGACTTCCCCTGAAGTCGCCTCGACACTGCTGCGCGTCAAAGGCCTGCGCAAGTTCTACGAGCAGCGCCGGTGGCTTTCGCGCAGGAGGTTTGTGGTCCCGGCGGTCGATGGCGTGGATCTGGCGATCGCCCGCGGAACCACGTTGGCCCTGGTGGGCGAGTCTGGCTCAGGAAAATCAACGCTGGCGCGCTGCCTCGTGCGCCTTGAGGAGCCAACCGCGGGCGAGATCTGGTATGACGGAAAAAACTTGTTGTTGCTCAGCCGCGCAGAGCTGCGCGCTATCCAGGCGCACATCCAGCTCATCTTTCAGGACCCTGCCGCGGCGCTCAATCCGCGCCTGACCGCACTAGAGATTGTCGTCGAACCCCTCCTCGTGCAGGGCCGCGGCACCCGGCGCGAGCGGCGTGAACGCGGCCTCGCACTGATGGAACAAGTCGGGCTGCTGTCGCAATGGGCCGAACGCCCGGCCGCAGAGTTTAGTGGCGGCCAGCGTCAACGGCTGGCGATTGCGCGAGCGCTGGCTCTGGAACCGAGGCTCCTTATCCTTGACGAAGCGCTCTCCGCGCTGGATCTTTCCGTCCAAGCTCAGATCGTTAACTTGTTACTGGAACTGCAGGTGTCGCGCGGGCTGACCTATCTATACATCACGCACGACCTTAGCTTGGTCGGCCACCTCGCCGACGAGATGGCGGTGATGCAACGTGGGAGAATTGTCGAGCGCGCCTCCGCCCCGGAGTTGCTGCGCCACCCACAGCACGCGCACACTCGGGCGCTGGTCGCGGCGGTCCCTCGAGTGGAAGCTTTCACCTCCGGCCAGGTGGCGCCCTAATGCGCTTCTTGGCAGGCAGGCTTCTTCACGGATTATTTCTTCTGTTCGGTGTTTCGGTGCTTTCCTTCCTGTTCGTTGCGCTGGCGCCCGGCAGCTTTCTGGACGAGATGCGCTTGAGTCCGCAAATCTCGCCGGAGACAGTTGGGGCGCTGCGGGCCCAATACGGCCTGGATCGGCCGTTGCCGGTGCGGTACGCCCGCTGGGTGCGGTCGGTCCTGCGGGGCGAGTTGGGTTTCTCGTTTGCCTACAACACCCCGGCGGCGCCGCTGCTCCGAGTGCGGGCGCGAAACACACTGGTGCTCACCGGATCGGCCACGCTGCTGGCGTGGGCGACCGCCATCCCTATAGGAGTGTGGGCCGCCGCGCGGAAGGGCCGCGTTGTCGATCAACTCACCACCGCGAGCGCGACGGCACTGCTGGCTGTTCCCGACCTGCTTTTGGCCTTGGGTCTTTTGCTTCTGGCCGTGCGGACCGGGTGGTTTCCGACCGGGGGAATGGTTTCCCTGGGCTTTGAAGCGCTGGGGTTCGGAGCAAAGGTGAAGGACGCGGCCAGACATCTGACTTTGCCGGTTGTAACACTTGTTGTGGGCACGCTCCCTGTGCTTGTGAAGCATGTGCGCGCCGCCTTGATTGAGGTGCTGGATTCCGCGTTCTTGCGGGCGGCGCGAGGTCATGGCATCCCGCGCCGGCGGCTGCTGTTCCGCTACGCGCTGCCTGCGGCGGCGAACCCGCTCATCTCCCTTTTCGGGTTTTCGGTGGGCGCCCTGCTTAGCACTTCCCTTTTGGTCGAAGTGGTGATGAGCTGGCCCGGGCTGGGGCCCCTTCTGCTGGAGGCGATTCTGGCGCGCGATCTTTACCTGGTGATTGGCGCGGTGATGTTCTCGACCGTTTTTCTGCTGGCCGGCAACCTGCTCGCGGATGTCCTCCTCTATGCGAACGACCCGCGGATCCGCACCGGAGAGCGCTGAACATGCGGCGGCGAAAAAAGCTCGCGCTCATCATCTCCCTTCTAGCCGGATTACACGCTGTGGTGCTGGGCGCGGGATTCTTCGCGCCCTATGACGCGGCGGCGCAGAACCGCGAACTGCCGTTTGCCCCACCCATGCGGCTTCACTTCCTGGATGAGCGAGGAAACTTCCATTTGCGGCCGTTCGTGTATCCTGTGGTGCCGCGCAGGGGCAGCTACACCGGATACCAGGAAGATCGCAGCCGCGCCTTCCCAATGCGCTTCTTCGTGACCGGGGCACCCTACTCGGTTGCAGGACTCTTCCGCGCGCGGCTACACCTGTTCGGCGCGGATCCTCCGGCGGAGGTTTTCCTGTTCGGCACGGATGGGTTTGGACGGGATTTGTTTTCGCGGATGCTCTATGGCGGGCAG
>QHYU01000106.1 GCA_003224235.1 Acidobacteriota bacterium
TACAAGGAGACGAATTGTGGCCATCATTGGCCTCCCGAGAGCGGCAGTGTGGCCCGGACTTTAACGCCGTGGCCGCTGGCATCGATTGCCAGTTGGCCTCCGAGCTGTCTGGCCCGCTCACACATCCCCGCGATGCCCACTCCCAGGCCACCACCGCCGCCATTGGATCTCTCCAAAACAGCGGGAGACATCCCATTTCCTTCGTCACTGACTTCCAGCGTGAGATCGGCGGCATTTCGCGCGATCCGAATCCGGGCTGTTGCACTTCGGGAGTGACGATGGATATTGGTTAGGCTCTCCTGTACGATTCGAAACACCGTTGTTTCCAGTTCTCGAGGCAGCCGGCCAAGTTTGGCGGGCACATCCAGACTGACGTGAATCCCGCTTCGCTTTGCGAAACCTTCGGCGTAGTAGTACAAGGCCGAGGTCAGGCCCAATTCATCCAGAAGCGGCGGGTGCAACAGGTAGGAAAGAGTGCGGATTTCGCGAGCGCTCTGCCCGGCCAGCTCGAGGCTCTCCAAGAGGAGGTTGTGGAGGCGCGGGTCGCGCACTGTGCCTGACTGCTTGATCTGGGTGAGGCTTATCATCAAAGCAGCCAGGCTTTGGCCCGTGGCGTCGTGCAATTCCCGCGCCAGCCGCCGGCGCTCCTCGTCCTGCAAACACAGCAAGCGGCCGGAAAGATCACGCAGAGATTTTTCTGTTTGCTTGCGGTCCGTGATGTCTTGGACGATGCTCTGGTACCCGAGAATGCTTTCGTCTTTGGCCCGCCACACTTTCATAGCAAGCAGGCAATCCATCTGCTTTCCATCTTTCTTGCGCAGCTTCAACTCGTAATGCTTGGCTGACCCTCGTTGCTCGATCCTCTGCCGAAGCGCCGTTTGGTCGTGGGCTTGAACGTACGTTTCTGCGATGTTTAGCTCGGTAATCTCCTCTCTCGTGTAGCCAAAGAGATCTAACCACGCTTGATTGACGAGAATGAATTCTCCCCCTGGAGTGGTAATCGCAATCGCGTCCGTGGACTCCTCGAAAAGAGTGCGGTATTTCTCTTCGCTGTCCCGGAGGGTTTGCTCCGCCTGCTTCCGCTCAGTAATGTCGACGAGTACTCCTTCGATTATTTCGGGCGTGCCATTCTCCCCCTCAAACAGGCTCACATTTGCCAGCACCCAAAAAAGGCTGCCATTTCTTCGGCGCAGGCTCAGCTCAAAACCAACAAGGGAACGGTGTGCCTGCAGGCGCGCGATGAACTCCTCTGCCGCGGCAACGCTGGGATACAATTCCCACACGGTGCGCGCAAGGATTTCGTCCCTGGAGGCATATCCGAGGAGGCGCGCGAAGGATTCGTTGCAATCCAGCATGTGGCCGTCACAGCTACTGCGGAAAACCCCGGCAGGATTCCGCTCAAAGCGCAACCGGTAGCGCTCCTCCGCTGCCCGGTGCGTTCCTTCACCTCGCTCGCGCTTAGTGACTGGCCTCAGGAGGTGCTGATCTGCCAGGTGTGGTCCCTGGGAGATGTCGAACACTTTCTTCCGAAGACGCGGCAGTTTGTTGATCATGGCGCTAACCCAGACACCGCTTAGCACGCTCCACGAGCGTGCCAATCGCGGCTCACTCACAGCTTCAGGTTTTTCGCCGTTGCCCGGGACGAGGGCACCGGGATGAAAGTGGCGACCTGCCGAATTCCTGAGGTTACTTCCCCCTGCCAGGCCCTTGGGGCTGCATCACTGACTTGCGTGGCAGCTCGCCAATTTGTGTGCCACAAGCATGTATGTAAAGGACCTTTCCTGGCAAGTCCCAAAATCAAGATTTTTGGCCGTACTACTAGAACTACTAGCTTCGGGGAGAAGCCCCCACCCAGTGCTCAACCGTCGCACAGACCTCCCCTTGGAAGATTCCAGTGTCAGATGGGAGAAGGAACAGCGGGCCAGGGACGCCAAGCGAGACTACCAGCCGACGATTCTCCTCCGCCGGAATCTCTGCGCGTAAACCCCCAGAATAATCAAGCAGACGGCAACACCACACCAGGTCACCACCGTTTGCGAGACATTGGGATACACCAGCGCCTCCAGGTAATGGACCAGGAATGGCTCATGATAGGGCTGAATTCCGGCGCCTTGCTGGAGCCGCTCCTCGGCCATGGTCAAGGGGCAGGGCCAGGGACCGATTTCGATCACAATGCTATAAATCAGCGTGAGGATGTGGAACCAGCGCAGCAGGGGCCGGTTGCGAGTCACCAACCAGCCAAAGATCACCCAGAGGATCCAGACCAGATGTACCGTCAAGGCTGCAACCGAGAGTATTCGATACAAATTCAACACTGCGCTTATCTCAGTGCGGCAATGCAACAAGCGCTTCTATTCCCATTCCTCTCGCGCTTTGGCAATGTAGCGCCAAGCCAACGCGGGGCGCTGGGCGCGCCCGTCGGTGCTCCTGAGCAGCCAGATTTTGGCTCTTAAACAGCGGGATGTCGAGTTGGCCTTAATATCGGAAAGAATGCCAAAACCAGAATCCCCACCCTTTGCAAACCCCGCAAAGGATGGGCCACCCGCCCGCCGGGTAGGTGAAGCCAACGCTTCGTGGAGTACCGAGGCAGTTGAAAGAGCACGTACTACCAAAAGGAAGCCTCGCATCCCTCTCAGAATCAGAGCCTGAATATCTGAGCCCAATATAGAAGAGAGCCGCAGAGCTTGGAACAAGCTGGCGGCGGGAGTATGCTCTTGTGGGGAACAAGCCTTGAAAGGCGAGAATCTAGTTCAGGGTCCGTGCGAATCAGAAGCCGCGAGGCACGCTGCCATGCCAAGCCCGCCATGGATCCCAGTGAATGACTTTGCGTTGGCGACCGGCTGGTTGGACGCATCCCAGAGCAACGAGCGCGCCCGTTGGTACTGCGAACAACTGGAAGAGGGGCAGATCCTCTTCTTCCAAACGTTCCCTTACGATTTTCCCGAGCACGATCGGCAATTCATACTTTCGCAGCGCTGGGCCGAGGCGCGGTTACACAAGAACGTCTCCTATCGTCCCACACAGGACGTGCTTCGGGGTTTCTCTGGGGACGAGCCGTCCCTGAGCGAAATGCGACGGGTCATGCGGAGTTACTCTGCGCAGGTTATTCAATTTCTTGCGCGGTTCCTCTTGCCTTACGCGGGGCGCTGGTCTCTGGATTTCGCCAGCTTCCGACCGCTGGAAGAGGAAGGAAGGCAGCTTCCGCTTCACAAGCGCAATGATCTTCTGCACGTGGACGCCTTCCCCAGCCGCCCCACACGGGGCAGCCGCATCCTGCGCGTCTTCACCAACCTCCATCCCACCAAGGCAAGAGTCTGGCTCACCACTGACCGATTTGGTGAGCTCGCCAAGCGCTTCGCATTCGAAGCAGGACTCCCTCAACTTGCGGGCGGGGGCTCTTTCTTGCGCCGGAAGCTCCTTCGGCTAGGCCGCGCGTTCGGCTTCCCCGGCGGCGACCGCTCGCCCTACGACCGTTTCATGTTGCGCTTCCACGACTACCTCAAGGAGAACTCTGCCTTCCAGGCCGACTGTCCGAAATACAAATTGGAGTTTCCACCTTTGGCGACTTGGCTGGTGTTCAGTGACGGAGTGCCCCACGCTGTGGTTTCCGGACAGTTCGCTCTCGAGCAAACGGTTCTAGTCCATCCGAGCGCTCTTGTCGCGCCGCAGCACTCTCCGATTCGTGTGCTGGAGAGCCTATGCGGCTGCCCACTTTCTGGCTAGGACCGGGGATCTCAAGTCTGCCCTCACTTACTCGAGGCACAGCCATGTCCAAAACCATTGGAGGCTGCCAGGCTGGCCCGACTTGCAGACAGTTACAGCATACGGACGGGCGGGCATGGCTGCTGAGGAATCGCATGCCGAAAGCCACTAGCGCGAGCCGACCTACCACTTTAGAATCGGGGACTTACAGTCCCGACGCTGGACGCATGAGCAGATTGGCCATTCATGTAGCGTCTTAGTAGGCCAGATCAGGTCGGCATTGGGGGCAAGAGTGCGGCTGAAGCAAATGTCGCTGTGAGCCGGGTCCCAGGGGGGACAGGATGAAGAGAGCCAAACCCGTGTTTGTGGTCTGCACCGGAGTGCTGGTCCTTCTGGGACTCCCATATGTCCAGCAGGGTCGTTCCTCACTGCCGGCGAGCGCAGCCAGCGACGCTCAAAAGGACCCCGGGGCGATCCGATTCGTGAAGAATCCGGAGCCCGTACCCGAATTCACCCTCCGGGACCTGGATGGGCAACCCATTTCCCCAGCCCACTGGCGCGGCAAAGTGATCCTTTTGAATTTCTGGGCCACCTGGTGCGGGCCGTGCCGCGCGGAAATTCCTGACCTGATTCAGCTCCAGGCCAAGTATGCGGGGCGCTTGCAGATTATCGGCCTCTCTGTGGACGAAGGCCCAGCGGAAGCGGTGAAGCGCTTTGCTCAAAGAGCGCGGATCAATTATCCGATTGCCATCGCCTCTCCTGAGTTGCAAGCCAAATTCGGGAGCATTTTGGCGCTGCCGACTTTGTTCCTGCTGGACACGAATGGGGGCGTAGTCCAGAAGCACATCGGCCTGCGGAACCCGGTTCTGTACGAGACGGAAGTTCGCGCCCTGCTGGGGCTCCCGGTAGAAGCAAAGATTGAGACCTTTGAGGATACCGGACAGATCTTTCTGGCCAACGCCAAGCGTGCCACCGAGCTTCCCGGCGTTGACCTCTCAAAGCTCACTCCGGAACAGAGGAAGGTGGCCCTCCGCGAGTTCAATCGGAAGAACTGCAACTGCAAATGCGACCTGACGCTCGCTCAATGCCGGATCAACGATACCAGCTGCCCCGTGAGTGAGAAACTCGCCAAACAGGAGGTCGAGAAAATTCTACACGGGGAATCAGCGCAGCAAGAAGCCCCTCCAAAGAAGTAGGGTGTGGCGTGAGTTGACGCCGCAGCATGATTGCCCTATACTGAATTTTCAAGACAGTGCCTCGCTTGTTGGGTCTCCCCGGCCCTCCTTTTTCCGGAAGCCAGAGCGGCGAAAGAGAGACGCACCGCAGCCCCTAACCAGCGCGGCTCCCAACTCACTCAGCTTCTGACGAAGCGCAAACAACATGACAGAAGCCACCTGCCGGCGCGAGCTGGACCTGGAAATTCCAGCCGAGGAAGTGCAGAAAGCGATGGAGCGCGTGGCGCGCGAGTTTGCGCGAGTGGCGCGTGTGCCAGGATTTCGGCCGGGCAAGGCCCCCGTGACGCTGATCCGCCGCCGCTTCGCCGAAGACATCAAGAGCGAGGTGCTGCAGTCGCTCCTGCCGGAGCGCATTGAACAAGCCGTGACCGAACAGAAGATGGTTCCGGTGACTCGCCCACACGTGGAGCAGGTGGACTTCGCCGAAGGCGGCCCGCTCAAATTCAAGGCCACGTTTGAAGTCTTGCCGGATTTTACTCTCAGCGACTACCAAAACCTGGAAGTCGAAGTGGACGCGCTGGAGATCACAGACGCCGAAATCGAGAAGAGTCTCGCCGAGATGCGCGAGCGCGCCGCAACCTTTGTTCCGGTCGAGGGCCGCCCCATCGCCGACGGCGATTACGCGCAGATCGAGCTGGTAGGCACCCCGGTGGGGGGTGGGGAGCCGCTCCGGGGGGAGAATGTGCTCTGCCACATCGGCGCCGAAGAGACCCTCGGCGCGTTCAGCGAAAACCTTCGTGGCGCGCAGACAGGCGACCACAGGCGCTTCGAGGTCCGCTACCCGGAGGACTTTCCCGACCCCAAGCTGGCCGGCAAGGTGTACACCTACGCGATCGAGATCGTGGCCAACAAGGAAAAGAAGCTGCCCGAACTGAACGACGAATTCGCCAAAGATGTGAGCGAGGCGGCAACGCTCGAGGAGCTGCGCGGCAAAATCCGGCAGAACCTCGAGGCCGAACGCGACCTTCGCAGGACGCACCAGGCGCACGACCGCATCGTGAGCAAGCTGATCGCAGCACACGATTTCCCCGTGCCGGAAGCCCTGATCGAGCAGCAAATGGATGTGCGGCTGGAGCGCGCGATCCGTTCGCTCGCTGCCCAGGGCGTGGACCCCCGGGCGGTCAACGTGGATTGGGTGACGCTGCGGCGCCGCCAGCGCGACCGTGCCTTGGAAGACGTCAAAGCCGAGTTGATCCTGGACCGCATCGCCTCGGCCGAGGGCATCGAAGCCGACGAGCAGGAAGTGCAGCGCCAAATTGCGCTGCTGGCCGAACGCAGTGGCGAATCGGCTACAGCGGTGCAAGCGCGCTTGACAAAGCAGGGAGCGCTCGATAGGATGAAATCGAAATTGAGAAGCGATAAAACTCTCGAGTGGCTCTACAAAAAGACCCGGATCCGGACGAAAAGCGAATAGCTGAATTTACGAGCCGGGTTCCCCAGCGCACCCTAAAAAATTTTCGATGAGACATCCCGACGATCCAAGTCCACGCGCCACGACCCTCATCCCCATGGTGGTCGAGCAGACCAACCGGGGCGAGCGAGCCTACGATATCTATTCACGGCTGCTGAAGGACAATATCATCTTCATCGGGACGCCAATCGACGACCACGTGGCCAACCTAGTCACCGCGCAGCTCTTGTTCCTGGAAGCCGAGGACCCGGAAAAAGACATCTCGCTCTACATCAATTCCCCCGGCGGCTCGATCACCGCGGGCATGGCAATCTACGACACCATGCAGTTCGTGCGGCCCAACGTGGTCACCATCTGCGTCGGCCAGGCTGCCTCGATCGCCGCCCTGCTGTTGGCGGCCGGGGCGCCGAAGAAGCGCTTCGCCCTGCCTAACTCGCGCATCCTGATCCACCAACCGTGGTTGTCCGGCCTTTCTGGGCAGGCCACCGACATCGACATCCACGCGAAAGAAATCCTGCGCATGCGCACAGTAATCAACACGCTGCTCGCCGACCACAGCAAGCAGCCCCTGGAAAGGCTGGAGAAGGACGTCGAGCGGGATTTCATCATGTCGGCGCTGCAGGCCAAGGAGTATGGCCTGATCGACGAGATCATTACCAAGCACCGCTAACGGACGCACACTTGGCCTGTACCTAACGGTCAGTAGTCAGATGGACTTCCGGTGCCGCTTGGGGGAAAATGGGCCTAGAATGAACGGCGTACCTGCCCTTATCCTGTGGGGACCCTGGGCAGTCTGCCAGAGGCCAGGCGAGTTGTGAGAAAATTCAACACGGACGAACCGCTGCGCTGCTCCTTCTGCCATAAGACGCAGGAGCAGGTTGAGAAACTGATCAGCTCGCCCTCGGACTACCCCCGCGCCTACGTCTGCAACGAGTGCGTCACCGTCTGCCAGCAAATCCTGGAAGATGAGAAGCGCGAGCAGTCCAGCCCGGTAAACCGGCGCCTGCCACGGCCCCCGGAGATCAAGTCCTTTTTGGATGGCTACGTTATCGGCCAGGACAAAACGAAAAAGAAGCTGGCCGTGGCGGTTTATAACCACTACAAGCGAATTTTCTTGAACCGGCAGCCTGGCGACGTGGAGCTGACCAAGTCTAACATCCTGCTGATCGGGCCCACCGGCACCGGCAAGACGCTACTGGCACAGACGCTCTCGCGTATGCTCGAGGTGCCCTTCGCCATCGTGGACGCCACCACGCTGACTGAGGCCGGCTACGTGGGCGAGGACGTCGAGAACATCATCCTGAAGCTCCTGCAGAACGCCGACGGCGACGTCAACAAAGCCCAGCAAGGTATCATCTACATCGACGAGATCGACAAAATCGCCAAGAAGGACGAGAACCCCTCCATCACCCGGGACGTCTCGGGCGAAGGAGTCCAGCAGGCCCTGCTGAAGATTCTCGAGGGCACCGTCGCCAATGTGCCCCCGCAGGGCGGCCGCAAGCACCCCCACCAGGAATTCACCCCCGTGGATACCACCAACATCCTGTTCATCTGCGGGGGAGCGTTTGTGGGCCTGGAAAAAATCATCGAGCGGCGCGCGGGACAGAAGTCGCTGGGCTTCCACACGGATGCCCAGCCGGCCACTGCGCATCGCCGCAACATCGAGATGCTCGAGCAGGCACAACCGACCGACCTGATCCGCTACGGCCTGATTCCGGAGTTCGTTGGCCGGCTGCCGGTAGTAGGCGTGCTGGGCGACCTTGACAAGGCCGCGCTGATCCGCATCCTGACCGAACCCAAGAACGCGCTGATCCGCCAGTACCAGCGGCTGTTTGAGTTTGAGAACGTCAAGCTGCGCTTCGCCGACGACGCGCTCGAGACCGTGGCCGAGTTGGCCATGCAGCGCAAAGTCGGCGCCCGGGGTCTGCGCATGATCCTGGAAGACCTGATGCTCGAACTGATGTACCACCTGCCGGCCCAGCGCAAGATTCGCGAGTTCGCCGTTACGGCAGAGATGGTCCGCAGCCGCGAGATCAACTGGAACCTGCTGGAGAAGGCAGGATAGCTTCCCCGAAGGGGATTCGAAGGGAACACAGGGAAGAAGAAAGCGCCTATGTTCAACCGGGAAAAACTCGAATTGAAGCGCGTGCCGATGATGCCGGTGCGCGACATGGTCATCTTCCCGCAGATGATGACCCCGTTCATCGTCGGGCGCGAAGCCTCGGTGCGGGCGCTGGAAGAAGCGCTGGCGGGCGACAAGAAAATCTTCCTTGCCACGCAGCACGACGCCTCGGTGGACGACCCCAAGCCTGAAGAAATTTACACGGTAGGCACGCTGGCCAACATCGTACAGAGCGTCAAGCTGCCGGATGGCAACATCAAAGTCCTGGTCGAAGGCGTGGAGCGCGCCAAGGTTGTGCAAATCGCCACGGAGGAAGGCTTCTTCCGCGCCGCGCTTCGCTTGGTGCCGGTCAAGGTGGAGACCACCCCGCAGTTGGAGCAGGCGGTCAGCAGGATCACCGGACTGTTCGAACAGTACGTCAAGCTCTCGCAGAGCCTGAACTACGACACCATGATCGCCGCGGCCCGTGTGGACGACCCCAGCAAGCTCTCCGACACCATCGCCGCCAACCTCCAGCTCCCGGTGGAAGAGAAGCAAGAGCTGTTGGAAAACTTCGACCCGCTCGAGCGCCTTACCCGGGTCGGCGAAATCCTCGAAATCGAAATCGATAAGCTCAATGTCGATCGCAACATCAATACCCGCGTCAAGCGCCAGATGGAGCGCGCCCAGAAAGAGTACTACCTGAACGAGAAGATGAAGGCCATCCAGAAGGAGCTGGGCCGCGGCGAGAAGAGCGAAATCGACGAGCTGAAGAAAAAGATCGACGCCGCGGGCATGTCCAAAGACGTGCAGGAGAAGGCCATCCAGGAGTTGAAGCGGCTGGAGATGATGCCGCCGATGTCGGCCGAATCAACGGTCAGCCGCAATTACCTGGACTGGCTGCTGGCGGTGCCGTGGAAGAAAAAATCGAAAGAAATCCGCGACATCAGCGTAGCCGAGCGCATCTTGGAAGAAGACCACTTCGGCCTGGAAAAGATCAAGGAGCGCATCCTGGAATACCTGGCCGTCCGCCAACTGGTGAAGAACCCGCGCGGCTCGATCCTGTGCTTCGTGGGCCCGCCGGGGGTCGGCAAGACCTCGCTGGCGATGTCCATCGGCCGCGCCACCGGCCGCAAATTCGTGCGCGTTTCTCTCGGCGGCGTGCGCGACGAAGCCGAGATCCGCGGCCACCGCCGAACCTACATCGGCGCGCTGCCCGGCCAGATCATCCAGATGATGAAGAAGGCCGGCACCATCAACCCCGTCTTCGTGCTCGACGAAGTGGACAAAATGTCGATGGACTTCCGCGGCGACCCTTCAGCCGCGCTGATGGAAGTACTGGACCCAGAGCTGAATCACGCCTTCACCGACCATTACCTGGACGTGGAGTACGACCTCTCCAAGGTGATGTTCATCTGCACGGCCAACGTGCTGCACACCATCCCGCAACCCTTGCAGGACCGCATGGAAATCCTGCGCCTGCCCGGCTATACGGAGATCGAGAAGCTCCAGATCGCCAAGCGTTTCCTGGTCAACAAGCAGCTCGAGGCCGCCGGACTCTCCCCAGCCAACCTGACCTTCACCGACGAGGCCATCACCCATATCATCCGGCACTACACGCACGAGGCTGGAGTGCGGAACCTCGAGCGCGAGAGCGCCAACATCGGCCGCAAGGTGTCGCGCAAGGTGGTCAAGGAAGGCAAGGGAGTCAAGATTGAGATCACCCCCGCGAACATCAGCGATTTCCTGGGCGTCATCAAGTACCGCGAGATCTGGGCGGAAAAGCACAACGAGGTGGGCTTGGCCACCGGCCTGGCCTGGACGGAAGTGGGCGGGCAGGTGCTCGGCACTGAGGCCACCCTGATGGAAGGCAAGGGTCGGCTGACACTCACTGGCAAGCTCGGCGACGTGATGCAGGAATCGGCGCAGGCGGCGATGAGCTACGTGCGCTCGCGCACCGGCAACTTCGGCCTGCCCAAGGATTTCTACCGCCACCTGGATATTCACGTGCACGTGCCCGAGGGCGCCATCCCCAAGGACGGGCCGTCGGCCGGCATCACTATCGCCACCGCGATCGTCAGCGCGCTAACGAAAACTCCGGTGCGCTGCGACGTGGCCATGACCGGCGAGATCACCCTGCGTGGCAAGGTGCTGCCCATTGGCGGCGTGAAGGAAAAGCTTTTGGCTGCGCACCGCATGGGCCTGCGCACCGTCATTCTGCCCAAGGACAATGAAAAGGACTTGGCGGAGATTCCCCCTGAGGTTCAGGCCAGTGTGGTCATCAAATTCGTCGAAATGATGGATGAGGTTTTGCAGTACGCGCTCGAGCGTCCGCTCCAGCCGACAGCGCACCCCCCGGTCCCGGAAGTAGCTGCAAAGTACGAACCGGACGTGAAGAAAGACCAGGAATTAACCAACTAGGGAAGTCCCTCGGCCTGTTTTCCCCGAAGCCTCGGGGGATAAAGCTTCGGAGCGCAGGACGCCCGGCACCGCCCAATTGGAAGCTTTGTACGCTGACCCGAATCTAAATTTGGACGCCACCCCGGCCGGCGGAGAATTCCGCCCGGGGTCTACCGTAACCACAATCGAACCTGGAGGTTTCAGGCCCTTTTTCAAGGAAGAATACGATGAGCATTAGCCTTGCAGAACTCAAAGAGAAAAACATCACCGACCTGGCAAAGATCGCCAAGGATCTGGCCATCCCCGGCGCCAGCGGCATGCGCAAACAGGAGTTGATCTTCCAGATCTTGCGCGCGCAAACCGAGAAGAACGGTTTGATCTTCTCCGAGGGAGTGCTGGAGTGCCTGCCGGATGGCTTCGGCTTCCTGCGCGCGCCGGAGTACAACTACCTGCCGGGGCCGGACGACATCTACGTTTCGCCGTCGCAGATCCGCAAATTCGATTTGCGCACCGGCGACACCGTCTCGGGGCAAGTGCGCCCGCCGAAGGACGGCGAGCGGTACTTCGCGCTGATCAAGGTCGAGGCCGTCAACTTCGAAGACCCGGAGGTCGCGCGGAGCAAAATCTTCTTCGACAACCTGACCCCGCTCTATCCGCAGGGCCGGCTGAAGATGGAGTCCACGAAAGAAAACCTCACGGGGCGCGTGCTCGACCTGCTCTGCCCTATCGGAAAGGGGCAACGGGGGCTGATCGTGGCGCCGCCGCGGACCGGGAAGACGATGATGCTCCAGTCGATCGCCAACTCCATCACCACCAACCACCCCGAGGTCACCCTGATCGTGCTGCTGATTGACGAGCGACCCGAAGAGGTCACCGACATGCAGCGCACGGT
Source organism: Acidobacteriota bacterium (assembly GCA_003224235.1). Classification (GTDB taxonomy): domain Bacteria; phylum Acidobacteriota; class Terriglobia; order Acidiferrales; family UBA7541; genus QHYU01. Next base: position 11,742 of record QHYU01000106.1, read on the forward strand.
CAAGGGCGAGGTGATCAGCTCGACCTTCGACGAACCGCCCCAGCGCCACATTCAGGTCGCGGAAATGGTGCTCGAAAAAGCCAAGCGGCTGGTCGAGCACAAGCGCGACGTCGTCATCCTGCTCGACTCCATCACCCGCTTGGGGCGCGCTTATAACGCGGTGACGCCCCCTTCGGGCAAGGTGCTTTCCGGCGGCATCGACGCCAATGCGCTCCAGCGGCCGCGACGCTTCTTTGCCGCCGCGCGCTACGTCGAGGAGGGCGGCTCGCTCACCATCATGGCTACCGCGTTGATCGATACCGGCAGCCGCATGGACGACGTCATCTTCGAAGAATTCAAGGGCACTGGCAACCTGGAGATCAACCTCGACCGGCGGCTGGTGGACAAGCGCATTTTCCCCGCCATCGACATCAATCGCTCCGGCACACGCAAGGAGGAATTGCTGCTACCCCCTGATGAACTGAACCGCGTCTGGGTGCTGCGCAAGGTGCTGAACCCGCTCTCCCCCGTCGAGGCCATGGAGTTGCTCCTCGGTCGGTTGGCCAAAACCAAATCCAACGCCGAATTCCTCGCCTCGATGTCCGGCCCGGGCTAATACTCCACCCAGCGCCCGGCGTTGTAGCTGTTAGACTCAAATTCCTTTCTTCTCTTTGTCTCGCGCCAGCATGGCGATGAGTCGCGCAGTCTCCTCGACGTCCATCGCGGTATTGTCAACTACCACGGCATTCGCAGCAGGCACCAGCGGCGAAGCCTCGCGGCTGCGGTCGCGCCGGTCGCGCTCGCGGACTTCTTCAATCATGCGCGCGCGGTCGATCGCCTCGCCCTTCTGCTGGTGCTCCCGCCAACGGCGCTCCGCCCGCACCTCAACCGAGGCGTCGAGATAGATCTTCAGGTCGGCGTCGGGGAAGACGACTGTGCCGATGTCGCGCCCTTCCATCACCACTCCGCCCGAGCGGCCGGCGCGCCGCTGCTCGGCCACCAGCAGCCTGCGCACGCCGGGCACGACCGCAACCTTTGAAGCTGCTTGCGAAACCTCCGCGCGGCGGATCGCTTCAGTCACGTCCACCCCATCCAGCCGCACGCGCAACCCGGTAAGGGCGTTTCCTCGAGCCGAACCGGGAGCGGCACTCGCGGCCTCAAGGTCGATGCGCGTCTGGCTGGCGAGCGCTTCAAGCTGGTCCGGCGAATCGAGCGGCACGCCGCGTTCGAGCGCCTTCCACGCTAGCGCGCGGTACATCGCGCCGCTGTCGAGATAGGTATAGCCCAGCAACTCGGCTACCCGTCGGGCGGCACTGCTTTTGCCCGAGCCCACCGGCCCATCAATGGCGATAATCAACTTTCGCAAGCCTTCCGTCCTTTCCCGCGTTTCCCGAACCCATCACATCCCCCGGCGGGCAGAGCGGATTTCCAGGCTCTCCGTGCGGATTGGCGCGCACTCAAATCCGCTTGAAGGCTTTCTCGATTTCGCGCAGCGAATAGCGCAGCACAATCGGCCGGCCGTGCGGGCAGCTCATCGGGCATTCGGTGTGCGCGAGCTCCGCCAGCAGCCACTCCATTTTCGTCTGGTCAAGCGGCATATTTACCTTAATGGCCGCATGGCATGAGGTGGAAGCCGCAATCTTGGCTTGCAGGGTCTCCATCGATATAGCCTGGTTCTCCCGCTCGATGCCGTCGAGGATTTCTGTCAGCAGCCGCTCGGCGTCGGCACTGGAGATCCCCGCCGGCGCCGCCTGGATGGCCACGCTGCGCGGGCCGATTGGCTCGACCTCGAAGCCGTTCTCGCGCAGCTCCTCGGCGATGCGCTCGAAGATCACCAGTTGCCGCGGCGATAGCTCCACCACCAGCGGCACCAGCAAGCGCTGGCCGGTGAGCGCGCCCTCCCGGCGCGCCCGGAGGTGCTGCTCGAACAGCACGCGCTCGTGCGCCACGTGCTGGTCGATGATCCACAGGCCCTGCGCGTTCACCGCGATGATGAAGCTCGCATTGATCTGCCCCAGCGGCTTCAGGTCCGCGATGCCCTCGGCACTCACGGCTGGAACGGCGGCCTGCTGGCCGGTGGCCTGACGGAACTGCTCAGCAAACTCCGCATGCGAAGCAGCGAAGCCGATCTCTTGGCCGGGTTCAAAATGGAAGCGCTGTGGCTCGGGCTGGAGGGGCGCTCCGGTCAGCTCGAACCCTTCAGTGGCCCCGACGCAATCGATCGGCAACGCCGCTGGGATCACCGCGCGCGGCGGCCCGGCAGCGGCGGCACCCGCGGCGGCAGCATAAGCGGCTGGTACGAGTGCCGCGCCCTCGCCCCTGTAGCCCGCCTCTTTAGAGGCGGGGGTTGGAGTCTGGATGCCCGCGCCAGGAAACGCGGGGATGGGCCTGGCGCGAGTCAGCGCCGCGCGAATCGTGTCGCGCGTGAAGTCGTGCACAAACTGCGGGTGCCGAAAGCGCACCTCGATCTTCGCCGGGTGGACATTCACATCCACTTCCTGATAGGGCACCTCGAGGAATAGCAGCACGGCCGGAAAAACGTTGGGCGGCATGATATTGCGGTAGGCCTCGTGAATGGCGTGCAGGATCAGGCGATCACGCACCAGACGCTTGTTCACGAAGATGTAGATGCTGTTGCGGTTGGGGCGCTGCGCTTCGGGCCGCGACACGAACCCGCGCACGCCCAGGTCTGCCCCGCGCTCCTCGGGCTCGAGCTCTGGCTCTGTGATCGCCGCGCGCACCGGCGAAGATACCGGCGGAATCTCCAACAACTCCTCAAGCGCCTGCCGGCCAAAAAGTTGATAGACGCGCTCGGAGGGGGTCTCGACCGGCGCCACGTTGAGTATTTCCTGGGTGGGCGTCTTCAGAACGAAATGCTTGTCGGGATGCGCCAGCGCGTAATGGGTCACCAGTGACGCGATGTGACCCAGCTCGGTGGTGTCTGATTTCAGGAATTTCCGTCGCGCCGGCACGCAATAGAAAATATCCGCCACGCTGACCGAAGTGCCCGCCGGAACCCCGGCCGGCTTCACACCGATCATCTTGCCGCCAGCAATTTCCACCCGCGTGCCCTGCTCATCCTCGTCCGCGCGGGTCTCCAGCAGCAGCCGCGATACCGCCGCCACTGACGGCAGCGCCTCGCCGCGGAAGCCCAGCGTCGCGATCGAGAGCAGGTCGTCGGCCGTGCGGAGTTTCGAGGTGGAGTGGCGCTCAAACGCCAGCAGCGCGTCGTCGTGGCTCATGCCGCAGCCGTCGTCGATCACCCGGATCATGCGCTTGCCCCCGGCTTCGGCCTCGACGCGGACCGAGCGCGCGCCGGCGTCCAGGGCATTTTCGAGCAGCTCCTTCACCACCGATGCGGGCCGCTCAATCACCTCGCCCGCAGCAATCTTATTGGCAACGCTTTCCGGAAGAATCCTTATGCGCGACATCAGCCAGTGCCTTGGAGTATGAAACCACAGATGAACACAGATGGACACTGATAAGAGCATCGAGCCGCAGCCCGCCCGGCATTCTTTTTGGCGGGCGGAACCTTTTGATTAAGCGAACGCAACACTATGGCTTCTCCGGCGGCTTTAGCGCGATGCCGAGCTCGTCGAGTTGGCCGGAATCAACCCGCGAAGGCGCTTCGGCCATGAGGTCCACTGCCGCGGTGGTCTTGGGGAAGGCGATGACTTCACGGATGGACTTTTCTCCGGCCAGCAGCGCCACCACGCGGTCAAGCCCCAGCGCGATGCCGCCGTGGGGAGGGGTGCCATAGGTGAGCGCGTCGAGGAAAAACCCGAAGCGTTGTCGCGCCTGCTCGTCCGACAACCCCAGCGCGCGGAACACGCGCGCCTGGACGTCCTGGCGGTGAATCCGGATACTGCCGGAGCCCAGCTCGACGCCGTTCAACACCAGGTCGTAGCCCTTCGAGCGCACTCCCCACGGCGCGGACTCGAGCTTGTCCAAGTCCTCCTCGATGATTCCGGTGAACGGGTGCTGCGCGCTCACCCATCGCTTTTCGGTCTCACTCCACTCAAACAGGGGAAAACCGGTGAGCCAGAGAAACTCCCAGCGGTCTTTAGGGATGAGTTTCAATTGCTCGGCCAGGTGCAGGCGCAGTTGCCCGGCAATCAGCGCTGCGGCTTCGGTGCCTTTGATCTGCTTTTTCGCGGCGACGGCCACGACCAAGTCGCCGGCCTTTGCTCCCACAGCTTCGGCCAGCTTCTTGACCTGATCCGCGCCAAGAATCTTTTCCAGCGGCGACGTAACGCCCTCGGCGGCCACCTTGATGGTATAGAGCCCGGGGGCGCCAAGTGATTTCGCGCGCTCGGTCAACTCATCGAGTTGCTTCCGCGAGTACATAGCCGCCCCGGGCGCCGCCAGCGCAAATATTGACCCTTCGATGTGCAGCGCTTCCCGCGCCTCAGCAAAAAACGGGGAAACGTCTTGCAACTCCATGCCGAAGCGCAGGTCGGGCTTGTCAATGCCGTAGCGGCGTACGGCCTCCCGATACTCCATGCGGGGAAACGGCGGCTTGACTTTTAGACCGGTAACGGCACACGCGCTCGCCATCACCTGCTCGATGACGCCGAAGATGTCATCCTGCCGCGGGAACGACATTTCGAGATCAAGCTGGGTGAACTCAGCCTGCCGATCGGCGCGGAAATCTTCGTCGCGGAAGCAGCGCACGATCTGGAAATAGCGGTCCATGCCCGCGATCATCAGGATCTGCTTGAAGATCTGCGGCGATTGCGGCAGGGCGTAGAACTGGCCGTGGTGGATGCGGCTGGGTACCAGGTAGTCGCGCGCGCCTTCGGGCGTCGAGCGGGTGAGCATCGGGGTTTCGATTTCGTAGAAGCCCAGGGCATCGAGCGTCTTGCGAATCTCAAAAATCACGCGGTGGCGCAGCGCGAGGTTTCCCCGGGGCTTGGGCCGCCGGAGGTCGAGGTAGCGGTAACGCAGGCGCGTCTCTTCGCTGGCCGCAACTTCGTCTTCGATGACAAATGGCGGCGTTTTGGCGTTGTTCAGAATGTAGAGCTTCGTGGCCACCACTTCCACTTCCCCGGTCGCCAGCTCCGGATTGGCCTTCTGCCGGCGCACCACGCGGCCTTCCACGGCAGCCACGTACTCGGCGCGCAACTCCTCGGCGCGGGCGTGCGCCTCCGGATGCTGCTCCTTGTTAAAGACGATCTGCGCGATGCCGGCGCGGTCGCGCAGATCAATGAAGAGCAGGTTCCCCAAATCGCGGCGGCGGTGCACCCAGCCCATCAGGATGACGTCGCGGTCGGCATCGCTGGCGCGCAGGTCGCCGCAGTAGTGCGTCCGCTTTAGATTTCCCAAAGAATCCAGCACGGTGTTTGTGGCCTCAGTCGTCGCCATGTGTTCGTGCCCCCGCGTCCTCGCCAGCGCCTTTTCTCACCCGTAGCACAGCCACTCCTGGCTGTGCGCTTTCCTGCAGCCGACGGTGGCACAGCTACTTCTGGCTGTGCGCTGTAGGCGAACCGCACAGGCAAGAGTGCCTGTGCTACGGCTGTGCGCTGTAGCTGTGCGGCAGATAAGAGTGCCTGTGCTACGGGTCAACTCTGCCTCTGCGCCGCCGCAACCTTGCGATTCTCGTCGGACTTCAGATAGTTGAGCAACTCAGATTCGCTCAGCTTGCGCTGCTCCGAATCCGCCAGGCGCTTCAGCACAAAGCTGCCCGACGCAATCTCATCGTCGCCGATAATCAGCGCGTAGCGCGCGCCGAGCTTGTCGGCGAGGCCCAGCGACTTTTTCAGCTTCATCTCCTCGGGCGGCAATTCGACCACAAATCCTTCCTCGCGCAGTTGCCGCGCCAGCTTCACCGCCGCGGCATAGACCGGCGATTCGGCACGGCCCAGCCATGCAACAAAGACATCGATGTGGGATGCGCCCTCTCCCTTGCCTGCTTCTTGCAGCGCCAGCACAAGCCGGTCGGTGCCAATGGCGAACCCGATGCCCTTTGTCGGCGGCCCGCCTAGAAGCTCCACCAGACCATCGTAACGCCCGCCACCACAGATGGCATTCTGCGCCCCCAGGCCCGGCGCGGTGATCTCAAACGTGGTGCGGGTGTAGTAGTCGAGCCCGCGCACCAGCCGCCAGTTGATTTTGTACTCGATGCTGCGCAGCTTTAATTGCGCCTGCAATTCCGCGAAATGCTCGCGGCAGGCGGCACAGAGATGGTCGCTGATGCGCGGCAGCCTTTCGATGATGGCCTGCTCGTGCTCAAGCTTCGAGTCGAGCACGCGCAGCGGGTTCGTCTCGATGCGCCGCTGGCTGTCAGCGCCGAGCTGGTCCTTCACCTTCAGCAACTCCTCGCGCAGCTTCGCCACGTATGCCGCGCGGCATTCCTTGCAGCCGATCGAGTTGACGTAGAGCGTCGCACCCTTGAGGCCCAGCCGGTCGAGGTACGCCATCAGCATCTCAATCACTTCGGCATCAATCGCCGGGCTGTCCGACTGCCCCAGCACCTCCGCGCCTATTTGATAGAACTGGCGGTAGCGGCCCTTTTGCGGTCGTTCACGGCGAAACATCGGGCCCATGTAGTACAGCTTCACGTCGCCCGGCAGCGTGTGCATGCTATGCTCGATGTACGCGCGAACCACAGAAGCCGTCGCCTCCGGCCGAAGGCTCAATGAATCACCGAATCTAAGTTGTCGGACGCGGTCTTTTAGATTGCCCACCATTTGACGATTCTCTTCAATGGTTCGGGATTGAATTGAGACTAAAAAGATCTCCCGCTCGCCGATCAAACCCTTCAACAAAGAATCATTTTCCGGAGTTCTGGGTATCTGCCCTGTGTCAAACGCTTCTCTTCCCAACAGACAAAATTTGTAAACCAGTTCTCCAAACGGCTGAAACATGGCAACTGCACCCACACCTAAAGGGCCAGCTGGACCAGACACTTCGGGCAGCTCCTGCCACGTCAGAATAGCGTTCCGATATTCAAGAAGTTCGGAAGTGTCGTAGTCTTCAAAGGTATACATCTCCTTCGAGACGATATCCGTGTCGGCGCCGACCGAGCGGGCAAACAACTCGGTTTGCTCGAAGATGGGGAGACGGATTTCCTGGAAGTTGTACGTAGCGAAGACATCGTGCGCGGTCTGTTCGACGCGATTCCAAAGCGCGGACTGTGGCGGCAGGATATCGCGGACGCCCCTGATCGCGCGGAATTGTGAACGCTGCTGCTTCATGACGAGCTAAAGCACACGGTGGCCCCCACCACCCCCTATTTTTCGTAAGTGCGCATTCTAAAGGACTTTAAGTCCAATGATTTTGTAAATGCGCATTGCACAGGGGTTAGCTGCTTGTTTTTAGTAAGTGCACATTTTAAAGGATTTGTCATCGCCGACAAGACGCAACCCCCAAATTCCGACGGCAGCTCATTGGCGCGCTGAAGCGCCGCGCCGGCACAAGGCTGATTTCATTTTCCGCTAAGCACTCGGTAGGCCTTGCACTCTATTATACCGCCCGCTGCAAGGACAACCAGCGTCAGCTCTCGACTTTCGAGCCGCTCTTGTAAGTCTCTGCGTACTCGACATAGCGCGCGGCATAACCGTCAATTGTTTCCTGGTCTTCGGCGGTGAGGGCGCGGCGAAACTTGCCGGGATGGCCCATGAACAGGCTGCCCGGCGGAATGACCGTGCGTTCGGGCACCAGGGTCATGGCCGCGATGATTGAGCCGGCGCCGACTCGAGCACCGTTGAGGATCACCGAGCCCATGCCCACCAGCACGCGCGACTCAATCGTGCACCCGTGCAGGATGACGCCGTGGCCGATGGTGACGTTGTCGCCCAGCAGCAGCGGATACTCGTCCCGCATCACGTGCAGCACCGAGCCGTCCTGGATATTCGTGCGGGCGCCGATGCGGATCCAATGGACGTCCCCGCGGATGACCGCGCACGGCCACACGCTCGAGTGCTCGCCGATCGAGACGTCGCCGATCACCACCGCCGCCGGGTCGATATACGCCGACGCGGCGACCTGCGGGGTGCGTCCGCGGTAGCTGCGCATCAAGTCCTCACCTCACGCTCGGAAGGCCGATTGGAAACCACAGATAAACACAGATCAACACAGATCAGAACGAAGAAATCAACGCAGAGGCGCAGAGAGCGCGGAGGATGCGGGAAGATGGGGAGGGCACAGACGAAGCTGCATGATGATCGGCTGGCCGCATTCTTCGCAGAACTCCACGCCATCAGTCGATTTGTACGGCGGGGCCGGCGCCGGCCAGGGGGACGGCCGCGACCTGCGCGGCGACGGCGCGAGCCATCGCATAGATGCTTTTCGCGACGGACGCACTCTCGCCCTGCGCGGCGACAGGTTTGCCGCTATCGCCGCCAATGCGGATTTGCGGGTCGATCTCGATTTCGCCCAGAAACGGCACGCCGAACAGCTTTGCCATGTGCTGGCCTTCGCCGTGGCCGAAGACGTCGATGCGCCCGTTGCAATGCGGGCAGTTGAAATAGCTCATGTTTTCGACCACGCCCAGGATATCGACGTTGACCTGGCGGAACATTTCGATGGCCTTGCGCACGTCGGCCAGCGCCACTACCGACGGCGTGGTGACGACCACCGCTCCCGTGACCGACACAGTCTGGATCAGCGTCAACTGGACATCGCCGGTGCCCGGCGGCAGGTCCACAATCAGGTACTCGAGCTGGCCCCACTGGACGCTGCGCAGGAATTGCTGGATCACGCTGTGCAGCATGGGCCCGCGCCAGATCATTGGCCGGTCGCCGGGATTGAGCAGGCCCATGGAAATCATCTTCAGCCCGTAGGCTTCGACCGGCAGGATGCGGCGTTCGTCGATCGCTTGGGGCTGTTCGGAAGTATTGAGCATCAGCGGCACGTTGGGGCCATAGACATCGGCGTCGAGCAGCCCCACTGATGCGCCCATGCGGTTGAGCGCCACCGCAAGGTTCACAGCCACAGTGGTCTTGCCCACGCCACCCTTGCCACTGGCCACGGCAACCAAGTTCTTTACGCCAGGAATCGGCGCTCTTTCGGCCGCACCCGTTTGACCCGGCATTGGACTTGGCGGCATGCGTCACCTTCCCCTAGCTCTCTCACTGCCTCCGCCCAGGGTTCCCACCTCGAAGGTGGCGCACTGGCGGGCGCCACTAGGCTCGCTTCCCGCGTCTGGGGCGATTACTCGGAACATTGACGATGATAGCCTGTGCTGCCTGCCTGAGCAAGTTTGCCGCGGCGTTGGAAGTGGATGGATACCGTGTACCCATCCACCTGCGCGGTGAGAGCGACTTTGCACGCCGTGCAGCGAACAGGATAAAATGACTTGTTGGCCGCGTATCAATGGGAAGCAGTCCTGTTGCTGCGGGACTGCTTCTGTTGCATTGGGGGCCATCAAGGGCTCCCCGTCCAGACGGAAAGAGCGGAAAGGCGTGAAGGCAGTTTCCGCAAAGAGGCAGACGGCAAAGGAAAGCATGCGCGTAGAAGAAATCTTCGACCGGGT
>QHYU01000048.1 GCA_003224235.1 Acidobacteriota bacterium
CAGGTGCGCAAGAAAAAGAACGACCCGCGCATCGCCACCTATCAGATCGATCGCAACATCAACTACACCAACTTCTGCACTGAGTACTGTTCGTTCTGCGCGTTCTATCGCCCGTTGGGCTCGCGCGACGGCTACCTGCTGTCGTTCGAGGCCATCTACGAGAAGATCGAGGAGATGCTCGAGCTCGGCGGCACGGGCATCCTGATGCAGGGCGGGCTGCATCCGGACCTGCGCATCGAGTACTACGAGAACCTGCTGCGCTCGATCAAGCAGCGCTACCCGCGCGTGCACCTGCACTGCTTCTCTGCCCCGGAGATTCTCAATATCGCCGAGGTCTCCGGCCTTACCCTGCGCGACACCATCGCGCGGCTGAAAGACGCCGGCCTCGATTCCATCCCCGGTGGCGGCGCCGAAATCCTCGACGACGAAGTTCGAGAACGCATCTCGCGCCTGAAGTGCACCAGCGACGAATGGGAAGAGATGCACCGCACCGCGCACTCGCTCGGCCTGCGCACTACCGCCACGATGATGTTCGGCTGCGGTGAGGAATACCGCCACCGAGTGAGCCACTTCGAGCGCCTCCGCCGTCTGCAGGAAACTACAGGCGGTTTCACGGCGTTCATTCCCTGGATGTTCGCCCCGGAAAATACCCCGCTTGGAAAGAAAGTTCCAGAGGCCACCGCTGTCGATTACCTGAAGACACTCGCCATCAGCCGGCTCTATCTCGACAACATTGACCACATCCAGTCGAGCTGGCTCACGCCGGGCATCAAGGTGTGCCAGGTGGGCTTGCAGTTCGGCGCCGACGACGTGGGCAGCATCCTGATCGAGGAAAACGTCGTTTATGCCGCGGGCGTGCGCAACCGCACCAACGAAGCCGAGCTGCGCCGCATCATCCACGACGCCGGCTACATTCCCGCCCAGCGCGACACGCTCTATCGCACCTATTTCCTGAAGTAGCCTGCATCTCCAGACGCGGGGGTTCCGTAAAAAACTTAAAGGCCCCGCCTCTGAAGAGGCAGGCCACAGTTGAAACCTTGACGAAGCCTGCGCAAACGGAGGATCACTCCCCCTGTGCTTTGTGGACGGTGATCTCGACTTCGACGCCTTCGGGGAGGTCGAGTGGCTCGGCGGGATGCAGAGCGCCATGGCGATAGCGCGCGCGAATGCGACGAGTTTCGAGTTTCGTCTTCGGGGTCTTGGGCGGTGCAAGAGAAGCGCTGGCCGCGGGTTGAACGCTGACGCTTGACTCGTCATGCGTTCCGTCGAGCGCGGCGTTCGCGAGCGCGTCGGCTTCGTGGTTCGCTTCGCGGGGGATACTTTCAATCTGAAAGTAGGCGAGTCCCGCTGCCAGCCGCCGGGCGCGCTCGTGCAGCGGGCGGAGATCCGTGCTCTTAACTTTGTAGACTCCTTGCATCTGGCGGACCAGCAGCTCGGAATCGCTCCGCACGCGCAGCTTGCGGATACCGTGAGCGGAGGCGTAGTCGAGCGCGGCGATCAACGCGTAGTATTCGGCGACATTGTTGGTCGCGCGGCCCAGATACTTGCCGAGTGAAGCAAGCGGCTGGCCGTCGGGCCGACGAATGATCACGCCGTAGGAAGCGGGTCCGGGGTTGCCCCGCGCTGCACCGTCAATGTGGGCGATATACACGTCGGTGGGCTGGCTGGGTTCGGAGAAGAGTCGAGCCGAGCGCGGTGGCTGCGATTTGGGATGTTGCTTCATGCTGGCAGGATCACTGAGAAATTTGCAGCGGCTGAGCTTCCCCAACAGCCCCGCCCCTGAATAGGCGGGGCGCAGGGGCTGCGGCTAGCCTTCACTGGTTTGCGCCATGGGTGCCTGCGCCACCGGCTGATCGGTGTAATACAGGATGCGCGTGCAGGACTCGCAGTGGAAAATCTCGTGGGAAGTTTCGCGGCGAAGCTCCTGGTAGACGTGGGGGCGCACGCGAACGCGGCAGAGCATGCAGGTTTCGTCGCGCACTTCCGCCAGAGCGACGCCGTTATGGCGCCGGGCGATGCGCTGGTAGTGGTCCAGCAGGTCTTCCGGAATAGTTGCCACGGCCCGCTCGCGCTCGGCAATATCGGCTTCAAGCTCTTTCTGCGCCGCCGCCTGCTCGGCATCGATCGCCTGACGGTCGGCCTGGGCCGCGGTCTCGACTTCTTTGAGGGCGCGCTCGGCGGCCTTCACCTGGCGCTCGTACTCTTCGCCTGCGACCATGCGCTCGAGCAAGCGGTCCTCAGCCTTGGCGATTTCGGCCTCGGCGTTCGCAATTTCGTGTTGGAGGGCTTTGTAGGCCTCGTTGGTCTTCACCGCGGCGGTCTGGTCCTTGTACTTGCGAAGTTTATCTTTCCACTGCTCGACGTCGAGCTCGTACCGCTTGCGGTCTTTGAGGCTGGTGATCAGGGTTTCCTTGGCTGTGGCGAGTTGCTGTCGCGCGGTGGCCGCGCCCGCATCAATCTCAGCCAGGCGCTTTGGGAAGCTGGCCACTAGCGTGCGGAGCTCGTTAAGCCGCAAATCAATGACTTGCAGCCCAATCAAATGTTTGATGTCGGGATGCATTCTCAATTCATCTTACCATAGCGCCTCACCAACGCTGGTCAGTCTCGCCACTACACTTGCCGGGAGAGTTTGCGCGGCCCGAATCCTCGCACCAGGGGAAATTGAGAACTCCCCCTTTTTCCCTTTTCCTTTTGCTCTTTTCACTCTGTACAATGCGCCGCGTTCACCGCGAGGAGGGAGCGATGCCACACGTGCAAATTACCTGGGTGGAGGGCCGCACGGCTGACCAGAAGCGCAAGGTCGTCGAGCGAATCACAAAGGCTCTCGAAGAAGAAGGGCGCGCGAAGCGCGAAAATATCCACGTTGCCTTTTTGGACGTGCCCGCCACGAATTACGCCGAGGCGGGCGTGCTGGTGGCCGACCAGAAGCGCAGCCCATGAGGCATCGCCGGGGGACTCACATTCCGACTAATGAAAGGTCGACTCTATGCACGGCCAAGCGCCAACGTGTCGGCGGGGCGCGCTTTTAGCCTGAGGGACGGAGCTCACGGCGGACGAGAGTGGCATCAATGAAGTAACCAATGCCGATGGCCACCGGGATGATGCCGAAGGCCGCTGGAATCAGCGCGTTGCGCTCGAGCAGCGAAATCAGCGCGAACGTCAGTGAGTAGCCTAGCCCGCCGCACACTAATAGGATGCCTGAGCGGCGCGAGCGCTGCGGATGGGCCAACTCCGGCTCAAACGGAACATTCAAACCCTTAGCGATGGCCGCCAGCCGCTCTTCGCTCTTCAGCTTCCGGACGCGGTAGAAAGCATAAATTGCGGCCATGGGGATGCTGCAAACCAACACCACTGCGGCGAACCCAATCATTTCTTCGGACATCA
>QHYU01000107.1 GCA_003224235.1 Acidobacteriota bacterium
TCACCCTCAAGCCAGAAGAGGACACGCCCAAGGTGCTCCAGGAATATGCCAAGAGCAACGGGGTCAAGCCGGGCTGGCTGTTCCTGACCGGGAAACCTGAAGACGTTGAGAAGCTCCGTCGCAAACTCGGCTTTGTGGATCCAGACCCCACCGTGGACAAAGACAAGTCGCAGCACATCGGTGTCATCTTGTACGGCAATGAGACGCTGGACAGATGGGCGGCGTGCCCGGCGTTAACTGACCCCACCGAAATCGTCCGCTATGTCCTCTGGATGGAGCCGAAGAAGAAGCAAGCCGCCCAGCTTGCTGGATGCGCTCAAAGCTCTCGGTGAGGAGCTTCGCGTCGCCTTCGTAAAACTGGATCTAGTCCTGAGCAGCGGTGCCGGTTTCAACGCCGACGGCGTTGCATACGACAAACGAGACAGCCTCAGCTTCGGTCTCGCGGATGCGCTTCCGAGTGCTGTTGCGGCCGTCGTCGCGGTGCAGCATTCTTTCTGCAGGACTGTTCCTTTATTGACTCGAAGAGCGGTCGAGGCGCCTTCATCCAAATTCTCACAAAGCTGCTGCGACAGAAAGTATGAGCGGGATGGTTGGAACGATTTCCCGCTAATGCTTCGCTCAATTCACGCCAAATACGCCGAAGGTGTAAATGAAATCCGGCCGGGCATCTCCGCGGGCGTCAGAGACGCGAACGTAGAAGGTTATTGGAGTCGTTCCGGTTCCAGGGACCTGGAAGCTGTAGGAGGGCTGCTGTATGTAGGAAACTCCGGGCAGACGGTTGACGCAGGGCAAATTGAAAACTGTGCCCGGTGGAGCAGGCGCCTGCGCACAAGTCTGATACCGATTTCCGGTCGAATCAACTATTTCGACCACCGGCTCCAACGAATTGGGCTCAGGAGGTTGTAGGAAATCATTGTTTCCAGCGGCAAACACCTGCACTACGGAGCCTGGGGCTGCGCTCATCGAATATACGTCCAAGTCGGGACCAGTGGTATGGGGGTCGCTAAAAGGACTAACGGACGCGAGAAGGCGAATGTTCGAAAGTGGCGTCGCTGTGGAGATGGTGTCATTCCGTGTCATCTGTCCGCGGTCTTTCACCGTCAAGGTCAGTTGCTGGGAGGCCGTTTGATGCAGATTCCCAGTATTTCCATCAGAGAGGGCCACGGTGAAGGTATACGACCCCGCAGTCGTCGGTGAGCCTGAAATCGTCCCATCTCCACTGATCATGCTGAACGTCATGCCTGGGGGCAACGAACCCGACGACACACTCCACTGATGGGGAAAGCCACCGCCGGTAGAGGCCATTCCCAACCAGGTCGTGCTGCCCATGGCAATCGACGGCAGACTGCTGGTGATGATGCCAAGCTTGGCAAACACCTGAAGGGAAAAAACCAAGTAGTTTGCCGTCAAGGGTGGGCTACTATTGTCGTGAACGGTGACGACGCTGGTCGTGTAACTCCCCCCGTTAGGCGTCCCGCTGAGTGTTCCAGTGGTCGGATCAAACGTGAAGTTTGGCGGTACCGGGTTCATCTTCCAGGTGTACGGCTGGAATCCGCCGGTCACCGGGAATGTGGTTGTATAACTCTGATTATAGAGAGTTTGGGCCAGCGTCGGGCCGGATAGCACCATCTGATCACTGATCCGGATCTGGAAATTGTTGGTCACAGTGTTAGGTGTTTCGTATGAATCCGAGACTTTAATGGTGAATTGGAACAAACCGTCCTTCGTGGGAACGCCGCTTACATTGAACCCACTACCAAAGCGTCTGGCTGTCAATCCATCCGGCAGCGCCCCATTTGTTACCTGAATCGCGTAGGGGGCTCTACCACCCGTCACCGAGATAGTTCCACTGTAGTTGAGCCCGCGCGCGCTGTCCGGAAGTGTCGTAGCCAGGAATGACACCGGAGGCTGCACGGTAAGAGTAACCAAGGGGTTGATGCTCGCCGGTGGGGAAGCGGAATCGGTGATCACCACAAACATTGGGACATAGAAGGGCGCGGTCGGCGTTGTCGGCGTGCCGTAGACCTTGCCAGTCGTGGTGTCCAGTAGCAGGCCGCCAGGGAGGGATGCATTCTGGCCGAGTACGATGCGATACGGTGGTGTCCCGCCTGCAGGCTGAATATACTCCGTATAGGAAACATTCTGAACGGCATCTGGAAGCGTCGTGTTCGGGAGGACCAAGTTATTAAGGACATTCAATGAAAAACTTTGCAAGATGTTGAATGGTGGCGTAAAGCTGTCCGTCACCTGGACTGTGAAGGTGTAATTTCCAGGAGTTTTCGGCGTCCCTTGGATCAGACCAGCGCCACGAGCGTCCGAGAAAGTCAGCCCTGGAGGCGTTGTTGAGCCTGGTGATAGACTGAACGTATAAGGCTGTAAGCCGCCGTTGACAGAGATATACATGTAGGCGGGGAGAGCGATGTTCTGGTCTGGCAGATTGGCTGGTGTGGTGAATACAAGTCGAGAGTAAATATCGATCTCCACGCCTGCTGTCGCTGTGGTCCCCTTGGAGTCAGTCACCGTAAAGTTCGGAATGAATGTGCCTGGCACGCTGGGCGCTCCGCTAACTGTCCCATCTGTGGCCAGCGTCAAACCACCAATGCCGAGCAGCTGGGTGCTCCATGTATAAGGTGGTACGCCGCCTGTTGCTTGTAACTTCGCGTTATAGGATTGACCTACAACGCCCTTTGGGAGCGGTGGTTGGGTCTGAATAGTCAAAGGAGGCGGTGGAGGAGGCGGTGTGAAGGAACTCCCCCCTCCGCCGCAGCCACTTACAGTGCACGCCAGCAACACTGCAGCGGCTGACAGTCCTTTCACGATTGTGCCTTGCTCCCTCACGCGCGCCGCTTCTCCGTCAAAAACTCTTCTCGCCGCAACCACGCCATGGGCGCAGCAGGTGCTTGTAGAGCCGCACTTTCAAATGCATCAAACCGCTGCGGCGTCCCTTGCAGCGTGATGTCTTGCACCACCATCGCGCCCGCACTCACGCTCATCGGTCCCGTATTCGCGAACGTGCCCGGCACCGGGATCGGCGGATCGAGAGGCCCCAGTCTCGATCCACCTGCGAATGCCGCGAAAACCGACTCCACTTCCACCGTGTAATTCCCCGGCGGCAGCAGAATCTCGTACTGCCCGATCAGCGCCGGATTATGCGACCCAAAGCGGCTGCCGAGATTTGCGCACGTCGCCGTCGTCGGATTCGATGGATCCAGGCACGTCACTGTCTGCCCCGGATTTCCCGTGAACAGGTAGCCGGACACCACCGAGACCGCGATGGTACGAGGGCTCCCCACCTGCCGCGCGATTACGTTGACGCCTTGCGCCTGCGTGATGCCGTCGGTGAAGAGGACCTTGCCGCTGATGGTGCCGTAGGCCGAACTCGTCAGCGTCTTGCCAGGTGGCGGCGAGCCAGTCACCGGGTAGAGTCGCGAGATCCAAGCCATATCGTCGGGCGCCAGCACCGGCAGCCCAGCCGCGGAACGCGCCTGGCAAAATAAAATAGGGAACATCAGGGGCAACCCCGCAAGATCATCCAGATTGCAAGCCCTGGGTTGTCCGCTCAGGACATTCACGTTGATCTGCGAGTGATCCAGACCGGAAAAATGGCCGAATTCATGGGCAAAGGCGTGATCAAACTCGGCAGCAGTGAGTTGTGAAGCACTGAAGCCATCCTGGAAACGCCCGTTCAGCGCCGCGAGACCTGAGACAAACCTACCGTTGACGGGATCGAGCTTGCAAGCTCCGGCGAATCCGATCACTCCGCGAGGGAGTCCCAAACCACCAAAAATAGAGCCATCCGCGTCGAAAATGATCGGGCTCTGCGTGCCCGCATCGCAGGAGGCGAATACAGCGATGAAATTTTGCGCCGTCCCTACCGGGCCGCCGGTATAGGGTGGCGCGGGCAGAATGTCACCGATATTGCCGTAGGAAATGGCCGCGGTGGGCACGTTCTGCCAGGTGTCGAACAACGACTTCACGCGAGCGACACCGGCCGCGTGATCAATCACTACCGTGCCGTCGGGTCGCTTGCTCAACGGGCCAGGGTCCACGCGGTATTTCACAGGCATTGCGGCAGGGTCCCAGACGAAGGGTTGGCCCTGGATTCCGAAGGTCGCGCCGCCGACGCGGATGGGGCCGCCGGCCTGCACGGGGCTTTGGCACAACAGCAAGCCGCACGTGGTGAGCGCCGCGGCTGCGCGGCCTATCGAACGGCAGCGATTGAGTAAACGCTTCATCTACTTCGATCCCGCGAGCAAGCGAATCAGTTTGCGCAAGTCGTCGAGCGGTACCGGGCCAGGTGTTGGCTGCTCCACCAGTGCCGCCAGGCGGGGAGCGAGCGGCACACCCTTGGCCCTCAACTGTGGCGCCAGTTCATGGAACAGCCCGGCGTTGCCGTGGCTGTTGACGGCGACCAGGTTGCCTTCGGGGTTGCGAACGATGCGGAAGCGGCCTTGTTCGAGGCCTGCGGGGCTGGAGAGGCCTAACGCACTGGGCTTGATCATCAGCAGCAGTAAGTGCTGGCCCTTGTAGTAACCCGCGTCATCAAAACGGTCCCGGACGTCCCAAATAAACTGCCGAAACGTGAAGGTAGAGCTGGCCTGCCCTTTCAGCGTCTCCTCGACCCGCAGGGTGACCACAAGCGTGGAGAGATTGGCTAATTCGGGGTGGGGTTCGACCCCCGCGCTAACCACATGGCCGCGCACGATGATGGCAGCCTCCTCCACCAGCTTGTCCAAATTCTGAGGCAAAGTGATGGCGCCGCGCTGCGCCGGCAGTGACCCGGCGGCCAGAACAACCAGTAGCAGGACACACCCGGCCTGAAAGAGCTGCTTGCGCAGCCGCGAGGCGGTCCACCCGCGTACGGCGATGAAGGTGTGTACCGACATAAAAGAGTCGTTACTTTTAGCCGAGACTATAACTCTTAAGTATTTATCGCTGCAATGGTCTTTATCTTGGGGCAGAGGTTCGGTGTCAATCGGGTGAATCCTGTAATTTAAACGGGGGCAAAAGCCCGACACGAGCCCTTTGTCCGCGGCGGTAGCGCCGCTCGGGTCGGCGTGCGAGAATAATGCGGGAGCGGACCATGCTGGCGTCTTTCCTCATGCCGGGTTTGTTTTCATGAACCCCTGGCCGATTGCAGTGCCAGCTGTCGCCGCGGCGGCAGCGGGTGTGGCTGCCTGGGGCGCCATGGCCCCCGGGGCACAATTGTTCGGTCCCACCGTGCGCCGCACCGGCCGAGGCAACACGCTCGCGCTGACGTTTGACGACGGCCCCAATCCAGCCATCACACCGCGGCTGCTCGACCTCCTCGAACAGCACCACGCGCGCGCGACCTTCTTTCTGATCGGCCGCTTTGTGCGCGCTTGCCCGGAGTTGGTTCGCGAGATCACCGCGCGGAGTCATCTGGTCGGCAATCACACCGACACGCATCCCAACCTGATTTGGCTTTCGAGCGCGCGCATCGCGGAAGAATTAGAGCGCTGCGGCGAGTCCATTGCGGAGGCCACTGGCCGCGTGGCACAGTGGATGCGGCCGCCGTATGGCTTTCGCGGCCCGCATCTCCAGCCGGTGGTGCGCGGGCAGGGTTATCGGGGTGTGGTGATGTGGTCGGTGATCGCCTACGACTGGAAACCCCAGCCCTCGGCGCGCCTGATCGCGCGCCTGCGGCGCGTTCGCGGCGGTGACATCGTGGTCCTGCACGACGGTGATCACCGCGCGCTGGGCGGCGCCCGCCAGCACACTGTCGGCGCGCTCGAGTTCTGGCTGCCGCGCTGGCGCGATGCCGGGCTGGAGTTTGTTACAATAGACGGCGTCGCCGGCGAAGTCTCCGCATCCGCGCCCGCGACACGCCAGGGCGGGAAGAATTAATTCAATGGACGAACGCAACTTTTACACCGAGAAGCAGGAGACCAAGAACCTCACGCTCACCTGCCCGAGCTGCCGCAAGGAAGACACCTACCCGATTCGCTGGGTGGTGCGCACGAAAAAGAATGAGCTGCCGCGCGGCGCCGGCGAAGAGGACCAAAAGCGCTTTGCCAACGCGCGCTCCTACATGGTCCGCGTAGACGAGATCGTGGCCTGCCGCAAATGCCGCAAACGCTTTGAGCTTACCGGACAGTCCGTCGTTCTGGTGTCGTCCGCGGCGCCGGTTTCGGGCGACTTCGATCCCGAAAACTTTGGGAATCGCTGACCGGGGGGCTACTCCTCCGGTGCTCCGAGCCTCGGGTCCGCCACCGCACGCCCCACCGCAAAGTGATAAATCACCTGGCGCGGCAGGCGCCGCCCATCGCGACTCGCGTCGCCGGAGCTGGGACGTTCCACGGGCATCGCTCCAGTCACTCCCGGTGCCCCGGTCCGTGTGCTCCGAGCCTGCTCCTCATGGGATTCCGAAATCGTGACTTCGGGCGAAGCGCCAGAGATTGTGGTTGCCTGTGTTTCGAGAGTGACTATCGCGGCCTGCTCGGCCGCATAGACGGATTCGGTCAGCTTCGCGCCGGTCTCTTCTAACAAGCCCAGGTAGCGGTGCACGTCGTCATCGTAGAATGCGCCGATGCCAGTCGCATTCCACCCCAGCGCTTCGGCGCCCAGGTAGAGCCGCTGGCCGATCGCCCCGGCTTCAAAATGGACATAGCGGTAGCCACGGTTGCCGAAGAGTCGCGCCGCAGCCTCGAGGTCCGCAATCATCGAAATCGCAAAGCTGGCGTGTCCTGCAAGCGGTTGCTCGAGGCTCAGATATGCCGCGACGCGTTGGACGTTGCCGGTGTGGAGCTGCTCGAGCTGCCGGTCGCGCGCGCTCCAGCGATAGACGCCCGGCTCGAGCCCGCGCACGCGATGCACGTAAAGGTACAGCTCGATGAAATCGTGTCCCTGCCACGTTTTTTTCGTTGACCCCTCTACTTCCTTTATTTCCCCCTCTTCCTTTTTTCCCAGGACGAAATTCCCACGCCAGTCCGCTGGCCAATCTCGCGTCGCGAGATCGAGCATCTGTTCAAGCGTGGCGCGCGGCATGGGCTCAGCCTGCGGATCGAAGTCGAGCGCCGAGCGTCGGCGCCGCACCACCGCACCGAGCGGTGAATCGGGGGCGGTTGGGGAGGTAGGGGAGGCGGAGGTGGGAGGAGAGGAGGAGGTAAAGGAAGTAAAGGATTCAAAGCCACCGAACGAGGTTTCCTCTGACTCCTTTGTCCTCACAAGGACCGTCGAGCGATGCATCCCCAGCAGCAGATAGTACGGCACCTCTTCTTCGGAGAGTTCATTGGGGGTGCTCGATTCCAACTCCGCGCTCGGGGGCGCCTTATCTCCGCTATTCTCACTGAACACCAGAAATGACATTGGTGCTTCATCACTCTGCGCGAGGCCAAGCGTCCGCGCCAGGCGCAGATCGCTGAAGTGCGCCATGACTCCGCCGTAATGACCTAGCGCGAGCGCCGCGAGCAGGATGCTCATCTGAGCGTGGCCCAGGTCGTGACAGCAGTAGCGGTAGGCCCGGTCGCGATATTTCCACGCTTCGCGCCAAAAGATCGAGGTCAGTGCCACGATGAGCCTCGGGCACGCTAGCCGAGCGGCCGCGTCCAGCTCGAGAGCGCGGGCAAGCTCGCCGACCCAGTCGCCGCGGCCGCGCCGCTCGAGCGCGTGCGTGTCGGCGCGGTAATGGTAGAGGCCATCGTCCAGGCCGTCGAAGCCGCACAGAGCCAGATGGGTTTCTGTGGGGTGCAGGTTTCCGGAAGATGGATTTACGCGCAGGCTGTACCGGATACCAGTTTGGGGCACTTGCTTCCAGGCGCTTATGGCCATCGAATACCACAGCAACCGGCTCAGCCAAACGCTGTCAAGCCGCACCGCCGATTGTGTCCCTTCTCCCGCTCCTTTACCTCCCTTACTTCCTCTACCTCCTTCACCTCCTTCACCTCCTTCTCCGAGTCCTGCCATGGCCTCAAACGTGCCCACGGCCGGAAAACTCGGATTCCGCTCCAGTTTGATCGTTCGCGCGCCTTGATAGACGCGGAAGGGGCTGGGTTGATTGCGCCAGTCGAGGAAGTGTGCCCCGGCGCGCACCGAGTAGTAGGTGTGCTTGGTGGCGTGGTGGTAGGCAAACAGGCGTTGCGTCTCGTGGTTCAGCGCCCCAGGCCCTCCGGGGCGGCTCTCCGCATCTTGGCCCAGCCCGGCCAGCGCCCGCTCCAAGAGCCTCGTCATTTTCGCCCGCACCCTGTCCCCATCAATTCCTGCTCTGTGGGCCTTGTGTCGCGGTCGGCCTGTGCAGACTGCTCTTAGATTTCCGGGTACATCTCAAAAAACGCCTCGATGGATCTTTGCAGGGTATTTTCAATCTCCTTCTTGCTGCCTTCGATCAGGTGCATGGTGACGCGAGCTGTGCGACCACTTTTCAGCTTTATGGTGGCCTCCATCACCTCGTCGAGTTCCTCGGCCGGGAACAAACGCATCCCGTACACCAGTGCTAGCTTCGCCATGCGTGTCTCCTTGGGCGATCCCGTGGTTGCCTCGCGTAGCAGCGGGCTTGAACACTCACTCTGGCCTTTTAGTCCCCCCAATCCGATTCTTGCCGCGCAGAACCCCAGCCTATGCGCAACCCCGGCTCGCGTCAAATACCCTACTCCGGACTGGGGGGACGCGCGTCCGCGCCGCAAGTGTCCGCTGATCCTTTACTACTTTAATTCTTCGGGCGGCCGAATTCGCCGGAAGGAAAAATAGAGCAGGAGGTCGTAGGCGATCTTTGTGCCTGCGCCAAGGATGAGCGGGCTTGCCAGGGCCACCCCGCTCATGGCGAGGCCCGCGCCAGCGGGAGCCAAGGCGTATGCGACGTTGCGCGTGAGCGTGGTTATGCCGCTGGCAAACGCGCGCTCCTCAGGGCGCACGACCGCAAGGATGTAAGACTGGCGCGTGGGCACATCCATTTCCACCAGCGCCTCGCGCGCCAAGAACAGCGCGGTGGCCCAGACGAAGTTCGGGGCAAGAGCTGCAGCCAACAGAAACACGCTCGACGGAATGTGGGTGAAAACCATGGTATTGACCAGGCCGATGCGACGTGCCAGCCACGCTGCCACCAAGTGCGAAGCGGCGTTCGCCACACGCGCGCCGAAAAAGAGCGGCCCCAGCCACTCCTCGCCGATGCCGAAACGCCGGAAAAACCAGTAAGACAGCAGCGCACTGGTTAGAAAGCCGCCGCCCAGGCTGTCCATCCCGGTCAGCGCCGCAAGCTTGGCGATGCGCCGCTTCGATTCGGCCGTGATGTTCGGGGCGAGGCGGCGCGGGCCGTCGAGTCGCGGAGCGGCGATCTCCACCCGCGATGAGAGCGTGGCCGAGAGCGCAGCCGCCCCAAGGGCCAGCGCGGCGGAGATAAACCAAGCCACACTATAGGCGGACTGCTGCGGCCATCCCCAGTGGCCGCGCAGAAGAGCTGGCACTCCGGCCAGCAAGCTGCCGATTGCCAGGCCCACGTCGAGGATCAGGCCATACCAGGCTAGTAAGTAGGTGCGGCGCTCGGGCGTGGTGGTCTCCGGCAGCAGGGCCTGCTCGAGGGCGTAGGCCGGGCCGCGGTCGCGCCCCAGCCCGTTGATCATGCCGAAGAACGCGGCGAAGAGAAGTAGTTCGAGCCGCCGCGTCGTGGCCAGGGCCAGCGCGCCCAGCGCGGTGAGCAGGCCCAGCACCACCAGCGTGCGGCGGCGGCCCGCATGGTCGGCAAGAAAGCTGGTTAGCAGCGTGGCGACCGCAACTCCGGAGAGTCCAACCGTCACCAGCATGCCCACGGTGCGGACGTTCCACCCCACTGAGCTGAGATAGATTGCCAGCAACACGCCGGTCATTCCCACGCCCAGCGAGCGCAGGAAGGCGGCGAGGCAAATGCGGAGCGAGTCTGCCGTAAGCGTGGCCGGCATGATGGCAAAGACTATGCCATAATGTTTCGCAGTCCCGAAGCATCCGGACGCAAACACCGCGAACCTCGCGGAGAGATTTGCGAGACACCATGAGCACAACCCCGACGGCGCCCGAGCGTGAGATGGCGGGCCCAGACCTCGAGACCATCCGAGCGGCGCACCGCCGCATCGCGTCGCACATCCATCGCACGCCCGTGATGACCTCGGCGTCGCTCGATGCCATCGCCCGCACGCGGCTCTACTTCAAGTGTGAGAATCTGCAGAAGACCGGGTCTTTCAAGATCCGCGGGGCCACCAACGCCATCTTCTCGTTGAGCGAGGAAGAAGCGGCGCGAGGGGTCGTGACCCACTCCTCCGGGAATCATGCCGCGGCAGTGGCGCTGGCGGCAAGGCACCGTGGGACGCGTGCGTGGATTGTGATGCCGTCGAACGCGCCGGTAGCCAAGTGCAAAGCCGTCGAGAGCTACGGCGGCGCGATCACGTACTGCGAACCAAACCTTGCCGCGCGTGAGGCGACCGCGGCAGAAATCATTCGCCGGACCGGCGCGGTGCTGGTGCACCCGTACAACGACGATCGCATCATTGCCGGGCAAGCCACCGCGGCAATGGAGTTGCTGGAAGATGTGCCCGATTTGGACTTCATCTTGGCGCCGGTGAGCGGTGGCGGGCTGCTCAGCGGCTCGGCCATCGCGGCAAAAAGTCTGCGGGCAGCCATTCGCGTGATCGGCTGTGAACCGAAAAACGCCGACGATGCTTTCCGCTCGCTCGCCGCCGGGCGAATCGAGACGCGCTCTTTGCCTTCCAAATCTGCCGGGGCGCTCGATCAGCCGGACACGATTGCCGACGGGCTTCGCGCGTCGCTCTGCGAGCGGACGTTTGCGATCCTGCAACGTCACGTCGAGCGGATCGCTCTGGTCACCGAGGAAGAGATCATCGCCGCGATGCGGCAGGTCTGGGAGCGAATGAAGCTGGTGATCGAGCCGTCAGCGGCCGTGGCGGTAGCGCCGGTGCTGGGGCGCCAGCTGGACGCGGAAAGCAAGAAGGTCGGGATCATCCTCTCGGGCGGCAATGTGGACCTCACTGCCCCGCCCTTCAAGTGATCAACCGCACCTTGGCGGGTAGCAGCTTCAGCTCCGACACAAGAAGACAAGCAATAGCAGGGGCTTCAGAGTCCGTGTGAAAACCCCGACTTGATCGGGCCTCAGCGGCTGAAGCCGCTGAAGAGATATTGAAGTGGCCCGACTTGCGGCACGCCTGAAGGCGTGCCCTGACGAAGAACTTGAGTTTTCACACAGACTCTTCAGCCGCTGAGGCCTTGCAGCATGAAACCTTCAGCGTGAATCGTGCTTCAGCATGAAGCTTTCAGACTGAACCCTTGCGCAAGGGATCTTGCTCAGTTCACCTTCAAGGTGACGGTGGCATTGTGCGTTGTCGTGCCGGATGTGCCGGTCACGGTGACCGTGTAGGTGCCCGCTTGCGTTCCCATCGGCGGAGGCGTGCCGCCACCGCCGCCGCCGCAGCTGACCGTGTGGAGCGCCAATAGCACCAGCAATGCGGCCAGCGGCAGGTACGCAGCCAGCCTGCGACGCTTCGCCTGAAGCGCCGCAAGCATGGCCGCAGCCAGAGCTAACGCGATGGCCGCAAGCAACGGAGCCAGCACCGGCCTCGGCCATTGCCGGATGGATGGACCCAGGGGCAGCAAAGAGCGAGCCGTTGTTGAGATGGTGAGCATCGTGGAATTCCCTGGCGTCGTTCCCGGCGTAACTGAGGTCGGATTAAAGCTGCATGAAGTCCCGATGGCTGCCGGGCTGAAGCTGCAGCTACTTGGACTAAACATGACCGCAGCGTTGAAGCCGTTCTGCGGCGTCACTGTAATGGTATAGCTGGCTGACTGGCCCGCGTTAACGGTCTGCATGCCGGTGGGGCTGCTGACCGCGAAGTCACCGCCGACGGGCACTGAGGTCGTGAGGTTAAAAACAGTCCTACCGCCGAGGCCAACTGACCGGGGATCGGGCGGGCTGCCGAACGCGCTGACCATCAAGAAATAGGTCGTCCCCGAAGTAACGTTGAAGATGACGCGCGACTGGATGTTGAACCCGAGGTCGATGTCATCGTTGCAAGCGACATTCGTAAAGTTACCCGGCGAGCCGGTCCAAACCGTCAAGATAGTGTCATAGGAGCTGCCAATCGTGTCGGCGGTGACGCTGCCGTTTCCGCCGGCGATGAACCTGTACCAGACCGTCTTAATGGGCGGGTTGGCGCTCCCCGGAGCACATGTGGGCACCGGATCGGTCGCTTCGATGGTTGCGCCAAAGCTGTCCACTGTGCTGGAGAAGCTTCCGCTGGTTAGGGCGGTGGCGTTGGTGAAGTTGTCGTTCGCCGGCGGCAGCGAGTTAACTGTGAAGTCGGCGCCATTCGATGGCCCCCCGCCTGGTGCGGGGTTCACCACGGTCACCGTGTTGACGCCGCCGAAGGCCAACAGGGCCTGTGGGATAGTAGTGGTCACCTGCGTCGCGCTGACAACAGTGGTCGTAGGCAACGGGCTGCCATTCCAATTCACTTTCGAGCCACTTATGAAGTTCGTGCCGTTCAGAGTGAGGGGAGTGTCGCCGGACCCTGCTGTCGCAGTGGCCGGATTGAGCGGAGGATTGATGGTTGGCGCCGGACCAGTGACGCTAAAAACCAACGAGTTGGTTGGGTTGGCTTGCCCGGGATCAGATACGGTCACTTGCACTGCCGCGGCTGCTCCCACCAGGGTAGCGGTAATGTTTGCAGTTAGTTGATTCGCGTTTACAGGGGGGGTCGGGGTGACGGTTGTTGTGCTTGTTCCAATCGTCCAGCGGACAATCGAGTTCGCGGTGAATCCGTTGCCGTTCAGTGTGAGCGTGAAGCCCGCCGAGCCTGCCGTGGCAGTGGACGGCTGAATCGAGCTGAGATTGAACGACGGCGTGCCGGCCAGATTGGGGAGTTTCAGGTCCCAAACGCCGCGGCCGTGCGTGGCGGCACGCAGCGTGCGCGATTCGCGGCGCAGCTTGAGCGACAACACCGCGACGCGAGGCAGGCCCGTGCTCAGCGTCGTCCAGGTGACTCCGCCATCAGTGGTTTGGAAGACCCCGACGTCGGTGGCGACGTAGAGCGTCCGGTGGGTCGGGTCGTCGGGATCAATGGCGATGTCGTTGACCGGAGTATTAGGCAACGGGGTTGTGCTGAATGGGGCGATGCTGATGTCCGTCCAAACCGTGCCGCCGTTAATGGTCTTGAAAACGTGGCCCTGAGTATCTGTCCCAAAAGTGAAGCCCGAAAACGTAACATAGGCTGTCCTGCCTGTTGCATCGCTGGCATCAACACCGATTTGGGTAACCGCGCGCCGGGGTAGCCCTATGCTGACGTCGTTAAACGTACCGGAGCCCGCAGCGACGTTCGCGCTCACTTGTACGTGCCCAGTGCTGCTGCCCGTGTAAACAACGCTGGAATTGCCGGGCGCGACGGCGATGGTCGAAAGCGTGCCGCCGCCAGTTAGATTGCCGGAAATCGGCGACCAGGCTGTTG
>QHYU01000108.1 GCA_003224235.1 Acidobacteriota bacterium
CCGGCTACGCCTTCTTGCCCGATGGTAAGGAGATCGTCGTCTCCTACGGCGGGAAGATTCACCGGTTGAGCATTGAGAAGGGCGAAGACCGCGTGATTCCGTTCACCGCGCAAGTGTCACAGGAGCTTGGGCCGAGGTTGAATTTCCCCCGGCGCGTGGAGCAGGACCCGGTGCGCGCGCGACTCATCCAGGACGCGGCGCAATCGCCCGACAGCAAACGCCTGGTGTTCTCGGCGCTGACGCACCTCTACATGATGGACATTCCCGGGGGCAAGCCGCGGCGCGTGACTTCGGGCAACGCGCGGGAGTTTCAGCCCACGTGGTCGCCGGACGGGCAGTGGCTGGCGTACGTCACCTGGTCCAGTGACGGCGGGCAGATCTGGAAGGTGCGCGCCGATGGCCAAGGCCAGCCGCAGCAGTTGACGCGGCTCGCGGCGTTCTACAGCGAGCCTGCGTGGACGCCCGACGGCGCGCGGATTGTTGCGCTGCGCGGCTCAGCGCACGATCGCATGGTGCGGCAGTTCGACTTCGGACAGACCCCTGGCGCGGATTTGGTGTGGATTGCTGCTGAGGGCGGCGAGGCCAATCTGATTCTCCCGGCACGAGGCGTGGGCCGCCCTCACTTCACCCATGAGAAGGACCGCATCTACGTCTACTCCGACCAAGGCTTGATTTCGTTGCGGTTCGATGGCACCGACCGCCGCGTACACCTCAAAGTGACCGGCATGGGTCTCTACTTTGTCGAAGAACCGGTGCCGGCCGATGAAGTGCGCGCGAGCCCGGATGGGAAGTGGGTGTTGGCCCAGGTGATGAACCAGCTCTATCTGGCGGCCATGCCTGAAGTGGGGGGTGAGACCCCCACGGTCAACGTCAACTCGCCGAGCGTCCCGCTCAAGAAACTGACCGACGTCGGTGCCGACTATTTTGACTGGGCCGACGACGGCAAGACCATCACCTGGGCGATAGGTCCGAGCTTCTTCCGCCAAGCCTTTGACACTGTCACCTTCGAGCCGCCCAAGAAAGAGGACGAGGAGAAAAAAGCGGACGAAGAGAAGAAGGACGCTGAGGCTGACCAGGTTTCGGCGAGCAGTCCCACGCCGGACGAGGCGAAGGGCGCCTCGAAGCAACAGGTGCCTGGAGACAAGGCCGCCAAGGAGGAGAAGAAAGAGCAGGCCGCGAACATCCAGGAGATCGAGGCAATCGTTGAGGTGCCGCGCAAAACGCCAAAGGGCACAATTATGTTGCGCGGCGCGAGAGTCATCACCATGCGCGGCGAGCAAGTGCTCGACGACGCCGACGTGGTGGTGACCGATAATCACATCACCTCGGTTAGCCGGCGCAGCGGTAAGGTCCCGGCCGGGGCGCGCAGTTTCGACGTGCGCGGCAAGACTATCGTGCCTGGCTTCGTGGACACCCACGCGCATTGGTTCGAGATTCGCCGCGGCATCTTGGACCTGCAGAATTGGAGTTTTCTCGCCAACCTAGCCTATGGCGTCACCACGGGCCTGGACGTTCAGACAGCGACGAACGACATGTTTGCCTACCAGGACCTGGTGGACGCCGGTGAAATCCTCGGCCTGCGTGCCTACTCGACCGGCCCCGGCATCTTCTCCAACAACAATTTCAAGTCGCTCGAGGAAGTGAAGGGCGTGCTGACCCGCTACAAAAAGTATTACCGCACGCGAAATCTCAAGAGCTACATCGTTGGCAATCGCAAGCAGCGGCAGTGGATGGTCGAGGCCAGCAAGGAACTCGAGATGATGCCCACCACCGAGGGAGCTCTGGACCTCAAGCTGAACCTGACGCACGTGCTCGACGGATTTTCCGGCAACGAGCACACCCTGCCGATCCTTCCGCTGTACAAGGACGTGGTGGAGCTGGTCGCGCAGTCGGGAATCGGCTATACCCCCACGTTCATCGTGGCCTACGGCAGCCCCTTCGCCGAAAACGACTACTTCTCCAGTACGGAGGTGCACGATCTGCCCAAGCTTAACCGCTTTACGCCCCACAACCTGCTCGATGCCAAGGCCAAGCGGCGGCCAGGATGGTTTCGAAAGGATGAGTACTCCTATCCAAAGCTGGCGGCGCAGGCCGTCAAGATCATCCGCGCCGGCGGCCACGTTGGCATCGGCAGCCATGGGGAGTTGCAGGGCTTGGGCTACCACTGGGAGATGTGGGCGCTGGCCAGCGGCGGCGCAAAACCCATGGAGGTGCTGCGCGCTGCGACGCTCCACGGGGCCGAGATGATCGGCTTAGCGCAGGACATAGGCAGCTTGGAGCCAGGCAAACTGGCTGACCTGGTCATTTTGGATAAAAATCCGCTCGAGGACATCCATAACACCAATACCGTTCGCTATGTGATGAAAAACGGCGAACTGTTTGAAGGCGACACGCTCAATCAAATCTGGCCCGAGCAGAAATCGCTTCCGCCAATGTGGTGGTGGGTCGACAAGCCCCCCACCGCCGGCCCGGGCGACAAGCCCGCTGGTACGGCGACACCCGGCACACTGTAGCGCCAGATCGGGTGCGCGTCCCGAGGTCTCGGGATGTTGCTGCTTCCCGCTCTGTGATGCAGACGAGGGCGAAGCTGGAGCAAGCTCGCCGAAAAATGACGCCAGGTTCGCTAGTACTTTCGTACCCCGTAGATTGAACCTACTAGGCCATCGACCCAAAGCCTGCCTCCAGGCAGAATCGCACCGTGTTCGGAATTAGGCGACTGAGATGAAAACCACCCCCCTCAAAGCCCCTGACAGGTTTTCGTCGCACTAAATCCGGAGCACGTTGTACCCTCCATCACCCCA
Source organism: Acidobacteriota bacterium (assembly GCA_003224235.1). GTDB lineage: Bacteria > Acidobacteriota > Terriglobia > Acidiferrales > UBA7541 > QHYU01. The sequence goes on from QHYU01000108.1 coordinate 2,802, forward strand.
CGCCCTGAGCGGCCGGCACCCCCACCGGCCGCTCCTCATTTTTACGGCCCTGTAACAGCCTGAGCTTGGCCCCCTCTGTTAGACCCCTTGCAACTGTGCTGAGAGAAGTAGTGTGGCGGGCGAACGCGGCGGAGGTGCGTCGCCGTAGCGAACATGGGTGCTACTAGGACGGCGAGCTACGCTCTGTAGTGACCGTCGAGGCTCCGGTCGGTGCTAGCGCCTGGGCCGGTAGGTGCCCAGGGAGCGCGGGCGCAAACGCAGCCGCGGCCCCAGCGGCGGCGGCACGTTGCGCAGCGGAGCACCGCAGTTGCTGCACAGTTCCGACCGGGCCGCGTCAACGCGCAGCCACAAGCCGCGCGCCTCGCAGTCGGGGTTGATGCATTGCACGGTCCAGCCTGGCAAATACTGCACGGTACCCCCACGCAGAGTCTCGGCCCTGCAACCGGGAAAAGCTGGCGGGATTCTGGGACAGGGGCTCTGGCGTGTCAAGGAAAAAACACACAATTAGTAGGGGTCGTGTTTCAAACCCGGCAAGCCCTGCCCCGTGCTTTCTCGCCACGGAGGACTCTCTCCGCCCATTCTGTTTTGGCGTGCTCACAAAAGGGTAGCGCGCAAGCCATAGCCTGAGGCTTGTCGGCCAGGCTCGCCAAATATTGCTGCTGCCGCAGGTATGTCTCATGCGGGCCTATCACGCTGAAGCTTTGGTGCGCCCCTACTCTTTGGTCCACGCCCGCACGGCAAGCCGCCTTCTGGCTTCCTCGGATGCCGCGCGCCCGCGGCCATGTACAATGGTCGCCGCGCTTGGCAAGCCGCAGAAAATTCTGACGGGAGGCGAACATGAACGTTTTCAGCAAAGGCCCCGGGGACCGTGGTCCGACGCTGCGTATGGCGGCGCCCAAAAACTGGCTGTCGCTGGGTGTCGGAAGGATCGTGGGCGGGATCGTGCTGCTCATTCTGCTGTGGTCTTCGGTGACCTCGGTGCCCACTGGGCACGTCGGTGTGCTCACGCTGTTCGGCAGGGTAACCGGCGACGTGCTCGACGAGGGCATTCACATGATTAATCCCCTCAAGGTGAACAACAAACTGTCCATCCAGACGCAATCGATCAAGGAGTCGGCCAGCGTGCCTTCCAACGAAGGCCTGATCATAGCGCTCGACACCTCGCTGATCTTCAAGCTCGACCGCACCAGGGCCGCCCGGGTCTTCCAGGACCTCGGGAGGAACTATGCGGACGTGTTTATCGAGCCCAACCTGCGCGCGGCCATCCGCGCGGTGACCGCGGCCCACAGCGCCAACGCCCTCTATACCGGCGCGCGCGAGGAAGTGGCGCTCAAAATCCAGGACGAGCTTGGGCGCGTGCTGGGACCGCGGGGCATCGTCGTCGAGAGCGTGCTGCTGCGCGACGTCCAGTTGCCGGCGATGCTCAAGTCTTCCATCGAGGCCAAGCAGCAGGCCGAGCAGGAGGCATTGCGCATGAGCTTCGTGCTGCAGAAGGAAAAGCAGGAGGCCGAGCGCAAGCGCATTGAGGCCCAAGGCATAGCGGACTTCCAGCGCATCGTGGCGCAGGGGATCAGCCCGCAGTTGCTGGAATGGAAAGGCATCGAGGCCACAGAGAAACTTGCCACCAGCCACAACGCGAAGGTGGTAATCATTGGCAGCGCGCGCACCGGCCTGCCGCTGATCTTGGAGCCGAAGTAATACCGGCGGTTCAGCCGGCGCCGGAAGGCCGCGTCACACTTCACCACTGCCGCTGGGCCGCTGAAGGTTTGTGCGGCTGGGCTACTTGAGAGTGATGACCAGGATGCGCCCGTCGGAGCGGTAGGAAGCCCCTGTGGCGGTGGTGGCCTCGAGCACGGGCTCAGCGGGACGCAGATAGCGGAGCTGCTTCACTTTTTCCGCATCCTGGAGCGTCTCAGCGATGTACTCGCGTTCCTTGTCCACTTCGGGGTCGATCTGATGCGTGAGCGTCCCGTCGATGGCGCGCTCGATGCCGATGTCGTGCGTGCCCGCGCCTACCCAAACCGTCTCGCCGTCCGCGGTTTGCCAAGGTGCCTTCCACAGGCGAAAGTGGTGGCGCTCGGCGGCTACCGCCAGCGGCAAGGCATGGGCAAAGCCGTAGTCCTGCGGGCGCCCGAAAAGGTAGAGCAGGCTCATGGGCATTTCGGTGTAGCCCTTTTTCTCTATGGTGCTCAGGATGGCGTGCACCGCAGCCTGCGTATTATCGCGGTCCGCCTCAACCCATCCCGCTGCGCGCAAGGAGGCCTCGATCTTTTCCTTCGACCCGATGAGTAGGAAATTCACCATATCGCCCCGGGTGCCTGGTTTCGAGGTTACCCGCTGGGGAAGGCGTTCGAGGATCTGTTCGAGCGCGAGTTTTTCGACTTTGCGTTCTTGCTGCTCGGGCTTGCGCTTTTCAGGTTCCTCCCGCACAAGCTGGGCATGGCACGGGGAGGCCCACCCGGCGAGCAGGAGCAGGCCGCTGGCCCAGACCCCGATGCGAAGTTTGGGCATATCCACGCCATATTTTAGTCCGCTGCTTCAGGTGTGTCCATCCCGCGCCCCGATGCTTGCGCGGTCCGCAGGGGAGGGAGCATACTCCCGCCCAGAAGCGCCGGTGGAGAGCCCGTATTTTCTATCGGAAGGCGCGAGGGAGGTACCCTGACTCGACCCAAGGTTCTATTTATTGTTTCCTGTTTGCTGCCGCTGTTGGCCGCAGCAGCCGGTGCCCCGAGTTTCGCCGCGAGCCAGGCCGGTCAAGGCGCTCCGCCCCAGCCTGCGGGCGCGGGTTCGGCCCAAACTCCGAGCTCTTTGAGACAAGCTGCACAGCCCGAGCAAAAAACCGAGCTCAAAATTGTGAAGGGATACCAACTTTCTCCCGAGAAGTACCAGCAGGCGGTAGCCTACGCGCGCGCGCGGTACCGGCTGCATTTCTTCGCTGCCGCTTATGGCATGTTGATCCTGCTGTTGGTGCTTGGCTGGCGGCTCGCGCCGGAATTTCGCGACTGGGCTGAGCGCGCGTCGTCACGACGCTTTGTCCAGGCGCTGGTGTACACATCGCTCTTCCTGCTGACTACTAGCGTGCTGGACCTGCCCACGGAGATTTACCGCCACTGGCTCGCGCGGAAGTACGACCAGTCGGTGCAAGGCTGGAGTTCTTGGACGTGGGAATGGACGAAGGAACAACTCATCTCGATAGTTATCTTTACGGTCTTGGTCTGGATTCTTTACGGCGTCATCCGGCGCAGCCCGCGGCGCTGGTGGTTCTATTTTTGGCTAGCGGCACTGCCCATTCTTGTCTTCGTTGTTTTCATCAGCCCCTTGGTAATTGACCCGCTGTTCTACAAGTTTGAGCCGCTTGCTCCGAAGCAGCCCCAACTCGCCGCGGAGATTGAACGAGTCGTGCAGCACGGCGGCTTGGTCATCCCGCGCGAGCGCATGTTCGAGATGAACGCCAGCACAAAGCTGAAATCGCTGAACGCCTACGTGACCGGCATCGGGGCCTCAAAACGCGTGGTGGTGTGGGACACCACGATCGCAAAGGCGACCCTGCCGCAGACCCTGTCCGTGTTCGGCCACGAGATGGGCCACTACGTCTTGCACCATGTTCCCAAGGGCCTGGCCTTCTTTGCTGGCCTCCTGCTGGTGGGCCTCTACCTGGGGTTCCGGGGAATGCAAGGGGTGCTCGCACGCTGGGGCGGGCGCTGGGCTGTTCGCGGCGCCGATGACTGGGCCTCGCTGCCGGTACTGCTGCTCCTACTTTCTGTATTTAGTTTTCTGGCCGAGCCGGCTGGCAATTCATTCAGCCGCTACGTGGAGCATCAGGCGGATGTCTACGGCCTCGAGGTGATCCACGGCATTGTGCCCAATTCTGGTGAAGTCGCCGCGGAAGCCTTCCAGCTGATGGGCGAGGTCAACTTATCCGACCCGAATCCGCCGGAATTCATTCGGGTCTGGCTCTATAGCCACCCGCCGCTGGCCGAGCGGCTCATCTTTGCGCGCACCTACGATCCCTGGTCCAAGGGTCAAGCGCCCCAGTTCGTGAAGTAGGTCGCACCACCGAATCTTGCGCATCGTTGTGGCGCCGCGCTTCGAGCGCCGCCCTTCCCCGAAGCTCAATCCCTGACGCAACTCCTGGCGGCTTCGGGACGCCGAAGAGCATCCAAGATACAATGGACTCGAATCGCACGGGGGAATGCACATGAAGCTCCGGCTCAGCTTGGCATGTGTGGTGGCTGGTTTGACGTTTTTCGCCGTTGGGACGGCTTACAAGAGAGGCGCGGCCGCGCAGGGCGTCTCCGCGTCGCCACGACCCAGCGACGGCAAGCGCACACCTGTGCTGGTCGAGCTGTTTACCTCGGAGGGCTGCTCGAGCTGCCCGCCCGCTGATGCGCTGATTGCGCGGCTGGAGAAAACCCAGCCGGTCGCGGGCGCTGAAGTCATTGCGCTGAAAGAGCATGTGGACTACTGGAACCATCTCGGCTGGCGCGACCCTTATTCCTCGGCGGAGTTCAGCGAGCGGCAAAACGGCTACGCGCAGGTCTTCGGGAGCAACCAGGTGTACACCCCGCAAATGATCGTCGATGGGCGAACTGAGTTTGTGGGCAGCTCCGAAGGCCGCGCGCGGCAGGCCATCCTTCAGGAGGCGCAGGCTCCCAAGGCGGCGGTGTATCTGCGGTGGGCCCCGATCCCTTCCGGGCAGGCGCGGGACCTGGCCGCCGCAAAAAGTGCCGCGCTTGGGATTCCCCTGGACGTTCGCGTGGAAGAGTTGGGCGAAACCGCGACTGGGGACACACCTGAAGTCTATCTAGCGATCACCGAAAGCAACCTACACTCTGAGGTGCTGCGCGGCGAAAACGCCGGCAGCAGATTTGACCACTTCGCGGTCGTGCGCGAGCTCAGACCCATTGGCAAGGCTAATCCGCGGGTGGCCATCGCCTTTGCTGCCCAACCCATGGTGACGCTGGCCCCCAACTGGAAACGCGAGAATCTCCGGGCGGTGGTCTTCGTGCAGGAGCGGCGCAGCCGCCGCGTCCTTGGCGCCGCGGCGCTCGTCTTCGCGGCACAATAAAGCCTGCCGCGCGCTCGTGGCTTACCTCAGCACACGTTTCCAAATTCGTGGCCCTCTTTTCGCCTATCTTTCCAAGGCCCGGCGGTGTGTCGGGCCGAGGAGTCTCTCTGTCATCCTCGGCGGTGCTAGACTGCGGCTCACCTGCGATGGCCAAGCTCGCATTCACCACTGAAATTGCTGCGCCACCCGACCGCGTATTCGTCTTTTTCGTGCCGCAGCGCATGCCTTACTGGTACGGCGCGGAAACGGAGTGTACCTTCGAGGTGCAAGGCGGCGCAGCAGAATTTCAGGTAGGCCTCAAGGTTCGCATCACGGCACGCCTGGGCCACAAGGAAGTCTCCCACACTGTCGTCATCACCGATTATGCCTATCAGCGACTGCTCGAATGGCGCTTCCAGGATGCCTACGGCATCCGTGGGTTGCAGCGCTGGGAGCTCGGCCCCGGCCCTGGTGGCACGCTTGTCCGCATGCGCGATGACTACGATCTTCCCGGCCGCCTGGGCCACATCGTTGACTGGCTGTTGACCCGGCACGCCGTCGCCCGCCGCGACCGCGGTGACCTTGTCCGCCTGAAGAAACTCGCTGAGCGTCGCTAGCTTGGATTGCTCGCCTTCTCAAGTGCAGTACGCCTGTAATCTTAGAACCCCGATCGGCTCGCAGGGTTATAATTGCTTGCGCAGGAGGTCCCTATGGCACGTCACGCGCATAAATATACGATTGCTGACGATGAGGCGGTTCAGTTGTTGGTTGACAAGCTGCTTGCCGGAGGCACCCGCCAGCAGCGGCGTGAGAAATTGTTGAAGGCGCTCGACCAAGCCGCGCGGCGCTATAAAGACTCCAACCAGAAGCAGCGCCAAGCGTTCTTCCACGGCTTGCTCACGGGTTACGCTGTTGCCCTTAAGCTCTGGTAGCGTGTCTGAGCGGGGCGACGCTTGCCCTGACGTGCTGCCTCGGGCCTCAGGACGATAAGTTCGCTGAGCAGAAGTAGGCCCGCATGGCTATGCGTGCCGGAGACACCGTCAGCCGCCGTGACCTGGCTCGCCTGAAGCGCTTGGCCGAGCGGAAGTGACTACTGAACTTCTACTTTGAAGAACTTGCGCTTCCCTACGCGTATGCTGAACGTGCGGGGTTTGTTGAAATCAATCTCGTAAGCTGGATCAGATATAGTCTTGTCATCGATTTCGACTGCGCCTTGCCTGATCAAGCGCTCTGCCTCTGCCCGAGAAGAGAGATCTGCCCATCGAACCAGGAGCTTTGCTAGCTTTTCTTTGCCGGTTTGAGGCACGAACCATTGGGTTACCTCCGTTGGTGCCTGCCGCTCGCTGAAGACTCGCCGGAACTCCTCGGCAGCTTTCTGCGCAGCGTCTTTGCTATGGAAGCCGGCGACAATTTCCTGTGCAAGGTTGGTCTTCACGTCCCTCGGGTGCGCTTTGCCGCTCTCGGCGCGCTGCCGGAGCCCTATAATTTCGACGGGCGGCAGATCGGTGAGCAATTCGTAGTACGACCACATAAGCTCGTCGGGGATGGACATCAGCTTGCCGAACATTTCGCCCGGCGACTCGGTGATGCCGACGTAGTTGCCCAAGCTCTTCGACATCTTGCGTTCGCCGTCGGTGCCCACCAAGATGGGCACGGTGAAAGCCACCTGTGAGGGCTGGCCATATTCGCGCTGGATTTCGCGCCCTGCCAGCAGATTGAACTTCTGTTCGGTGGCGCCCAGTTCGACATCAGCCTCGAGCGCAACTGAATCGTAGGCCTGCAGCAGCGGGTAGAGCAGCTCATGGATGGCGATGGGCTGATTGCCGGCCAGGCGCGAGCGGAAATCTTCGCGTTCAAGCATGCGCGCCAGCCGGTAGTGCCCGCACAGCTTGATCATGTCGTGCCCGGTGAGTTTTCCGAGCCACTCGCTGTTGTACCGGACTTCGGTCTTTTCCCGGTCGAGGATCTTGTACACCTGCTCAAGATACGTTGTCGCGTTGGCCTGCACCTGCTCGGGAGATAGAGGCGGGCGTGTCTCAGACTGGCCGGTGGGGTCGCCGACCATCGCGGTAAAGTCGCCGATCAGAAAAATAGCGGTGTGGCCGAGGTCCTGAAAATGTTTCAGCTTCCGGATCACCACCGTGTGGCCCAGGTGAATGTCCGGTGCCGTGGGGTCCACGCCCAGCTTCACGCGCAGCGGCGCGCCGGTGGACAGGGACTTTTCGAGCTTGGCCTTCAGCTCCTCTTCGCGGATGATTTCCGCGGCGCCCTTGCGCAGGTAGGCGAGCTGCTCGTCAACCGGCCTGAAATGCATCGATTTCAGTTTTGCGTCAGGCCTCATTCGCTCTTCGCTTTTCTGCCGCGGTCTGTATCACGCGGCGGCCCTCGATGCGGAAGCGGCCTTCGAGCACGAGGCGCACGGCCTCGGAGTAGATGCGGTGCTCCTCTTTCAGGATGCGGTCGGCCAGCGTCTCGAGTGTATCGTCATCGAGTACCGGCACCACGGCCTGCGTGACGATGGGGCCGGCGTCGAGGTTTTCATCCACGATGTGCACTGTGCACCCGCTCCATTTCACCCCGTACTCCAGCGCCTGCCGCTGCGCCTCCAGTCCGGGAAACGCCGGCAGCAGCGACGGGTGAATGTTCAGGATGCGGTTGGGAAATGCCGCGACGAAGTAGGGCGAAAGCAAGCGCATAAACCCGGCCAAACACACCAGGTCCACCTGCTTTTCCCGCAGCGCCGCGACCACCTGGCGGTCGTAGGCCTCGCGTTCGAGCCCCTTCGACGGGATCACGCGCGTTTCAATACCGCGCGCGCGGGCCCGCTCGATCCCTGGCGCGCCCTCGCGGTTGCTGATGACGACGGCGATCTCGGCGTTGGGAATGCGTCCTGCGGCAACACTCTCGGCCAAGGCCTCAAAATTCGATCCGCGGCCGCTCAGCAGCACTCCAATACGCTTTGTCATGAGCGCAGCAAGTTAGCACAACTTGCGAGCCCGCGAAACGCCGTGCCCCGCGTAGTTTCAGCCGCCGAAGATTGGTACTGCGGACATCTCAGATTTGCAGGGTGCCTGTGCAGGCGATCCGCGATTTGCCGGGACGGGCAGTAACGACCTGTCCCATGCGGAAGAATTTCTCCCGGCGGCGCTTGAGTTCGGCTTCGACCTTGCGCAGGTTTTTCGGCGGGACGACCAGGATCATCCCCACACCGAGGTTGAAGGTCTGCAGGAGTTCGTCCCGTTCGATTTCGCCGATCCCGGCGAGATAGCGAAAGATGCGCGGCACCGGCCACGCGCCCAGTTCGACGACCGCTTGGGTCGAGCGCGGGAGCACGCGCGGCAGATTGCCGGGGATGCCGCCGCCGGTGATATGGGCTATGGCCGAAAGCCATCCGCGCGCTATGATGTTTTTCAGAACCGGAGCGTAGCAACGATGGGGCTTGAGGAGTTCCGCGCCGATCTTGTTGCCCACCTCGGCGACGTAGGTGTCGGGCTTGAGCCGCGCGACCTCAAACACCAACTTGCGCGCCAGCGAGTAGCCGTTGGTGTGCAGCCCTGTCGAAGGCAACCCAAGCAGGACATCGCCCGCCCGCGCGGCGTTGCTGCTAAGCATCCGGCTGCGCTCGACTACGCCGACAATGAAGCCGGCCAGGTCGTACTCGCCCGGTTGATAGAGGTCCGGCAATTCCGCAGTTTCCCCGCCGATCAGCGCGCAACCTACGAGCCGGCAGGCACGGCTCATGCCTTCGACCACCTGCTCGACGACATCCGGGTCCATCCGACCCATGCCCAAGTAGTCGAGGAAGAAGAGCGGCTCGGCGCCGCAGGTCAGAATGTCGTTGACGCAGTGGTTCACGATATCCGCCCCCACCGTGGAATGGACTCCCATGGCAAAGGCGATTTTCAGCTTCGTGCCCACGCTGTCGGCGCTCGAGACCAGCACCGGTTCTCGCCAGCGGTTACGGTCAAACGCAAACAGGGCGCCGAACCCGCCGATGCCCCCAAGCACGTTGCGGGTAAAGGTCCGCCCAGCCAGCCGGCGGATGCGCTGCTTGGCCTGCTCGGCGAGGGCAATACTGACGCCAGCGTCGGCGTATCGCATTGCAGAAAGTCTCTTTCTGCTGGGCTAAGGGGAAGTTGGAACCCGTGCTGGGTCTTTGATCCCGGAGGCCGAAGAATGACCTCAAATCTCGCGAAATTGCGATCTCGCAGGTTAGCTGTATGGCCTAAAATGTCGTGAACAACCGCTTCCAGCGCACCAGCCGCGGGTGCGCCACGGCATTCAGATAGGCGTAGAGCCGCTCGTGGATCTGCCCCGCGTCCCAAGCCCCTTCGGGCGCCTGGAGAGACATGTAAATCACCAGCGGCGTGCCCACGATCGCCGAGCGCGGCACGAAGCCCCAGAAGCGGCTGTCGTAGGAGTTCTCGCGGTTGTCGCCCATCACGAAATAGCTCTCTGGGGGCACCTTCACCGCGGCAAGGTTCTCACGAGGGTTGGGCGGCTCGTTGAGATAGCGCTCAGCGAGCGGCTGGCCGTTCACCCAGACCACTCCCCGACGAATTTCGAGGGTGTCGCCGGGCAGGCCGATGACCCGCTTGACGTAGTCGGGCGTGCCCGGGAGCGGCGCGCGGAAGATAACCACCTGCTGGCGGTGCGGCTCGCGCCAGAGGCGCACGTGCCAACCGGTAAAGGGCACTCCGGCGTCGTAGCCGAAGCGGCTCATCAACAGGTGGTCGCCCACCAGGAGCGTGCGCTCCATCGAACCTGAGGGGATGACGCGGGCCTGCACTAGCGTGCCGTGGATCAGGAGGAAGGCTGCCGCCACCCAGGCCCAGGAAAGCACTTCGCTCAAGATGCGATGGCGGAGATGGACTTGCGCTTCAGTTTTCACGAGGCACCAGCGCCGGTAAGTTGCCTTCGCGGTGAGCCACTTCGAGTTGGACCAACTCGGTCGGATAAATCCCTGTGTAGCACGAGTTGCAAAAGTCTCCTTCGGTGTCGCCCACCGCGCGCCGCAAGTTATCGAGCGAAAGATAGCCCAGGGAATCCGCGGCGAGGAACTCGCGGATTTGATCGATGGAGTTGGCCGAGGCGATCAGCTCCTCGCGCGTGGGCGTATCGATGCCGTAGTAGCACGGTGAAATGGTCGGCGGGCAACTGATGCGCACATGGACTTCGGTAGCGCCGGCCTCGCGCACCATGCGCACGATCTTGCGGCTGGTGGTGCCGCGCACGATGGAGTCGTCCACCAGGACCACGCGTCTGCCTTCGAGCAGCTCGCGCACTGGGTTGAGCTTCACCTTTACGCCGAAGTCGCGGATGGCCTGCACGGGTTCGATGAACGTGCGTCCGATGTAGTGGTTGCGGATCAGCCCCATGCGGAAGGGAATGCCGGATTCAAGTGCGTAGCCGATGGCCGCCGGCACGCCCGAGTCGGGCACTGGCACCACCACATCGGCCGCGGCGGGGTGCTCCGCGGCGAGCAGGCGGCCCAACATTTCGCGGCTCCGGTTTACGGGGCGGCCGAAGATCAGGCTGTCTGGCCGCGCAAAATAGACGTGCTCGAAAATGCAGTATTGGTGCGTCTTGGGCAGCGCGAAGCGGATCGACTCGAGCCCGGACCGCGAGATGCGCACCATCTCGCCCGGCTCGATCTCGCGCACGTACTCGGCGCCCAGCAGATCGAACGCGCAGGTCTCCGAAGCCAGCAGCCACGCGCTCCCCAGGCGACCCAGGTTGAGCGGGCGGAAACCGCGCGGGTCGCGGATGGCGTAGAGCTCGTCGCGAGTGAGCAGCAGGAGGGAGTAGGCGCCTTCCACCTGGTTCAGCGCGTCGCCAATCGCGCTGGAAAGATTGTGCGCCGCGCTGCGCGCCACCAGATGCACGATCACCTCGGTGTCGCTGGTGGTCTGGAAGATTGAGCCGCGGTGCTCGAGCCTGCGGCGCCATTCGCCGGCGTTGGTCAGGTTGCCGTTGTGGCCCAGCGCCAGCTTGCCCTTGTTGCAGTCGATGACGATCGGCTGGGCGTTGGTCAGCGAGGTTTCGCCGGAGGTGGAGTAGCGTGTGTGGCCGATGGCCGCATCGCCCGCCAGCCGCGCGAGCGTCTCGGTCTGGAAGATCTCTTCCACCAGACCCATGCCTTTGTGCGCATAAAGCTCAGCGCCGTCGGTCGAGGCGATGCCCGCCGACTCCTGGCCGCGATGCTGCAACGCGTAGAGACCCAGGTAAGTCAGTTTGGCGGCTTCAAGGTGGCCGAAGACGCCAAACACGCCGCAGTGGTCGCGGAAGTGGTCGTCTTCGAGGCGGAACGCGTGATTCACGCAGTTTTTCTCCCTTGCTTGAACTGAGCAGACACCCCTGGTAGAAACAGCCAAGCTACGGTTGCGGTGAAGAGCGTGACGGCAACAACCATGATTCCATCAGCGCCAGAGAAAACGACTTCCTTGACCTCCTGGGAGAGAAACAACCCATAAAGAGCTAATGAGAGGTAGCGTGCCCAAGGGCGCCACTTGAAGAGGCCCCATGCTGCCACGAGGAACAGCAAGGAGGCCAGCGCGTAGGTGACGATACCGGTCCAATCAAGGGATGCCCCGATCCATGCGACGTGAATGTGGATCAGAAGGTAGACGGCGGCCGAAGTATTCAGTGCCATAAAAAGGCAAAGAATTAATGTGAACCACCGGCCGACGTTAACCATCGCGTTCATCTGGTTGTCAACGCTCGCTCGAGCGCCCTGGCCCAGGCGTCGCGCAGCGACTCCACAGCCGCATTCACGACTACTCGGCCGTTGTATTGCACGCGGAATTCGCCGCGAGTAACCGTGCCAATTTCTCGGGCCCGAAGTTGATATTGTGCCGCAATCGTATGCAGGCGGGCAAGCAACTCGGGCGAAGTTGACACCACCGCGCGCGCCCCGCGTTCGCCGAAGAGGGCCCACTCAGCAGGCTCTCGCCCTTCGAGCGAGACCTCCGCCGAAAGCCCCTCGCTTGCGAAGCAGCTTTCGGCGAGCGCCACCGCGAGCCCGCCGTCGCTGATATCGTGCGCTGACCTGAGAACACCCTCGCCGGCGAGCGCTACCAGGGTGTCGATCAGCCGTCTCTCGGCGGCCAGGTCGACGGCCGGCGGCGCGCCCGCCACCACGCCGCGAATCGTCTTCGCATATTCGGACGACAAGAATTCCCCTCCAGTTGCAGATGAGGGGGCACCTGCAAGCTCCCCATCGAGGAGCACGATCACGTCACCCTCAGCGCGGAACGCCATCCCCAGCGTGCGCGAAGCGTCTTCGAGCACGCCCAGGACGCCGAGGGTCGGCGTCGGAAAGATGGACTTGCCCAGGGTCTCGTTGTAGAAGCTGACGTTGCCGCCGGTGATGGGGACCTTCAGCGCGACGCAGGCTTCCGCAATTCCGTCCACAGCCTCGCTGAATTGCCACATGACCTCGGGCTTTTCCGGGTTACCAAAATTCAAGCAGTTGGTGGCGGCCCAGGGCCGCGCGCCGGAGCAGGCGACGTTCCGCGCGGCTTCCGCGACGGCGTGCATGGCTCCAACGCGCGGAGCGAGATAGCACCAGCGGCCGTTACCATCCACGCTGAGTGCCAGCGCGCGCTTCGTGCCCTTGATGCGCACCACCGCCGCGTCTCCCGCGCCCGGGCCCATCAGGGTGTTCGTCCGCACCATATGGTCATACTGTTCATAGATCCACCGCTTCGAGGCGATCGCGGGGGAGGCCAGCAGGCGCGTAAAGTTCTCGGTGAGGTCGGCGCCTTCGGCGGCGAATGCGGCGTAGCGTTCGCGGCCTTGCTTCTCGGCGCGCGCGGCCGGCGGCGCTATCGGACGCTGGTACACCGGGCCTTCCTCGGCCAGCGGGTGCGCGGGGATTTCCGCCGCCACCCGGCCGTGGTGGAGAACGCGCAGCAATCCGTTCTCTGTTACCCGGCCGATCTCCACCGCGTCGAGCCCCCACTTGCGGAAAACTTCCAGAACTTCTTGCTCGCGGCCGCGCTCGACCACCAGCAGCATGCGTTCCTGCGACTCGCTCAGCATGATCTCGTAAGGAGTCATCGAGGTTTCGCGCTGCGGCACGCGCGCGAGATCGATTTCGATGCCGGTGCCGCCGCGGGATGCCATCTCGCAGGTTGAGCAGGTCAGCCCGGCCGCGCCCATGTCCTGGATGGCAACCACGGCGCCGGTCTTCATCGCCTCCAGGCACGCCTCGAGCAGCAGCTTCTCCATAAACGGGTCGCCCACCTGCACGTTGGGCCGCTTCTGTTTGGACTCCTCGGTGAATTCGGCCGAGGCCAGCAGCGAAGCCCCGTGGATGCCGTCGCGTCCGGTCTTTGCGCCAACATAGATCACCGGATTCCCCACTCCGCGCGCGCGAGCGAAGAAGAGGTCTTCTTTTCTGGCGATGCCCAGCGCCAGCACGTTCACCAGCGGGTTCTGAGCGTAGCAGGGCTCGAACTGAACTTCGCCGCCAACGGTGGGCACGCCGAAGCAGTTGCCATAGAACGCGATGCCGCTGACCACACCGTCGAGGATGCGGCGATTGCGCCGGATGGCCTCGGGGCTGGCGTGATCGTGCGCGACGATGGGCCCGAAGCGCAGCGCGTCGAGCACAGCGATGGGCCGGGCGCCCATGGTGAAGATGTCGCGCAGGATGCCGCCGACGCCGGTCGCGGCGCCCTGGAACGGTTCAACGTAGCTCGGGTGGTTGTGCGACTCGATCTTGAACACAGCGCACAGGCCGTCGCCGATCTCGACCACACCGGCGTTCTCTCCCGGGCCTTGCAGCACCTGCGGGCCGCGAGTTGGCAGGCGGCGAAGGTAGACCTTGCTCGACTTGTAGGAGCAGTGCTCGCTCCACATTACGCTGAAGATGCCGAGTTCAGTCAGGTTGGGCTCACGCCCCAGGATGGCCAGCACGCGCGCGTACTCTTCGGCCGTCAGGCCGTGGTCGGCGGCCAGCTCCGGCGTAACTTTTATTTCTGTTTCGAGCATCACTTTTGATGATTCGTGTGTCGCAGAGCGCCGTCAAGCCGGAACGCACAATTTGCCGTTATGTACGGCTTGCCGCGGTAGGGGGATGGCATGCCCCCACAAAACTGCATGTCATGCCGACAATGTTGTGTTCTGCTGGGATGCTCACCGTGCTAGGCGGAGACGCGCAGCGGATCGGAACTGGCCTGCCGCGTCAGGCTTTCCAACATGGAGCGGAAAACCACCAGGCCGTCCTCGGAGCCCAGCGCGGCTTCCACCGCGCGCTCTGGATGCGGCATCAGGCCCAGCACATTGCCCTCGCGGTTGCGGATCCCCGCGATGTTGGTGAGCGAGCCGTTGGGATTAGCCGAGGGATGCTCGCGGCCTTCGGGCGTGACGTACCGGAAGACGATCTGACCGTTGCGCTCGAGTTCTCCGAGCGTGCCGCGGTCGCAGAAGTAGTTCCCCTCGGAGTGCGCGATCGGGAGCTTCAGCACCTGACCCGGCTGCGCGGCGGATGTAAAAGGAGTCTCCGTGGTCTCTACGCGGATGTGGACATGGCGACAGGAGAAGCGCAGCCCCGCGTTGCGCAGCATCGCGCCCGGAAGCAGTCCTGCCTCCAGCAGGATTTGAAAGCCGTTGCAGATGCCCAGCACCAGCCCGCCGCGGCGCACAAACCGCTCAACCGCGCGCATCACCGGCGAGAACCGCGCGATCGCGCCCGTGCGCAGGTAATCACCATAAGAGAAGCCGCCCGGCAGCACCACGACGTCGTAGGGGTCCACCGCCTCCGATTGGTGCCACAGGAACTCGACCGGTTGGCCGAGAACTGTCCCGATGGCGTGATACGCGTCGTGATCGCAGTTCGACCCGGGGAAAACGATCACTCCAAATTTCATCGTCTGCGCGCTCCCCCCGTGCCGCATTCTACCACACCCATTACTTCGAAGGTCCGCTGTAATCACAAGCCCGGCCGGGCCCGTATCTTAAGGGGTTGGTCCGATTTTTGGACTCCGATGGCTCCCTACCGCCGGCGCGCGGACTTGCTGCCTTTTCTAGCAGGCGCAGCCTTGCGACGGGGGTTGGCCGCCTTGGGGCGGGGGCGGGGCCTGGAGCGCTTAGGTGGCTTGGCGGCGGCTTTGGACTTGCTTGCAGCCACCTCCCGGCGACGCTGGGCGGCCCAACCGGGCTTGTTGACCTGGCGCCCGCGAGCGATGCCCAAAGCATCGGCGGGAATATTTTCGGTGACGGTCGAGCCAGCGGCGATGTAGGCGCCGTCGCCCACCCGAATGGGAGCGACGAGTGCAGTGTCGCTGCCCACAAACACACCTTTGCCGATTGTCGTGGGGTTTTTGCTGACGCCGTCGTAGTTGCAGGTGATCGTGCCGGCGCCGATGTTGGTTTTGCTGCCGATTTTGGCGTCGCCCAGGTAGGTCAGGTGCATGGCTTTGGTGCCTTCGCCCAGCACGCTCTTTTTCACCTCGACGAAGTTGCCAACGCGCGCTCCGGCGAGCAAATGCGCGCCGTCGCGCAGGTGCGCGAACGGGCCGACCATCGTGCCTTCGGCTAAGCGGCTCGCGCTGACGACGGAGTGCGGTCTGACCGTGACGTTGTTCTCGAGCACGGCATCGCTCAGCACGCTGCCGGTGCGGATCACGCATCCCGCGCCGATCCGCGTTTTGCCCAGGAGTTGCACGCACGGCTCGATCACCGTGTCCGCGCCGACTTCCACCTCGGGGTCGATCAGCACAGTCTCCGGCAGTTGAATGGTGACGCCGGCGTCCAGCAAGGCGGCGCGCTTGCGCTCGCGCAGGACGCGGTCCACCTCGGCGAGTTCCGCGCGCGTGTTACAGCCCAGGATCTCCCGAGCGTCTGCGGCCACTTCGGCAAGCACAGTCCCGCCCCGTTGGTTGAGCAGGGCAATGGCGTCGGTCAGGTAGAGTTCTTTGTGGAAGTTATCGGGCCGCAGCTTGACCAGGCAGGGCCATAGGTTCTCGAGCGTGAAGCAGTAGATGCTGGAGTTGACCTCGTTGATGTCGCGCTGTGTGTCGTCGAGCGCGGATTGTTCGACGATGCCCGCCACCCTGTCATCCGGCTTCCGGATGATTCGCCCGTAGCCGGCGGGGTCGGCCAGATGCGCCGAAAGAATGGTGGCAGCGGCGTTGCCGGTCAGATGGGTTCGCACCAGCGCGCGCAAGGTTTCGGTGCGGATGAGCGGCGCGTCGCCTGGCACGACCACGGCATATTTGGCGCGCTGGCCGATGGCGCGGCGTGCCACCAGCATGGCATGGCCCGTGCCGCGCTGCGGCTGCTGCAGGACTGAGGTGACGCCCAGCGGCTCGACTGTCGCCTTCACGTCGTCCGCCTGATGGCCGACCACCGCAATCAGCTCCCGAGCCCCCAGCGGCCGGCACGCACGCACTACCTGCTCGATCAGGGTGCGGCCGCCGGCGCGGTGCAGCACCTTGGCCAGCCCTGAGCGCAGCCGCGTGCCCTTCCCGGCACCCAGGATGACGACGACAAAATCCGAAGCAGGCATGGGCGCTATTCTCGCCTCTCGCTTCGCTTTTGACAATGGAAACGACAATGGCATTTTTCTCTCAAAGTGAACCTGGGGCTCGATTGAGCCCAGGTTGACGCATCTGGCGACTGAGACCGATTGACACCCGCCAATCTTGGGGTATACCTATTGTTAAATATCCTGATCCGGAAAGGCCCCGGAGGCAAGCCCATGAAGAAATGCCCCTTCTGCGCCGAAGAGATTCAAGACGAGGCAAGGATTTGCCGATGGTGCCATGCCGATCTGACGCAAACCA